>NZ_JBWKCA010000017.1:0-184142 GCF_056436715.1 Streptomyces sp. NPDC043176
CCCCCCCCCAAAGAACAGGTCGGGGGGGGGCCCCCCGCCCCCCCCCCCCCCGCCCCCCCCCGCCCCCCCCCCCCCCCCGGGGGCGGCCCCCCCCCCCCCCCCCCCCCCCCCCCCCGCGGGGGTCCTACTTCCAGAGCGGCGGCTTGCTGTTGTTGTCGGCGTCGGCGCACTGCCGGGCGCGGCGCTCCAGGGCGTCGGCCCTGGCGTAGGCCTTGCGGGCCTCGGCGGTGGCGCCGAGGCGCTTGAGCTGGGCGGCGCGGGCGCGCTCCTTGTGGGCGTCGGCGCGCAGCTTGGAGATGTTGCAGGTGATGGTGCCGGCGGCCGCGGGCGCGGCGGTGGCGGTCTGGCCGAGCAGCACGCCCCCGGCGAGCAGCGTCGTGGCGAGCAGGGCCGTGAGGGCGCGGCGTGCGGGCTTGGTGTGGTGCATGGTGGTTCTCCAACTCCGGGGCCGGACGGCCCGGTTCGAGGCATGGTCAGTACCGATCGGTAACTTTACCTCGGCAAAGAGCGGAATCGCGCCACGGCGCCACCGGTCACCCCATCGTCAACACTCCTCCACAGGACTCCCACTGACGAGGTGATAGGTCGCGCGCCCGTCCAGGAGCAGCGGGACGAGGGCGCGTTCCGACTGCCGCAGCGGGACGAGGACCCCGTCGCCGTCCGCCCTGACGGTGACCCCGTGCAGGTCGAGCTCGTCGCCCACCTCGGCGTACTGCGCGGCGGACAACCGGTAGCCGCACGGCGGGTCGGCGATGATCTCCGCGGGTTCGGGCGGGTCGTTGTCGGCACCGCCGAGATGGACGGGTCCCTGGTCGGCGAAGCCGGCGTGGCGGGCGGCGGCGGTGGCGGCGGTGAGCGGCCCCCGCCGTTCCTTCACGTAGGCGAAGGCTCCCTCCAGCGCCGCGTGCTGGGTGGCGACGCGCCTGCGGTGGTTGCGGGCCGGGTCCTGCTCCTCGGCGTCGTCGAGCGCGTCCACCCGGGTCTCGACGAGGAGACCGGCGGAGTGCTTGATGCCGGCCGTGTTGCGCAGGATCCGTTCCTGGCCGTCGCCGGCGACCTGCTTGACCGGCTGCCCGGTGACGGGGTCGGTCCAGATGCCGTAGATGCCGCTGCTGTACCCGGCGAGTCCGGCCGTGGGGCGGACGTAGGCCTCCGAGAGCGTCCGCGACTCCTCGTGGACGCGCGGGTCGGCGTCGAGGCTGCGGGGCCAGAGGGCCAGCAGGTCCTTGTCGTAGTAGCGGGGCGTGGCACCGTACTCGTGCAGGTCGTAGACGAGTTCGGGGCGCCGGTCGCGGAGGACGGCGGCGATGGCGCGCGCCTCGGCGGTGCGCAGGGCGACGTGGTCGCGGTTGACGTCGACACCGGCTCCGTTGCCCCGGGTGTCGGCGGCCCGGCCGTCGGGGTTGGCGGTGGGGACGACGAGGACGGTCGTCCGGGCGAGGAGGGCGCGGGTCTCCCGGTCCCGGGCGTACGCGAGGTCGCGCACCGTGCTCAGGCAGGCTTCGCGGCCCGCGGGTTCGTCGCCGTGCTGGCTGCAGACGAGCAGCACGGTGGTGGTGCCGTGCCCGCTGCCGAGGGTCGCGAGCCGGAGCGGACGCCCCTGCCCGGTCGTCCCGATCACGCGCACCGACAGCCGGTCGCTCGCCCGGTCGACGGCCGCGAGGAAGTCCCCTTCCTCGGCCTCGCTCGTCCAGCGGGCCCCCCGGCTCGTCTCGAAGCCGGTGCGGGGCGGCGGCGGGGCGGGCGCGCTGTCCGCCGCTTTGGCGGGCACGGTGACGAGCGGCAGTCCGAGGGCTGCGGCCCCCGCCACGAGGGCGAGGGCGCGCCGCGAACTCCGGTACGCGGTACCGAGCCTCACCGGACGGCTCCCGGCCCGGGCAGGCGCGGTCCGCTCACGGCGGCCGGCGGCACGGGGCCGCCCGGGGACGGTACGGCCGCCGGTGCCGACGGCAGGGCCGGGGCCGGTCCGGCCGTGGCCCGGGCGAAGGCGCCCGCGCCGCCGACGAGGGGCAGCCTCGCCCAGGTGCGGGCCAGGTCGAGGGTGAGGGTCGGGGTGGTCGACGGGGGGTCGAGCAGGTCCTTGTCGGTGCCCCCGACGATCAGTGCGAGGCGGTGTCCCGCCGGGACGACGTGGTCGGTGGCGGCGAGGTCCAGGGTGAGGGTGTACGCCCTGCCGGGGGTCAGCGGGCGCTCCCGGCCCGGGTCGGCCCAGGTGCCGAGGTCGGCCCAGCCCCGGCTGACGACCGTGAACCCGACGTCCGCCGTGCGGGCCGCCGTCTCCTTGAAGCAGGCGCTGTCGCCGGGGGTGCTCGCGCCCCAGCAGGTGCGGCCGGCGAGGGTGGTGATGCCCTCCCCGGCCGCCGCGTAGTCGCGGATGGTGTCGGGGCCGAGGTCGACGAGGACGGCGGAGAGGTGGGCGGTGGCGGTGGTCGGGGTGGCGGTGACCGTCACCGTGGACGAGCCGGAGATCCGCAGGTCGCGGGAGAGCGGGCGGGTGACGAAGCCGGCCTTCTCGGGGGTCGCGGTGTCGATCCGGGCGGCCCAGTCGAGTTCGCCGAGGCCCCGGTCGTCGGTGAAGGTCGCGGTGGAGCCGGGAGCGGCGGGCACGCGGCCGAGGACTCCGGCGCCGCTCGCTGTGCCGGGCGCGGGCCGCAGGGTGGTGGCCGTGGTGGCGCGCGGCGGCCACTGGCGGTCGGTGGTCCACCGGTCCGGGGCGCGCTCGATGTCGGCGACCGGTTCGCGGTCGATGCCGTTCTCGTATCCGAGCAGGTAGTGGTCGAACCAGCGGTGCAGGGTGCGGACCCAGTCGGCGCGCCGGAAGTCGAAGGGGTCGACGTGGCCGGTCTGCGAGAGCCAGATCTTCCGCTCGACGCCGTGGGCGGCGAGCGCGTCCCACCACCGGCCGAACTGGTTGGCGCGGACGTTGAGGTCCTGCTGTCCGTGGACGACGAAGACGCTGGCCCTGACCTTGGCCGCGTCCTTCACGTGGTCGCGTTCGTCCCAGGCGGCGGTCCGGTCGCCGCTGTACGGGGTGGCGGCGGTGATCCGGTCCTGGACCGCGCCGCAACGGGCCTGTGCCTCGGGGCTGTTCACGTACGCGGAGAGCCAGCTCGGGTTGGCGTCGTAGAGCGGGGCGCCCTGGGAGTGGAAGTAGTCGTACCAGGAGGAGATCGCACCGATCGGCACGATCGTCCTCAGCCCCTCGACGCCGGTGGCGGCGACGCCGTTGGCGACGGTGCCGTCCCAGCTCTTGCCGATCATGCCGACGTCGCCGGTGCTCCAGCCGGTGGCGCGGGCCGGGGTCGCGCCGGTGCGGGTCGTGTAGCCGCGGGCCCGGCCGTTCAGCCAGTCGACGACGGCCTTGGCGGACTGTACGTCGGAGCGGCCGCCGACGTCGTCGCAGCCGTCGGAGCGGCCGGTGCCGGCGAGGTCGACGGCGGCGAAGGCGTAGCCGCGCGGGACGAAGTAGTTGTCGTAGAAGAGCGGGAGGCCTACGGGGTTGCCGTCGGCGTCGTACGTCTTCTTCTGGCCCTCGTTTCCGCGCCCGCAACAGGCGTAGTACGGGCTGGCGTCCATGATGACCGGGATCCGCCGGCCCGCCGCGGCCGTCTCCCGGGGCCGGACGATGTCGACGGCGACCCGGTCGCCGTGCCCGTCGCCGTCGCCGTCGAGGCCGGTGTCGACCCAGACGGCCTCGCGGATGGCGTCGGCGTACGAGTGGACGGGCCGGGACTCGCGTACGGCGGGTGCGGACGGGGCCGCCTGCGTCGCCGACGCTCCGCCGGGGGCGGTCGCCGCGACGGGCCCGGGCCCCGCGGCGGCGGGAGTGACCAGGGTCGCGAACAGGGCGGCCGTGGCCACGAGGGTTCCGTACGACAGTCGGGCTCCGCGGGTTCTCCGCTTTCGCATCGGCATGCGCCGGAACGTACCCCGGTCGACTCCCGTGCAAAAGAGTGCCGGAGGGAATGGGGTGGCGGAGGGTTCATGTCGGCCGAATGGCGATCGTGTGACAGGGGGTCCACTGGACGTGACGGTGCGTCGGGACGCTGAATAGTGTCGTCGCCAAGGACCCGACGCCACCCACGCGTCCTACGTTTCTTATGACTTGGAGCACCCGTGCATCGCAGAATCACCGTTCCGAGCGCCCTCGCGGCCTCCTTGCTGCTGGCGATCCCGGCATCGGCGGCCGACTTCACTCCTGGTGCGGCCGGCATCGGGGACTCGTACTACCCCGCCAGCGGCAACGGCGGATACGACGTCTCCCACTACGACCTGCGCCTGAAGTACCAGCCGGCGACGGACCTCCTGGAGGGCACGGCGACGATCCTCGCCACCACCGGGCAGAACCTGTCCCGCTTCAACCTCGACCTCGGACTGAAGGTCAGCGAGGTCCGGGTCAACGGCCGGATCGCGCGGTTCGCCACCTCGGGCGACCACGAGCTGGAGGTCACCCCGGCCACCCCGCTGGAGAAGGGGAAGGCGGTGACGGTCGTCGTCCGCTACGCGGGCAAGCCCTCCGAGTTCAAGATCGACGGCTGGTCCGCCTGGGCCCGCACCCCGGACGGCGCCGTCGCCGCGCAGGAGCCGGACTCGGCCGTCTGGTGGTTCCCGTCCAACGACCACCCGCTGGACAAGGCCACCTTCGACGTCTCCGTCTCGGTGCCGGACGGCCACCAGGCCATCAGCAACGGCGTGCTGCAGTCGCAGTCCTCACGGCTGGGCTGGACCCGCTACAACTGGCGCTCCAACAAGCCGCAGGCGACCTATCTGGCCACTCTGGCCGTCGGGAAGTTCGACATCACGACGGACAAGACCGCGAACGGGCTGCCCGTCCTCAACGCCTACAGCAAGGACCTCGGCGACAACGCGGGCGCGGCGCGCGCCTCGATCGAGCGCACGACCGAGGTCGCCGAGTGGCTGGAATCGGTCTTCGGTCCCTACCCGTTCAACTCCCTCGGCGGTTACGTGCCCAACGTGACCAGCGGCTTCGCGCTGGAGACGCAGACCCGACCGTTCTACAGCCCCCGGCAGTTCGCCAACGGCGCGAACGTGTCGGTGGTCGTGCACGAGCTGGCGCACCAGTGGTACGGCGACAGCGTGTCCGTCCGCGACTGGAAGGACATCTGGGTCAACGAGGGCTTCGCCCGCTACGGCCAGTGGCTCTGGTCGGAGAAGGAGGGCGAGGGCACGGCGCAGGAGCTGGCGGACTACGTGTACGCCGTCCGGCCGGCCGACGACCCGTTCTGGACGGTCAAGCCGGGCGACCCGGGCCCGGAGAACCAGTTCCACACCGCCGTCTACGACCGGGGCGCGCTGGCGCTCCAGGCGCTGCGCAACGAGATCGGCGACGAGGACTTCTTCGCGGTCCTGAAGGGCTGGCCGCAGGAGTTCGCCTACGGCAACGCGCGGGTCGGCGACTTCGTGCGGTACGCCGAGCGGATCTCCGGCAAGCCGCTGGCGGCGCTCTTCGACACCTGGCTGTACCAGCCGTCGAAGCCGTCCGCCCCGACGGCGGCCGCGTCCGGCGCGGAGGCCGGGTCGGGCGCGCTCGCGGCGTCGCCGTCCGCCACCGGCAAGGCGGGCCGGGCCGGGAAGCCCGTGCAGCCGAAGTCGTGGAAGAAGATCGCCGCGACGGACACGGTCCACGAGCGGGACGAGCACGGCGGCCACTGAGCCCTGCCGTGACCGGGGCCGTCCGTCAGCGCGCGGCGCTGCGGGCGGCCTCGCGCGCCTTCCTGGCCAGGGGCAGGTAGCGGAGCCGTTCGGGCAGGACGGGGACGACGGCCCGGATGATCCGGGCGTACCGGCGCAGGGTCCGCTCCTGGGCATCGGTCCACTCCAGGCCGATGGCCTCCCTGGCGTCCGCCGGCATCAGGCCGACGGTGAGGAAGGCGCGCAGCCGCAGGAACGGTCGGCGCAGCACGGGCCAGAGGAGCCGGAGCGCGAGCCGGACGGGCAGCGGGCCGCGGTCCGGGGCGGGCACCGGGAGGTCGGTGTCCAGCAGCTCCCGTACGACGACGGTCGCCTCCAGCTCGTCGGCGAGGACCTTGCGGTAGTACGGCCAGAACTCCTCGACCGTCTGCGGCATGTCCCGGTCGTGGATGCCGAGGACCCGGCCGACCTGGAGCCACTCGGCGTACAGCTGCCGCTGCTGCGCCTCGGTGAGGGGGCGGGCGAGGAGGCCGAGACCGCGCAGGTAGACGGGGAATCCCGTCGCGTGCACCCAGGAGTAGTAGGCCGGGGTGAGGGCGTGGTAGCGGCGTCCGTGGGCGTCGGTGCCCTGGATGTCGCGGTGCAGTTCCCGGAGCCGGCGGCCCTCCCGCGCGGCCTCCTCGCCTCCGTAGATCCACAGCTGGACCGAGCGCAGGGAGCGCTCGCCGCGGCCCCAGGGGTCGGTGCGGAAGACGGAGTGCTCGTCGACGCCGGCGCCGATCGCGGGGTGGGCGACCTGCATGGCGAGGGCGGCGGGCAGCATGAGGAGTGCCCGGACGTCGCCGGCGACGGTCCACAGCACCCCGCCGACGGGCGGCGGTGCCGGGTCGTCGGCCGGGGTCCGGTCGGGGCGCGTCCCGGTCGTCATGGTCCCTCTCCTCCTCTGTTCCAGGCTGCCACCCACGACGAAGGGGCCGTCGCCCGGGCTCTCGCGGCCGGGCGACGGCCCCTCTGCGGGGTGTACGGGTCAGCCGCGGTCGGCGCCGACCGGCTCGCCGACGATGCGGGCGGCGAGGGCGTGGGCCCAGGCGTCGACGTCCGCGGTGAGCTCGCGCTCGGCGGCGGCGCGCTCGGCGGCGATCTTCTCGGCGCCGGCGGCGACGATGGCGTCGCGCTCGGCGATGCCCTCGGCGCGGGCGGCGGCGATGGCGGCCGAGCCCTCCTCGGTGGCGCGGGAGCGGATGCGCGCGGCGTCGTGGCGGGCCTCGGCGAGCTCCGCCTCGTACTGCTCACGGATCCGCGTGGCCTCGGCGCGCAGGTCGTCGGCACGGTCGGTGCCGCCCTCGATGGCGTCCTCGCGCTCCTCGAGGGTCCGCTTGATCTTCGGCAGGACGCCCTTCGCCAGGATGAGGAAGGTCAGTCCGAACACCACGAGGCCGAGGATGAGCTCGGCCCAGACGGGGTTGAGGGGACCGAGGTCCGTCTTGAAGATCTGCGAGTTCGCGAGGGTCATGCGCGCATTCTACCTGGTTCAAACAAGGACAATTTCGACACCGGGAGGAGAGTTGGCGTGATCGTGCTCGCTCGGCCAGATTCCCGGCATCCAAAGGCTACCGGAAGGTAACCGCGACTGATTGTATGTGCGGCGCCAGTCCAACCCCCCACGTCTCCACAGGAGTTCACGTGTCGATCGCCGCGTTCCGTCGCGTCCCCGGTGCCGCCTTCTCCCTCGCGCTCGCCGCCGCCACCCTGGCGGCCGCCGCCCCGGCCGCGTCCGCCACCTCCGCGGCGGCCGAGGCCCCCCGGCTGAAGGTCCTCACCTACAACACGTTCCTCTTCTCCAAGACGCTCTACCCGAACTGGGGCCAGGACCACCGGGCGGCGGCGATCCCCGCCGCCCCCTTCTTCCAGGGGCAGGACGTCGTCGTGATCCAGGAGGCCTTCGACAACTCCGCGTCGGACGCCCTCAAGGCGAACGCCTCCGCGCGGTACCCCTACCAGACGCCCGTCGTGGGCCGCAGCAAGACCGGCTGGGACGCGACCGGCGGGGCGTACTCCACGACGACCCCCGAGGACGGCGGGGTGACGATCCTCAGCAAGTGGCCGATCGTCCGCAAGGAGCAGTACGTCTACAAGGACGCGTGCGGCGCCGACTGGTGGTCGAACAAGGGCTTCGCCTACGCCGTCCTCGACGTCGCCGGCAGCCGGGTCCACGTCGTCGGCACGCACGCCCAGTCCACCGACCCCGGATGCTCGGCGGGCGAGGCGGCGCAGATGCGCAGCCGCCAGTTCAAGGCGCTCGACGCCTTCCTCGACGCCAAGAACATCCCGGCGAACGAGCAGGTGATCGTCGCCGGCGACATGAACGTCGACTCGCGCACCCCCGAGTACGGCACGATGCTCGCCGACGCGGGGCTGGCCGGGGCCGACGCCCGCACCGGCCACCCGTACTCCTTCGACACCGAGCTGAACTCGATCGCCTCCGAGCGCTACCCGGACGACCCGCGCGAGGACCTCGACCACGTCCTCTACCGGGCCGGGAACGCGCGCCCCGCAGGCTGGACCAACAACGTCGTCCTGGAGCAGAGCGCGCCGTGGACGGTCTCCAGCTGGGGCACGCGGTACACCTACACCAACCTCTCCGACCACTACCCCGTCACCGGCTTCTGACCGGGCCCCTTCAGTAGGGGTACCGCCCGAAGACGCTGTAGAGCCACACCCCGACCACCCCGGCGACACAGAGCAGGACCACCCAGGAGCCGGCACCCGTGTGCCGCTCCTTCCGGGGCCCGCGGCCGGGCCGGGCGGCGCGTGCCGCCCGGCCCGGCCTCGCGCGCTCCTCCGGCCTGCCGGGCCGCCCCGCCCGGGACGGCCCCGCGGCGGGCTCCGCGGCCGCCGCCACGTCGGCGAGCAGCCGGCGGCACACCGCCGCGAGCTCCGCCGTCCCGGCGGTCAGGTCCACGACCACCTCCGTACGCGCCGGCGCCGTCGTCCCCCCGTCCAGGATCCGCCCCGCCCTCAGCAACGCCCTGTCCTTGCCCCCGGTCGGCGCGAGGCTGATCCACCGGCGCACGTGCTCGCCCCGGATCACCATCCCGCCACCCCGCTCCCGGTACACGGTGTGCTCCCGCCACAGGACCACGGCCAACTCGTCCGCCGTCTCCCTGAGTTGCGTGTACATCCCTCTCCCCCGCTCCCTGCCCCTACACGATCAGCGGCCGACTCTAACCCGCCCTGCCGGGCGCGCCTACGACAGCCCGCCCCAGCGTCCCTTACCCGCCGAAGTCGTACACGGTGACCGGTATCCCCCGGTCCACCAACCGCCGGAGGACGAGCGGCTCGACCTTCTCCCAGGACCCGCCGGCGAGCCCGCAGCCGATGCGCGGCATGTGCACGGACGCACCGAGTTCCGCCGCCCTGTCCCCGAGCGGTCCGAGGGCGGCGTCGATCGCCTCGTACCGCACGGGCACGCCGCTGCTCCGTCCCGTCCGCATCCCCCGCTGTCCGACCAGGTTGGCCACCCAGACGTACGGCTCGACCTGGACGAACTGGGCCGCACCGAGGCCGAAGTCGTTCCGCGCCCGCTCGCGGTGCCAGCGCCGGTAGGCCGTCTCCGGTTCCGGCCAGCGCCGCGAGATCGCCAGGACGAAGCCCTTGCCCCAGCCCCCGAGGTCGTTGCACACGTGCGCGACGATCTTGACGCCCTTGCCGTGCGGTGCGGTCGCGTCCCCCCGGACGTACGTGATCCCGTTCATGACGATCACGCTACGACCCGCCACTGACAGTCGCCGCGCTCTTTTACACGGCTGGTGAGACAGCAATACTGTTGAACCATGGAGCAGGCGAGCGGCGCGCAGGAGCCGGTGTACACCGTGGACGAGCTGGCGGCGCGGGCCGGGGTGACGGTGCGGACCGTGCGGTTCTACGGGACGCGGGGGTTGTTGCCGCCGCCGGTAATCGGGGCGCGGAGGGTGGGGCACTACGGGCCGGACCACGTGTCGCGGCTGGCGTTGATCGAGGAGTTGCAGCGGCAGGGGATGACGCTGGCGGCGATCGAGCGGTATCTGGAGCAGCTGCCGGCCGACCTGAGTGCGCAGGACCTGGCGATCCACCGGGCGCTGGTGGCCTCGTGGGCGCCGGAGTCGGCGGAGACGATCACGCGGCGGGAGCTGGAGCGGCGGGCCGGTCGGGCCCTGGCGGAGCGGGACGTGGAGCGGCTGGCGGCGATGGGGGTGCTGGACCGGACCGACGAGGCCGACACGTACCGGCTCGACGGGTCGCTGCTCCGGCTGGGCGTGGAGCTGCTCGACGTGCCGATCGAGCACGAGACGATCCTGGCCTCGCGGACCGTGCTCCTGGAGCACGCGCGCGCGGCCGCGCAGGAGCTCTCCCGGCTGTTCCAGGAGCAGGTGTGGAACCCGTACCGGGAGAGCGGGGAGGACCCGGACCACCTGAGCGCGATGAGGTCGCTCTCGGCGCACATGCAGCCGATGGTGGTCCAGGCCCTCGTCACGGCGTTCCAGCGCTCGCTGAGCGAGGAGCTGAGGACGGCGTTCAGGAGCCGGTGAGGTCCGGCCGGGAACTCACGGGCTCGCGTCAGGAGCCGGCGAGGGGCCCGGCCGGCGGCCAGGGGCTCGTGGCCGGGGGTTCGGGGCGTGGCGGGGCCCAGGGCGGGGGCCCGGGGCCGGGGGCCCAGGGGCCGGGGGCCCAGGGGCCGGGGGCCCAGGGGCTCGCGTCAGGGACCAGTGGAGGCCTCGCCCGGAGCCGGTCCGTTCAGGGCCGGGCACCGGGCGCGCGCCGCGGTCAGGAGTCGGTGAAGGTCTCGCCTCGCTCGGCCTTCTCGACGAGGAGGGCCGGCGGGGTGAAGCGGTCGCCGTAGGTGGCTGCGAGCTCGTGGGCGCGGGCCACGAAGCCGGGGAGGCCGCCTTCGTAGCCGTTGACGTACTGGAGGATGCCGCCGGTCCAGGCGGGGAAGCCGATGCCCATGATGGAGCCGATGTTGGCGTCGGCGACGGAGGTGAGGACGCCCTCCTCCAGGAGGCGGACGGTGTCGAGGGCCTCGGAGAACAGCATCCGTTCCTGCATGTCGCGGAACGGGATCCCGTGGCCGGGCTTCGTGAAGTGCTCCCGCAGGCCCGGCCAGAGCCTGCCGCGCTTGCCGTCCTCGCCGTACTCGTAGAAGCCGGCGCCGCCGCTGCGGCCGGGGCGGCCGAACTCGTCGACCATGCGGTCGATGACGGCCTCGCCGGGGTGCGTGACCCAGGTGCCGCCCTCGTCCTCGATGGCCTTCCTCGTCTCGTTGCGGATCTTGCGCGGCAGGGTGAGGGTCAGTTCGTCCATGAGGGAGAGGACCTTCGCCGGGTAGCCGGCCTGGGCCGCGGCCTGCTCGATCGAGGCGGGCTCGATGCCCTCGCCGACCATGGCGACGCCCTCGTTGATGAAGTGGCCGATCACCCGGGAGGTGAAGAAGCCGCGCGAGTCGTTCACGACGATCGGGGTCTTGTTGATCTGCCGGACCAGGTCGAAGGCGCGGGCCAGCGCCTCGTCACCGGTCCGCTCGCCCTTGATGATCTCGACGAGCGGCATCTTGTCGACGGGCGAGAAGAAGTGCAGGCCGATGAAGTCGGTCCGGCGCTCGACGCCCTCGGCGAGGACGGAGATCGGCAGGGTGGAGGTGTTGGAGCACAGGAGGGCGTCGGGGGCGACGACGTGCTGGATCTCCTGGAAGACCTTGTGCTTGAGCGCGGTGTCCTCGAAGACCGCCTCGATGACCGCGTCGCAGCCCGCCAGGTCGGCGACGTCGCCGGTGGGGGTGATCCGGGCGAGGAGCGCGTCGGCCTTCTCCTGGGTGGTGCGGCCGCGCGACACGGCCTTGGCGCACAGCTTCTCGGAGTACGCCTTGCCTTTCGCGGCGGACTCGGCCGAGACGTCCTTGAGGACGACGTCGATGCCGGCGCGGGCGCAGGAGTACGCGATGCCGGCGCCCATCATGCCCGCGCCGAGCACGGCGACCTTGCGGACCTGGCGCCTCTCCACGCCCTTGGGGCGGCTCGCGCCCGAGTTCACGGCCTGGAGGTCGAAGAAGAAGGCCTGGATCATGTTCTTCGCGGTCTGGCCGATGACCAGCTCGGTGAAGTAGCGGCTCTCGATGGTGAGCGCGGTCTCGAAGTCGACCTGGGAGCCCTCGACGGCGGCGGCCATGATGGCGCGGGGCGCCGGGTAGGGCGCGCCGTTCAGCTGCTTGCGCAGGTTGGCCGGGAAGGCCGGCAGGTTGGCGGCGAACTTCGGGTTCGACGGGGTGCCGCCGGGGATCCGGTGGCCCGGGACGTCCCAGGGCTGGCGGGACTCGGGGTGCGCGTCGATGAAGGCGATGGCCTTGGCCATCATCTCCTCGGGGGTGGCCGCGACCTCGTGCACGAGGCCGTTGTCGAGGGCGCGCCCCGGGTTGTACTGGGTGCCCTGGAGCAGCACCTTGAGCAGGGCGTCGGTGATGCCCATGAGGCGTACGGTGCGGGCGACGCCGCCGCCGCCCGGGAGCAGCCCGAGGGTGACCTCGGGCAGGCCGATCTTGGAGCCGGGGGCGTCGAGGGCGACGCGGTGGTGGGAGGCGAGGGCGATCTCGTAGCCGCCGCCGAGGGCGGCGCCGTTGATGGCGGCGACGACGGGCTTGCCGAGGGTCTCGATGCGCCGCAGGGCGTTCTTGATCTCCAGGGCCGAGTCGAAGATGTCCTTGGCGTGCTCGGGGCCCGCCTTGATCATGTCCTTGAGGTCGCCGCCGGCGAAGAACGTCTTCTTCGCGGAGGTGTAGATGATCCCGCGGATGGAGTCCTTCTCGGCCTCCACCCGGTCGGCGATGGCGGTGATCGAGGCCCGGAAGGCCTGGTTCATGGTGTTGGCGGACTGGGCGGGGTCGTCGAGGACGAGGGTGACGATCCCGGTCGCGTCCTGTTCCCAGCGGATGGTGGTGCTCTCGCTCATGGCTCTGCTTCTCCGTAAGAGGGGTGCGGACGGGACGGTCAGACGCGCTCGATGACGGTGGCGATGCCCATGCCGCCGCCCACGCAGAGGGTGGCGAGGCCGTAGCGCTTGTCCTGGCGCTCCAGCTCGTCGACGAGGGTGCCGAGGATCATCGCGCCGGTGGCGCCGAGCGGGTGGCCGAGCGCGATGGCGCCGCCGTTGACGTTGACCTTGTCCAGGGTGGTGCCCATGTCCTTCACGAAGCGCAGGACGACGGCGGCGAAGGCCTCGTTGATCTCGATCAGGTCGATGTCGTCGATGGTGAGGCCGGCCTTGGCGAGGGCCTTGCGGGTGGCCGGGGCGGGGCCGGTGAGCATGATGGTCGGCTCGGAGCCGGAGACGGCGGCCGAGACGATCCGGGCGCGCGGGGTCAGACCGTACCGCTCGCCGACCTCCTTGGAGCCGATGGCGACGAGGGAGGCGCCGTCGACGATGCCGGAGGAGTTGCCCGCGTGGTGGACGTGGTCGATCTCCTCGACCCAGTGGTACTTCTGCAGCGCGACCGCGTCGAAGCCGCCCAGTTCGCCGATGTCCGCGAAGGAGGGCTTGAGGCGGGCGAGGGAGTCGGCGGTGGTGCCGGGGCGCAGGTGCTCGTCGTGGTCGAGGACGACGAGGCCGCTGCGGTCGCGGACGGGGACGACGGAGCGGGCGAAGCGGCCGTCCTTCCAGGCCGCGGCGGCGCGCTCCTGGGAGAGCTCGGCGTACTCGTCGACGTCGCGGCGGGTGAAGCCCTCGATGGTGGCGATGAGGTCGGCGCCGATGCCCTGCGGGACGAAGTTGGTCTCCAGGTTGGTCATCGGGTCGGCGAACCAGGCGCCGCCGTCGGAGGCCATCGGCACCCGGGACATGGACTCGACGCCGCCGGCGAGGACGAGGTCCTCCCAGCCGGAGCGGACCTTCATAGCGGCCATGTTGACCGCTTCGAGGCCGGAGGCACAGAAGCGGTTCTCCTGGACGCCGGCGACGGTGTCGGGCAGGCCGGCGGCGATGGCCGCGATCCGGGCGATGTCCGAGCCCTGGTCGCCGACGGGGCCGACGACGCCGAGGACGATGTCGTCGATGGCGGCCGGGTCGAGGCCGGGGTTGCGGGACTGGATCTCGCGGATGAGGCCGACGACCAGGTCGATCGGCTTGGTGCCGTGCAGGGAGCCGTTGGCCTTGCCGCGTCCGCGCGGGGTGCGGATCGCGTCGTACACGTACGCTTCGGTGCTCACGGGAAGCCTTTCGCGATGAGGGTGGGAGAAGACGGGCGGCGGGAGGTCAGCCGAGGAGGGAACGGCCGATGATCTCCTTCATGATCTCGGTGGTGCCGCCGTAGATGGTCTGGATGCGGCCGTCGGTGTAGGCGCGGGCGACCGGGAATTCGCTCATGTAGCCGTATCCGCCGTGCAGTTGCAGGCAGCGGTCGGCGACGCGCTTCTGGAGTTCGGTCGCCCACCACTTGGCCATGGAGGCGTGGACGGCGTCGAGGGCGCCCGCGGCGTGCTCCTCGATGCAGCGGTCGACGAAGGTCCGGGTGACGGCGCACTCGGTGGCCATCTCGGCGATCTCGAAGCGGACGTGCTGGAGCCTGGCGAGCGGACGGCCGAAGGCCTCGCGTTCCTTGACGTACCGGGTGGTGATCTCCAGGAGGTGCTCGGCGGCCGCGATGCCGGCGACGGCGATGGCGAGGCGTTCCTGGGCGAGGTTGGTCATCAGGTGGACGAAGGCGCCGTTGAACTCGCCGAGCAGGTTCTCCTTGGGGACGCGGACGTCGGTGAAGAACAGCTCGGCGGTGTCCTGCGACTTCTGGCCGATCTTGTCGAGGTTGCGGCCGCGCTCGAAGCCCTCCGCGCCGCGCTCGACGACGAGCAGGGAGAGGCCGTGGGCGCCGCCCTCGGGGGTGGTGCGGGCGACGACGACGACGAGGTCGGCGAGGATGCCGTTGGAGATGAAGGTCTTGGAGCCGTTGAGGATCCAGTGGTCGCCGTGGTCCTCGGCGGTCGTGCGGATGCCCTGGAGGTCCGAGCCCGCGCCGGGTTCCGTCATGGCGATGGCCGTGACGATCTCGCCGGAGCAGAAGCCGGGCAGCCAGCGCCGCTTCTGCTCGTCGGTGGCGAGCGAGGTGAGGTACGGGCCGATGATGTCGTTGTGCAGGCCGATGGCGAGGCCGGGGGCACCGGCGCGGGTGAACTCCTCGGCGAGGACGGCGCCGTAGCGGAAGTCGGGGTTGCCGCCGCCGCCGTACTCCTCGTCGACGGCGAGGCCGAGCAGTCCCTGTCGTCCGGCGGCGAGCCAGACCTCGCGGGAGACGATGCCGTCCTTCTCCCACTGCGCGTAGTGGGGCAGCACCTCCTTCTCCAGGAAGGTGCGGACGACCGCCCGGAAGGCCTCGTGGTCGGCGGTGTAGAGCTGGCGCTTCATGCTTCGGTCTCCTGGGTCTCGGTCGGGCTGTCGAGCGCGGGTACGGCCCAGTCGCGGGCGACGTCGGCGGTGTGGGCGCCGGGGAGGGCGGGGCCCGTGCGCAGGGTGCCGGGGGTGGCGGAGAAGCGGGGCGCGGGGGCGGGCTGGGCGATGCCGTCCCGCTCGGTGAAGGTGGCGCGGGCGGTCAGGTGCGGGTGGGCGGGTGCCTCGCGGAGGGAGAGGACGGGGGCGACGCAGGCGTCGGTGCCGTCGAAGACGGCTGTCCACTCCTCGCGGGTACGGCTCCGGAAGCGGTCGGCGACGGCCTTGCGCAGTTCGGGCCAGCGGGCGAGGTCGCGGCGGGCGGGGGCGGCGTCCTCGACGCCGAGGAGGCGGACGAACTCGGCGTAGAACCGCTCCTCCAGGGCGCCGACCGCCATGTGGCCGCCGTCGGAGGTCTCGTACACGCCGTAGAAGGGGCAGCCGCCGTCGAGGAGGTTGACGCCCCGGCGGTCCTGCCAGCCGCCGGCCGCGAGCATCGCGTGGATCATCGTGGTGAGGTGGGCGGTGCCGTCGACGATCGCGGCGTCGACGACCTGGCCCTCGCCGTGGGCCCGCGCGTGCTGGAGGGCGGCGAGGACGCCGATGACGAGGTAGAGGGAGCCGCCCGCGTAGTCGCCCACGAGGTTGGCGGGGACGGTCGGCGGGCCGTCCGGGTCGGGGCCGATCATGCCGAGGGCGCCGGTGATCGCGATGTACCCGATGTCGTGGCCTGCGGTGGGGGCGAGCGGTCCGTCCTGGCCCCAGCCGGTCATCCGGCCGTAGACGAGGCGCGGGTTGCGGGCGAGGCAGGGCTCGGGGCCGACGCCGAGGCGTTCGGCCACGCCGGGACGGTAGCCCTCGATGAGGATGTCGGCGCGTTCGACGAGGTCCAGCACGGTGGCGGGTCCGTCCTCGGCCTTGAGGTCGACGAGGACGGAGCGCTTGTTGCGGTTGGTGAGGTCGCGCGCCGGGTCGATGCCGAGTCCGGCGCCGCCGGGGCGGTCGACGCGGACGACGTCGGCACCGAGGTCGGCCAGGAGCATGGCGGCGAAGGGCCCGGGGCCGATGCCGGCGAGTTCGACCACGCGTACGCCGGTGAGCGGGCCGTTCCCGGCGGTGTGCGTCGTGCTCATCGAACCCCCAGGAGTGTGTGACACCAATGATGTAACACCGGAGATGCTAGGAACGTGTTCCACTCGGCACAAGCCCCTGAGCCGAGCAAGCGCTTGGAAATCGGCGCACCGCCGACTTCCGCTATCCTCCGCCGACGACGACCGCGCGCGGCGGCGCGGCACGGCCGAGACGAGGGCAGGCATGGACACAGGGGCGGGCACCGGACGCGAGGCCGGGGGGAGGCCTTCGGACGCGGTCGAACCGGCGGGCGCCACGGCGGCGGCCGGGGAGAAGTCTCCGGACGCGGCGGAGGCCGGTTCGGCGGCGGAGCCGGCGGACGGTACGGCGGCGGACGGTACGGCGACGGACGGTACGGCGGCGGACGCGGAGAGGCCTTCGGACGCGGTGGAAGCGGAGGGCGCTACGGCGGCGGACGGGGAGAGGCCGTACGACGTGGTCCTCTTCGGGGCGACCGGGTTCGTCGGCGAGCTCACGGCGGAGTATCTGGCCGGGAACGCTCCGGCACGGTGCCGCTGGGCGCTCGCCGGCCGCAACCGGTCGGCGCTCGCCGCCCTCCGGGACCGGCTCGCCGCACGGTGGCCGCACTGCGCCGGGCTGCCGCTCGTCGTCGCCGACGCCGACGACCCGGACTCGCTGCGCGACCTCGCCGAGTCCACCCGGGTCGTGGCCACCACGGTCGGGCCCTACGTCTGGTACGGCGACGGGCTCGTCGCCGCCTGCGCGGAGGCCGGCACGGACTGTGTGGACCTCACCGGCGAGGCCGAGTTCGTCGACCTGACCTACGTGCGGCACGACGCGCGCGCCCGGGAGACCGGCGCCCGGATCGTGCACGCCTGCGGCTTCGACTCCGTCCCCCACGACCTGGGCGTGTACTTCACGGTTCAGCAGCTCCCCGAGGACGTGCCGCTCCGCGTCGACGGCTTCGTCCGGGCCGGCGCCGCCTTCTCCGGCGGCACCTTCGCCTCCGCGCTCACCGCGATGGGCCGGGGCCGGGAGATCCTGCGGGCCGCCCACGAGCGGCACCTGCACGAGCCGCGCCTGGTCGGACGCCGGGCCCGCGCGCCGCTGGGCGGACCGCGGTTCAGCACGGAGACCGGCACCTGGGCGCTCCCGCTGCCGACCCTCGACCCGCAGATCGTGGCGCGCTCCGCCGCGGGCCTGGAGCGGTACGGGCCGGACTTCCGCTACCGGCACTACGCCTCCGTGAAGACGCTGCCGATGGCCCTCGGTGGCGCGGCCGCCGTCGGCGCGAGCGTCGCCGCCGCCCAACTTCCCTCGGTACGGGGATGGCTGATGGAGCGTTACTCGGCGGGCGAGGGGCCTTCGGCCGAGCGGCGCGCCCGCAGCTGGTTCTCGGTCCGCTTCGTCGGCGAGGGCGGCGGGCGACGGGTCTTCACCGAGGTGTCGGGCGGTGACCCCGGGTACGACGAGACGGCCAAGATGCTCGCCGAATCGGCCCTCTGCCTCGCCTTCGACCCGCTGCCGAAGACCGCCGGGCAGGTGACGACGGCGGTGGCCATGGGCGACGCGCTCACCGACCGGCTGCGCGCGGCCGGCATCCGCTTCCGGGTGGCCCACCGGGGCTGACCGTGCCGAGGCGCGATCCGGGCCCCGTCCGGGAACCTCTCCCCGGCGCTACTTTCCGGCCGGGAGGCGGGGACGGGCGGCACGGCGCGGGCGGGCGGTCATCCGAGCGTCCAGTCCGCGAGGACGTACAGGATGGCGCAGGCCCAGGCGAGGGCGGAGACGCCGCCGACGGCGAGGGCCACGGAGAGACCACGGGGTGCGGGAACGCGAGCTGTCATGACCCCCACTCTGCCGCGGGGGTCTGACAACGGGCATCCGTACGGCTACTCACCCGGGGTACTCAGACGGACCCGAGCGACCCCGCGCCTCCTTGAGCGCCATGCGGCAGAGCGAGTCGGCGTGGCGGGTGGTCTCGGGCACGCGGTAGCGCGGGGAGAGGAGCAGGGTGTGGGCGCAGGCGTTGTCGAGGGAGACGCGGTGGCCCACGGAGACGTAGACGGGCTTGACCCCGGCCTGGGTGCGCAGCGCCCTGCCGACCTCCTCCCCGTCGGCGAGCAGCGGGGCGAAGTCGCCGCGCGCGCCGCCCGGTTGCTCGTAGGTGAAGGCGAAGGGGTTCTTGGCGACGCCGATGGACGGCCGTCCGGTGAGCACCCCGAGGTGGCTGGCGAGGCCGAAGCGGCGGGGGTGGGCGAGGCCGTAGCCGTCGCAGACCAGGAGGCCCGGGTCCGCGGTGAGCTCGCCCAGCGCGGCGAGGACGGTGGGGATCTCCCGGAAGGCGAGGAGGCCGGGGACGTACGGGAAGGAGACGCGGCCGACCGCCGTGGCCTCCTCCACCACCTCCAGGGTCCGCGCGTCGAGCACGACGGCCGCGGCGGCGACGAGGTCCCGCTCGTCGTCGTAGGCCACGTCGAGCCCGGTGACGTGCCCCTCCCCCGGCACCGGCCCGCTCTCCCCGAGCACGAGCCGGGCCCGCAACTCCCGCTGCACGTCCCGCGCGGCGCCCTCGTCGGCGGGCCAGCCCGCCGGAATCCCGATGATCGTCATGATGGGTTCAGCCTAGGGCCTGTCCTGCCGGTCGGGCCGGGGTGGGGAGCGGGGCCCGAGGCGTGTGAGCCCGGGGCGGAGCGGGTCCCGGGGCGGAGTGGGCCCGGGGCGGAGCGGGCCCGGGGCGGAGCGGGCCCGGGCGGAGTGGGCCCGGGCGGAGTGGGCCCGGGCCCCGGGAGAAAAGGAATTGCCCGGGGCGGGCGGCTCGCGTTGGCTGGGCGGCATGACCGAACTGCGTACCGACCGTCTCGTCCTGCGCCGCTGGCGTGACTCCGACCTGGAACCGTGGGCGGCGATGAACGCCGATCCCGAGGTCCGGGAGCACCTGGGCGATCTGCTCTCCCGTGAGCAGAGCGACGCTTCCGTGGCCCGCTTCGAGGCCGACTTCGACCGGCGGGGCTTCGGGTGGCTGGCGGTCGAGGTGCGGGACACCGGGGCGTTCGCCGGCTTCGCGGGTCTGGACGAGGTGGACGACGGCCTGCCGTTCAAGGGCGTGGAGATCGGCTGGCGGCTGGCCCGCTCGGCCTGGGGCAGGGGCTACGCCACCGAGGCCGCGCAGGCGGTCCTGGCCCACGGCTTCGAGACGCTCGGCCTTGCCGAGATCCTCGCCGTCACGACGGCCACCAACCTCCGCTCCCAGGCGGTGATGCGCCGGATCGGCATGACCCGCTCCCCGGCAGACGACTTCGACGACCCCACCGCCCCCGAGGGCCCGCTGCGCCCCAACGTCCTGTACCGGATCTCGCGCACCCCGTAGCGGTACCGGTCCGAACGGCCGCCGGGGGCGGGGGTAGCCTGGCGATCATGTTCGTACTCGAATTGACCTACACCGCTCCCGTCGAGCGGGTGGACGCGCTGCTCGACGCGCACGTCGAGTGGCTCGACGCGCGCTACGCCGAGGGCGTGTTCCTCGCGTCCGGCCGGAAGAACCCGCGGGACGGCGGGGTGATCCTGGCCGCCGGGGTCGACCGCGCGGAGATCGAGAGGATCGCGGCGGCCGACCCGTTCAGCGTCGAGGGCGTGTGCACGTACCGGATCACGGAGTTCTACGCGACCAAGACGGCCGACGGGATCGCCGCGTACCGGGAACAGCTGCCCTCCTAGTCCTTCCCGGAACTTCCTGGTCCTGCCCGGGACTTCCTGGTCCTGCCCGGGACTTCCTGGTCCTGCCCGGGACTTCCTGGTCCTGCCCGGTCCTTGCGGTTCCTTCCTAGTTCTTCGTGACCAGTCGGGCGACGCGGCCCTTCTCGCCCGAGGCCCAGCAGGAGCCGTCCGCGGTGCAGTCCACCGTGTCGTACGAGCCGGTGTCGACGGTCCGCCAGGTGCGGCCGCCGTCGGTGGTGAGGTCGGTGCCGGTGGGGCCGACGGCGAGGGCCGCGCTCCTGCTGTGCGGGAGCCAGGCGACGCCGGAGCGGTAGGCGGGGGGCGGCGTGGCCGCGGGGCGCCAGGTGCGGCCGGCGTCGTCGGTGACCGCGCCGGCCTGCGGGGACGGCTGGTCCTTGCGGTAGTCGCCGCCCACCGCGATGCCGTGCGCGCGGTCGCGGAAGGCGAGTCCGAAGACTCCCCGGGCCGGGTCGCCCGCCGGGATCGGCGTGGTGGTGGCGGTCCAGGTCAGTCCCCGGTCGGCGGAGTGGAGCACCCGGGCGGTGGCGCCGCCGCCGGTCGCGAGCCAGACGTCCCGGGGTCCGGAGGACACCAGGCACTGGCCGCTCGCGGCGAAGCCGGCCTCGCCGGGCAGGGCGTCGGGCATGCCCGCGCTCGGCAGGACCTGCCAGGAGCGGCCGCCGTCGCGGGTGGCGAGGATGCGGTACCTGCCGTCGACCGGGTCGCTCATGGCGAGGCCGTGCCGGCGGTCGAAGAAGGTCATGCAGTCGTAGAAGGCGCGCGGGTCGGTGTTGCGGAAGGACTCGGTCCAGGTGGCACCGCCGTCCTCGGTGCGCAGCACCCGCGAGGCCTCGCCCTCGCCGATGGCCAGGACGACGGCGCGGCGGGCGTCGAAGGCCTCCACGTCACGGAACTCCAGCTCGCCCGCACCGGCCGGCGACACGTTTCGCCAGCTCCGGCCGCCGTCGGTGGTGCGCAGCACGGTGCCCCGGGAGCCCGCGGCCCAGGCGGTGGACCGGTCGACCGCGGCGAGCCCGCGGAAGCGGGCGTCGGTGCCGGTGGGTGTCAGCTGCCAGCCGGCCGCCGCCGTGGGGGTCTCCCCGGCGCGCGCGGGTGCCGCGAGGGTGAGCGCGAGCGCCGCCCCGATCAGCCCCACCGACATCATTCGTCTCGTCTTCCCCATGGACGTCATGGCGCCGGAAGCTAGTGCCCCGGGCCGGTCCCCGTCCAGGGTGCGTCCCGCGCCGGGCGTTCCCAGGGGGTGTCCGGCGGAGGGGCCGCCGGAGGTCCCCGGCTCCCCCACCTCCGTCCGCCGCAGCCCCTCCGGGCGGCTCGTGCTCCGCGGGGACCTGCTGGTCAGGGGGCCGTACGGCGACCGGCACGAGACCCGGGCGATGCTCTGCGGCTGCGGGGCCCCGGGGAACCGGCCGTCCCGCGACCACTCGGGACCGCGCGCCGAACCGGACGACGACGTGGCCGAGGAGCGCTGACGGCGGCTACCCGGCCCCGGCACGGCCACGGCGGCGACCCGGACCCGTGACACAGCTCACGTGGAGGCCGAGTGCACGTTCCGGCCGTCCCGCTCGTCCTTCCTTGTGTCAGGTGCCCTGGTGTCGGGGAGACGCACAGGATCCGAAGCCCGCGTGAGAGGAGCCGGACTTGTCCGCCGTCATCGAACAGTGCCTCCAAGCCCGTCTGGTCGCGTCCGCTCCCCGTATGGAGACCGTCCCCGCCACCCTGCGGTACGACCGCGGGGATCCGTACGCCGTGAGCATGGCGTTCCCGCCGCCGGCGACCCTGGAAGGCGTCGAGGTGTCGTGGGCGTTCGCGCGCGAGCTGCTCGTCCAGGGGGTCGAGCGGCCGGCCGGCGTCGGGGACGTACGCCTGCGTCCGTACGGGTACGACCGGACGGTGGTCGAGTTCCACGCCCCGGAGGGTGTGGCCATGGTCCACGTGCGGACGTCGGAGCTGCGCCGGTTCCTCGAACGCTCGGAGGACCTGGTGCCGGCGGGCCGCGAGCACCAGTACCTGGACTGGGACCAGGATCTGGCGGAGCTGCTCCGCGATCACCCGTAGGGGAAGCGCCCCCGTAAATCGTTTGCCCCTCCCCCGGTCCGGTCGTACCGTCGACACCGACCTTGTCGTCACCCGATCGGAGAAGGACGTTGCTCGTCTGAGGTTGCGAGACACCGAGCCGCGCGTGCCCCCTGTGCCGCGTGTGCCGTTCTCGACCTCGGCGTACGAGCCGTTCCTCACACTGCCCGCGCCCCGGTGTCTCTCGCGTTGCCCCATTTCCACGCTCACGCGACCGGGAGGCCTCCATGGCGCATCACCCCACCTTCATCACCTGTTCCGCTCTCTCCTTCTCCTGGCCGGACGGCACCGAGGTCCTCGACGACTTCCGGCTCACGGTCGGCCCCGGCCGCACCGGGCTCGTCGGCCTCAACGGCTCCGGCAAGTCCACGCTCCTGAAGCTGATCGCCGGTGATCTGGCGCCGGCGTCCGGGGAGGTCCGGGTCACCGGGGAACTCGGCTACCTGCCGCAGAACCTGGTCCTGGACACCTCGCGCCGCGTCGACGAGATCCTCGGCATCGCCGCGAAGCGGGCGGCCCTGCACGCCATCGAGGCGGGCGACCCCGCCGAGGAGCACTTCACCGTCCTCGCCGACGACTGGGACGTGGAGGAGCGGGCCCGGGCCACCCTCGACCAGCTCGGGCTCGAACACGTCGGCCTCGACCGGACCGTGGGCGAGATCTCGGGCGGCGAGTCGGTCCTGCTGCGCCTCGCCGCGCTGCTGCTCGCCCGGCCCGACGTCCTGCTGCTCGACGAACCGACCAACAACCTTGACCTGCACGCCCGCGCCCGGCTGTACGAGGCGGTGGAGAACTGGTCCGGGGTCCTCGTCGTGGTCAGCCACGACCGCGAACTCCTGGAGCGCGTGGACCAGATCGCCGACCTGCGCGACGGCACCGTCACCTGGTACGGGGGCAACTGGTCCGCGTACGAGACGGCGCTCGCCGCCGAACAGGAGTCGGCGGAGCGGATGGTGCGGGTCGCCGAGGCCGACGTGCAGCGCCAGAAGCGGGAACTGGTCGACAACCAGGTCAAGTCGGCCCGGCGCAAGCGGTACGGGCAGAAGAGCTTCGAGAACAAGGTCGCCTCCAAGATCGTGGCGAACGGCCGGAAGCGCGACGCGCAGGTCACGGCCGGCAAGCAGCGCACGCTGCACGCCGAGCGCCTCTCGGAGGCCAGGGAGCGGCTGGACGCCGCGGTGGAGGCGGTGCGGGACGACGACGAGATCCGCGTCGAACTGCCCCGCACCTCGGTGCCGCCGGGGCGCGAGGTCCTGTACCTCCGTGACCTGGAGCTGCGGTACGGGGCCCGGGTCGCGGGCGAGTTCGAGCTGCGCGGTCCGGAGCGCGTCGCGCTCGTCGGCCGGAACGGGGCCGGGAAGACGACGCTGCTCCGGACGATCGCCGGGGAGTTGGAGCCGCTCGCGGGCGAGACGGAGGCGCGGGTGCCGCTCCGCTTCCTGCCGCAGCGGCTCGACGTCCTCGACGACGGGCTGAGTGTGGTGGAGAACGTGGCCCGCTTCGCGCCCACGGCGACGGGGAACGCGATCAGGGCGAGGCTGGCACGGTTTCTGTTCCGGGGCGCGCGGGCCGATCAGGCCGTGGGCACCCTGTCCGGCGGGGAGCGGTTCCGGGCGACGCTGGCGGCGCTGCTTCTGGCGGAGCCCGCTCCGCAACTGCTGATGCTGGACGAGCCGACGAACAACCTGGACATGGCGTCCGTGCGGAAGCTGACGGCGGCCCTCGACGCGTACGAGGGGGCGTTGGTCGTGGCGAGCCATGACGTGGCGTTCCTGGAGTCGCTGGGGATCACCCGGTGGCTGCTGCTCGACGGTGAGCTGCGGCCGACGACGGCGGAGGAGGTACGGGGGACGGTGGCGGTGCCGCGCTAGCGGTGCCGGCGACCGCGGGTGTGGCGCCTAGGGCGGCGGATGTGGTGCCGACGGCCGCGGATGTGGCGCCTAGGGCCGCGGGTGTGGCGCCGGGGCTCTGCCTGCGGTGCGGCGCGGGCGGCGTCGGTGCCGCGTCGGTGGCGTCGGTGCCGCGCTAGCGGTGGAGCAACGCCCAGGACTTGGTGCCGCCGCCGGGAGTGAGGACGGGGGTGAGTCCCCAGTCGCCGCCGTGCGAGTCGACCGCCGCGGCCAGCAGCCACATGCTGCGGCTGCGGCGGTCGCGGCATTCCTCGGCCGCGGCGGGTGCGGAGTGGGCCGGATGCTGGTCGTAGACCAGGATCCGCAGGGCCTCGTACTGCCAGCGGACGCGCATGACCATCTCGCGGTCGGGGGTGAACCGGTATGCCGCGGCGACGAGTTCGGAGGCGGCGAGAGCGGCGGTCTCACCGAGCTCGGACAGGCCGTGGCGGTTCAGGAGCGAGGTGACGGACTCCCGGGCGAGTCCGGCGCAGTAGGCACCTCCGGGGAGGAGCATCGAGTAGCTGAGGTTCTCCGTGGCGGGAGGTACGGGCCCGGCCGCGGCGGCGGAGGGGAGGCAACGCAGGGCGCCCTTCATCGGGTTGCTCACATTTCCTGTGCATGGGGGACCTGCACACGGTTCTCGGTAGCGCCGTGTGAGACTTGCGCTACCGACCGTAGCGCACGAGCGGAGCACGGTGCTACTACTTGCGGGTACTCATGCCATTTCGGCCAAATCGACGCCCCTTCGGGCCGTCCCGGTCACGGAGCGAAGGGAAGACGGAGCGTGCCACCCAGGAGCAGCCCCACCGCGCGACAGCAGCGGCTGGGGAGCGAACTGCGCAAACTGCGCGAACAGTCCGGCATGTCGACCCAGCAGGCCGCCGCCCTCCTGGGCGTCGACCGCACCCGGATCCCGAACATCGAGGCCGGCCGCTTCGGGATCAGCGCCGAACGCGTCCGCACGCTCGCCTTCAACTACGGCTGCCCGGACACCGCGCTCGTCGACCAGCTCGCGGCGATGGCCCAGGAGCGGGACCGCGGCTGGTGGGAAGGGCACCGCGGACTGCTGCCGCCCGCACTGATCGACATCGCCGAACTCGAATACCACGCATCGGAGTTGCACACCGCCGTCACCACCCACATCCCGGGACTCCTGCAGACCGAGGAGCACGCGAGGGCCGTCTTCGACACCGCCGTCCCCCCGCTGCCCGAACCCGACCTGGAAGCCCGACTGGCCCTGCGGCTGCGCCGCCAGGAGGTCCTCGACCGGCCCGTTCCCTACGAGGCCGTGATCCACGAGGCGGCGCTGCGCATGCAGTTCGGCGGGCCCGCCGTCACACGGGGCCAGCTGGAGCACATCCTGGAGCACTCCGGCCGGGACACCGTCTCCGTCCGCGTGATCCCCTTCGCCGCGGGTGGTTTCCCCGGCGCCGGGCAGTCGTTCACCTATGTGTCCGCGCCCGTGCCGCAGCTCGACACCGTCCAGCTCGACTCCTCCCACGGCTCGCTCCTCCTCGACGCCGACATGAAACTGCGCCGGTACCGCGGCCTGCTGGACCGACTGCGCGCGCTCGCGCTCTCGGCGACCGAATCGCGCGCGTTCGTCCGCGCCATAGCCCTGGATCTGTGAAGGACCCCTCACCATGAACACCGTCACCGTCACCGCCATCGACGCCGCCACCGCCCCGGCCACCCCCGCACCCGCGCCCGCCGTCGAGATCGACTGGCACGCCCCTTTCTGCAGCGAGGGGGCGAACTGCTTCCGTTTCGGCCTGGACGACTCCGGGCACGCGTACATCGGCTCGACGCTCACCCCCGGCGCGTACGTCAGCGACTCGGTGGAGGCGCTGCGGGCGCTGATCTCCGCGGTGAAGGCCGGGGCCGCCGACCACTTGCTGTGAGCCGCCGGACGCCTGCGCTGCGTAGTCGGCCGGGTGGGCGGAGCACGCCGCCCGGGAGGTGACCTGCGGCTCCGGGAGCGCGCCCTAGCAGCGCACATAACGGAACGTAACCGGACATCGCCGGGACGGGCTTGGCCGAGGCCTTACGGAGCCTTAACCTACGGTTTCGTAACCTACGAATCCGTAGGTATGCCCGTATCCCCTCTCTCCGTCCCCAGGAGTTCCCCGTGACGCTCACCTCCCCCTCTCTCGGCAGCTCGGCAGAGTGGACCGACGCACGGCTGCTCTACGCCCTGGAAGAGGTCGTGGAGAAGGAGCTCAACCGGCACCTGAAGGTCACCAAGGACTGGATGCCGCACGAGTACGTGCCGTGGTCCGACGCCCGGAACTTCCCCGGCCTCTTCGAGGACGGCGAGGCCTGGGACCCGTCGCAGTCCAAGGTGACGGAGATCGGCAAGATCGCCCTCGTCGTCAACCTGCTCACCGAGGACAACCTCCCGAGCTACCACCACGAGATCGCCAGCCTCTTCGGCCGCGACGGCGCCTGGGGCACCTGGGTGCACCGCTGGACCGCCGAGGAGGGCCGCCACGGCATCGTGATGCGCGACTACCTCCTGGCCTCGCGCGCCGTCGACCCGGACAAGCTGGAGCAGTTCCGGATGGCGCACATGAGCGAGGGCTTCGAGTCCGACAACCGGCACTCGATGCTGCACTCCGTGGCGTACGTCGCCTTCCAGGAGCTCGCGACCCGGATCTCGCACCGCAACACCGGCCACCAGTCCGGCGACCCGGTCTGCGACCGGATGCTCTCCCGCATCGCCACCGACGAGAACCTGCACATGGTCTTCTACCGCAACCTGCTGGGCGCGGCCTTCGAGATCGCCCCGGACCTGACCATGCAGGCCGTGCGGGACGTCGTGGTCCACTTCCGGATGCCCGGACACGGCATGCCCGGCTTCGAGCGGGCGGCGGCGCAGATGGCGATCGGCGAGATCTACAACATGCGCATCCACCACGACGACGTCCTCCAGCCCGTCCTCCGCTTCCTCAAGGTGCTCCAGATCGACGGCCTCGGCCCCGAGGGCCTGCGCGCCCAGGAGGAGCTGGGCCTCTACATGGACGGCCTGGACAGCGAGGCGAGCAAGTTCGACGAGAAGCTCGCGGCCCGCAAGGCCCGCATGGCGGCCCGAGCCGCCGGCTGACCCCACCCGGAGAACCCCCCGGCGCGGGCGGACTCAGCGGCTCTGCCGCTTGAGCCGCCCGCGCTCCTTCTCCGAGAGCCCGCCCCAGACCCCGAACCTCTCGTCGTGGCGGAGCGCGTAGTCCAGGCACGCCTGGCGTCCCTCGCACGCCCCGCACAGCTGCTTCGCCTCGCGCGTCGACGAGCCGGGGGCCGGGAAGAAGAACTCGGGTCCGGCCTGGGCGCACAGGGCGTTCTCGCGCCAGGTGAGGTCGGGAGCGGTCAGCGTGTCGGTATCCGTCTGCATGCCTCCTACGGTGCCGCCACGCCGTAAACGGGCCATCAACGTTCGATCAATGGCGGATATCCGGCGCCCCGAGCGGTGTCCCGGCGACCCGGTGCGGCTCCCGCCTCGGCCCCTTCGCCCCGCGGCTGCCACGGTGTGGGACCGCGTATGAACGTCGTGTTTCCGGCCTGGCGGAAGCCCCGTGCCGACTCCCGCCATGTGGCAGCGTGGGAGCCCGATCACCCATGGGGAGCGAACCCAATGACGACCGAGGCCGGCATCGTCCGACCCCCGGCGGGCGCCCAGGCGGTCCGCCGCGCGCTGGACGTGCTGCACTGTTTCCACGACAACGGACCCGACCTGAGCGCCTCCGACCTCGCGCGCCGGCTCGGACTCTCCACCTCGACCGCGCACCGGCTGGCCCGGACCCTGCTCGGCGCGGGCTTCCTGGACCAGGACGCCCGGACCGCCCGCTACCGGCTGGGCCCCGCGATGACCGAGCTGGGCCGCCTCTCGTACCACCAGAGGGGGCTTCACCTGGCGGCGCCCGAGCTGTCCGATCTGGCCGAGCGGACCGGCGCGACGGCCGAGCTGGCGCTGCGCAGCGGTTCGCACGTGGTGGTCGTGGCGGGTGGCCCGGTGACCCCGAAGGTGGCGCTGCGGCGGCCCCTGCACTCGACGGCACCCGGGAAGGTCCTGCTCGCCTGGCCGCCGTCGGACGGTGCCGGGCCGCGGACGCCCCCGGTGCCGCACGCGTCCACGGAACCCCGGGAAGGGGACGCCGAGGCGGCGCGCGTACGGGAGGCCGGGTACGCGCTGGACGACGGCGAGCGCGCGCACGGGGTGCGGACCGTGGCCGTACCGGTCCTGGAGCGGGCGGGGCACGCGCGTTTCGCGCTCGCCCTGCGCTCGCACCCCGAACTGCTCAGCGACGCGCGGCTCGACTGGCACCTGGCGCAGGCCCGGGCCTGCGCGCGGGCCCTCGAAGTGCTCCTGCTGAGCCCTGCGGAGCGCCGGCAGCCCGGTGAGCGGGCCGGATAGGACGGTGCCGGCGGACGGATTTCCGCACGGTCGTGCGTTCAGTACGATGGGAGGATGAGCGGCGACACCGGGACCAAGACCGACGGGCGCGTCGAGCGCGGGAACCAGACCCGGCGCCTGGTGCTCGGCCGGACCATGGACATCGCCTCCGTGGAGGGGCTCGAAGGGCTGTCGCTGGGACGGCTCGCTACCGAGCTCCAGCTGAGCAAGAGCGGGGTCTTCGCCCTCTTCGGCTCCAAGGAGGAGCTCCAGCTCGCCACGATCCGCGCCGCCGTCGCCGTCTTCACCCGCGAGGTCGTCACCCCCCTCCAGGACGTGCCGCCGGGCGCCCGGCGGGTGCGCGACCTGTGCCGGAACTGGCTCGCGTACTCCTCGGGCCGGGTCTTCGCCGGCGGCTGCTTCTTCTACGCGGTCGCGGCCGAGTTCGACGCCCGCACCGGGCCGGTCCACGACGCCGTCGCCCGGACCCGGCTCGACTGGAGCACGTACATGGAGCAGTCCCTGACCGAGGCGCGCGCCGCGGGCGACTTCGCCGGGGACCTGGACGTCGAGCAGCTGGCCTTCGAGGTGATCGCCCTCATGGAGGCCGCGAACGCGCAGTCCGTCCTGCACGGCGAGACCTCGGCGTACGCCCGGGCCGAGCGGGGCATCACCGGCAGGCTGCGCGCCGAGGCGACGGACCGGGGACGCGCGGCGCTCGACGGGACGGCCTGACCGGCCCGGCCCCGAAGCTCCTTCCTTACGCGTCCCGCCACCCACGCATCCCGGGCGGTCCACGCGGTGCCGCCGCCGTCACGGTCACGGTGAGGGTCCGCTCGGCGGGGTCCGTCACCGACGCGGCCTCCGCGACCGCCGCCACCCCGGACCCCCGGACCCCCGGCCGGTCGACGACTCGACGGCGATCACGACGCCGGTGGGCCGACCGGGTGCCGGTCGGCCCGCCCGCTCCGGTGGCCGACCGGCACCCGGCCCTTCCCTGCGGGCACGCCGGTTCAGCCGGCCGCGACGCGGCCCCCGGGCCTCGGGGCCGTCGGTTCCGCGACGGGGCCGGCGGTCGCGAACTCCACGGCCGCGGCGACCACTTCGGGGTCCCTGAGGATGCGGCGGTGACCGAGGCCCCTGGTCACGACGAACCGGGCCCGGTCGCCGTGGGCCCGGGCGAGCAGCCGTGACTGGGCGAGGGGCACCATGTCGTCGGTCTCGTCGTGGAACAGCAGGACGGGAGCGGCGAGTTCGCCGGGGTCCCGGTCGGCGCCGAAGCGGTCCCAGACGCCGGGTTCGTCCGGGGCGAGGCGGCGTTCGACGTGGTCGCGCATGCACCGGATCACCCGCTCGTCCACGCCGAGGCCGGCCCGGAAGCCCGCGAGGAGCATGTCGAAGGAGCCGACGCTGCCGAGGCCCACGAAGCGGGCCGTGCGGACGCCGTCGCGGAGGGCGAAGAGGGAGGCGAGGGTGCCGAAGGAGTGGGCGACGACCGCGTCGAAGTCGCCGTGCCGGGCGTGCAACTCCCGAATGATCTCGCGGTATTCGAGGATGTTGCTGGCCCGGCCGGAGGCCTCTCCGTGGCCGGGGGCGTCGAAGGCGACGGGGCTGTAGCCGCGGGCGAGCAGCGCCTCGGCGAAGGCGGTGAGGCGCGAGGCGCGCGAGGACCAGCCGTGGACGAGGAGGACGGGCCGCCGGCCGTCTCCCCACGCGTAGGTGACGACCTCCTTGCCCCGGATCCGGAGGCGTCCGGTACGCGCGGCGGCGAACAGCTCCCGCTCCTCGGGCTTGAGCCGGGCCCGGCCGAGCGGGCGTACGAAGAGGTGGAAGGCGAGACGGCCGGCCGGTCCGGGGGCGACGCGGGCCGCGACGTTCAGGGTGGTGCGTACGAGCGGAGCCATCGGGTACATGCCGGTTCTCCTCGGTCGTCCTGGCTGTACAAAAATGCTAGCACGACCGTTCGTGTTGTTTTAGGGGTGAGAGGAGGCGGTACGGCGCCCGCCCGGACGGCACCGCCCCCCTTCGGGCCCGCGGAGCCCTCCCGTCAGCCCGCACCCTCGGCCCCGCCCCCCGTGGGCTCCTCCTTCGCGCGGCTCGGCTGCACCCGCTTCGGCTCGCCCGGCATCTTCGGGTGATCCGGCGGATAGGGCAGGTCCCCGAGGCCGCGCTCCGCCTCGTCGCGGCGGGCCAGTTCGAGCAGGGAGTCGAGGCGGAAGCGCTCCTCGTCCATGTCCGCGTGGACGTCGCCGACCTCGGCGTACCGGACGGGCATCGTCTTGATGTCGAAGTCCCGCGGCACGGCGTCGTCGATCTCCTCCCAGCGCAGCGGCGCCGAGACGGGGGCGTGCGGGCGGGGGCGTACGGAGTAGGCGGAGGCGATCGTACGGTCGCGCGCGGCCTGGTTGTAGTCGACGAAGATCCGCTCGCCGCGCTCCTCCTTCCACCACCGGGTGGTGACCCGGTCCGGCATCCGGCGCTCCAGCTCACGGCCGCAGGCGATGGCCGCCCTCCTGACCTGGCTGAAGGTCCACTCGGGCACGATCGGCACGAAGACGTGCAGGCCGCGGCCGCCCGAGGTCTTCGGCCAGCCGCGCAGCCCGTGCTCGTCGAGGACGGCACGGAGTTCGTGGGCGGCGCGGACGGCGTCTGCGTAGTCGGTGCCGGGCTGTGGGTCGAGGTCGATGCGCAGTTCGTCGGGGTGGTCGGTGTCGTCCCGCCGCACGGGCCAGGGATGGAAGGTGACGGCGCCCAGGTTGGCGGCCCAGAGCACGGCCGCCGGCTCGGTGGGGCACATCTCGTCGGCCGACCTGCCGCTGGGGAAGGTGACGTGCGCCGTCGGGATCCAGTCGGGCAGGTGCTTCGGCGCGTGCTTCTGGAAGAAGGACTCCCCGGTCACTCCGTCGGGGTAGCGCTCCAGGGTGGTGGGGCGGTCCCGCAGGGCACGGGTGATGCCGTCGCCGACGGCCAGGTAGTAGTGGACCACGTCGAGCTTGGTGTAGCCGGGCTCGGGGAAGTAGACCTTGTCGGGGCTGGAGACCCGTACGGTCCGGTCGCCGACTTCCAGTTCCAGCGCTGCCGTCTCGCCTGCCATGCGGGCCAGCCTAGAGTTCGCCGCCGACACGCGCATACCGGACAATCGCCCCATGGATCTTCCGGTGATGCCGCCCGTGAAGCCGATGCTCGCCAAGCCCGTGAAGCGGATCCCGCCCGGGATGCAGTACGAGGCGAAGTGGGACGGCTTCCGCTCGATCGTGCACCGGGACGGGCCGGAGCTCGTCATCGGCAGCCGCACCGGCAAGCCCCTCACCCGGTACTTCCCCGAACTGGTCGAGGCGCTCGCGGACCGGCTGCCTCCGCGGTGCGTGGTCGACGGCGAGATCGTGATCGAGCACGAGGGGCACCTCGACTTCGACCGGCTGGCCGAACGGATCCACCCGGCCGCGTCCCGGGTGCGGATGCTGGCCGAGACCACCCCGGCCCGGTTCGTCGCCTTCGACCTGCTCGCCCTCGGGGACGCCTCCCTGCTCGACGTCCCGCTGAGCGAGCGGCGCACGACGCTGGAGCGGATCCTCGGCGGGGTCGACGCCCCCGTCCACCTCACCCCGGCGACCCGGGACGCCGAACTCGCCGCCCGCTGGTTCGAGCAGTACGAGGGCGCGGGGCTGGACGGCGTCGTCGCCAAACCGCTGGACCTGCCGTACCGGCCGGACGCCCGCCTCATGTACAAGATCAAGCACGAGCGGACGGCCGACGTGGTGGTGGCGGGCTACCGCTTCCACAAGAGCGGGCCGGTGGTCGGCTCGCTGCTGCTCGGCCTGTACGACGACGGGGGCGTCCTCCAGCACGTCGGCGTGTGCGCGGCGTTCACGGCGCCGCGGCGGGCCGAGCTGGTCGAGGAGCTGGAGCAGCTCCGGATGGACCCGCCGGACGGACACCCGTGGGCGGCGTGGACCGAGGAGGCCGCGCACGAGGCAGCGCGCCTGCCGGGCGCGCCGAGCCGCTGGTCGGGCAAGAAGGACCTGTCCTGGGTGGCACTGCGTCCGGAGCGGGTCTGCGAGGTCGGTTACGACCACATGGAGGGGGACCGCTTCCGCCACACGGCCCAGTTCAAGCGGTGGCGCCCGGACCGGCTGCCCGGGTCCTGCGGCTACGGACAGCTGGAGGAGCCGGTCTCGTACGACCTGTCCGCGATCCTCACGTGACACCGCGCCCGGCCCCTCGTACCCCACAGGCCCCACAGGCCCCACAGGCCCCATGGGGCCCATGGGCCTCAGGGCCACCGCAGGCACAGGTCCGGTCCGGCCGGAAGCCCCTGGACCGGGGAGTGAGATCCTTCACATTCCCTCGATGATCAATGGGTTCCAAAACCCCCATATCGAGATCCCGTTCGACGGGATTCCGGACGATACGCAGGGAGGGTGCACAAGGCCCGGGCCTCCCGCGCACCCCCGCACCTGCGGGAACGTCGCCGGCGCCGGCCGGGGACGGCACGCGGTCGGCTCCCCCGGCGCCGCCGTGTTCGACCGGGGGTCCGGCGCGCCGCCGTTCCCCCGCGACCGGCCCGTGCCGGAACCTGTACCGCGATCCGGTACGTATGGAGAAGAGAACCTTCCGCACCCTTCCCGGACCGACTAGGACTGACCCGTGATCATCTCGCCCTCGCCCCTCGTCCCCGTACCGATCCCCGATCGCGTGGCCGCCATGATCGGCTCCTGCCTCCCGCTGCACGTCCTCCAGGCCGAGGTCGACGCGGACTGCGCGGCGCGCGAGGTGTACCGGTTCCGTGGACCGCTGTGCGCGGAGGACCGGGCGGACCGCGAGCACGCGCTCGCCGCGCTGGCGCGGGCCAACAAGATCCTGGCGAAGCACCATCCCCAGCTGCCCGTCACGCCCTGACGGAGCACCGGCGGGGACCGTCGTCGCGCCCTGACGGACCACCGGCGTGGGCCGTCGCCCCCTCCTGACGGAACCACCGTCAGGGCCCACGGTCACGCCCTGACGGACCACCGTCGGGGTCCACCTGTTCGGGCGTCCCCCGCATGCAGGCGACCGGTGCCGGTGTGACGCTGCGAGAGTGACCACGACCAGTGACGCAGCGCCCGCGCCTCCGGCCGCCACCGGGCCACCCGTGCTCGACAGCCGCCGCCGCAACATCGTCTTCGGCACGATCATGCTGGGCGTCCTCCTGGCCGCCCTCGACCAGACGATCGTCGGCACCGCCCTGCCCACCATCGTCGCGGACCTGGGCGGCGCCGCCCACATGTCGTGGGTGGTCACCGCGTACCTGCTGGCGGAGACGGTCGCGACCGTCCTCGTGGGCAAGTTCGGCGACCTCTTCGGACGCAAGGTGATCTTCCAGATCTCCGCGGTCGTCTTCATCACGGGCTCGTTCCTCTGCGGACTCGCCACCAACATGACGCTGCTGATCGTCTGGCGCGGCCTCCAGGGCATCGGCGCCGGCGGGCTCATGGTCACCTCGATGGCACTCATCGCCGACGTCATCCCCCTGCGCGAACGGGGCAAGTACCAGGGCGCGATCGGGGCGGTGTTCGGGGTCTCGACCGTCATCGGCCCGCTGCTCGGCGGTCTCTTCACCGACCATCTGACCTGGCGCTGGGCCTTTTACGTCAACGTGCCCATCGCGATCCTCGTCGTCATCGCCGCCGCCCGCACGATCCCCTCCGTGCGGTCCGCGAGCCGTCCCGTCATCGACTACGCGGGCATCGCCCTCGTCGCCGCCGGATCCAGCGCCCTGATCCTGGGCACGAGTTGGGGCGGCAACGAGTACGCCTGGACCTCCGGCGTCATCATCGGGCTCTTCGCCGGCGGCCTGGTCGCCCTGGCCCTCTTCTGCTGGGTGGAGACCCGGGCGGCGGAACCCATGCTGCCCATGCGGCTGTTCGGGAACCCCGTCTTCACCGTCTGCTCGGTCCTCAGCTTCGTCGTGGGCTTCGCCATGCTCGGCGCGATGACCTTCCTGCCGACCTATCTGCAGTACGTCGACGGGGAGTCGGCGACGATGTCCGGCATCCGCACCCTCCCCATGGTCGTCGGCCTGCTCATCGCCTCGATCTTCAGCGGCAACGTCGTCAGCAAGACCGGCCGGTACCGGATCTTCCCCATCGTCGGCTGTCTGGTGATGGGCTCGGGACTCTTCCTGCTCTCCCTCATGGGGCCGGAGACCGGCACCTGGCCGGAGTCGCTGTACATGTTCGTCCTCGGCGTCGGCATCGGCCTGTGCATGCAGGTCCTCACCATCGCCGTACAGAACACCGTCGACTACGCCGACCTCGGCACCGCCACCTCGGGCGTCACCTTCTTCCGTACGCTCGGCAGCTCGTTCGGCACGGCCGTCTTCGGCACGATCTACGTGAACTCCCTCAAGCCCAACCTGGCGTCGGGCGTCCTCGAGGCCACGGCCGTCGCCGGCAGCGTGGGCCTCCCACAGGCCGGCATCGCGCAGGCCGCGCAGAGCCCGGCCGGGGTGCACGCCCTGCCGGACCGGATCGCGGAGCCCATCGTCCAGGCCTACGCCGACACCCTCCACACCGTCTTCCTGTGGACCGTCCCCGTCGCCGCCGTCGGCTTCGTGGTGGCCCTCTTCCTCAAGCAGGTGGCACTCCGCGACTCGGCCCGTGCCGCCGCCCCCGACATGGGCGAGGGCTTCGGCTCCCCCACCATGTCCGGCGACTCGGAGAAGCTCCTCGAACTGTCCGTCGGCCGGATCCTGCGACGCCAGGACATGTCCACGGCCCGGCGCATCGTCGGCGGGTCCGACACCCGGCTCGACTTCGCGGGAGCCTGGGCGGTCATGCAGGTCGAGCTCTTCACCCGGACCGTCGGGCACGCCAGCCTGGGCCTGATCTCGGCCGGCCGGAGGGTGCCGCCCGAGGTGCTGCTCCCGGTCTTCGACCGGATGGTCGACGAGGGCTTCCTCGTACGGAGCGGCAACCTGCTCTCCCACACCACGGCGGGCGAGCGCGAGGCCCACGTCATCACGAAGGCCTGGGGCGACTGGCTCGCCGACGAGGTCGAGCGGGAACGCGGCCGCCCCAGCGAGCCCGAGCTGCGCGTCGCGACGGACGCCATCGCCAAGAAGATCGTCGCCGAGGACCTCGCGCACGGCATGCCGCGAAGCCAGGTACCGGCGGGCGTCGGCTCCCGCTGAGACCCCCCGGGAGCCCGACACCCCCGGGGGGGGCGTGCAGATCAGGCGATCGGCAGGACCCCCCTAGAGCCTGCCCCGGGTACCCCGTACCACCAGCAGCAGCGGTAGCACCGCGAGCAGTTCGCCCAGGGCGCCCGCCCACAGGGCCGTGCGCACCCCCGCGTACTGGCCGAGGAGGCCGCCGGCCAGGGCGCCGAGGGGCATGGCGCCCCAGGCGAGGAAGCGGAAGGTCGCCGTCACGCGGCCGAGGAGCGGGGCGGGGGTGAGCCGCTGGCGGAGGGCCACCGAGCTGATCCTGAAGGTCATGAAGGCGGTCCATCCGAGACCCTGGAGCAGGCACGCCAGCGCGTAGCGCCCGTCCGCCTGGAAGAACGGCAGGGCCAGCAGCCACAGCGCCCCGCTGACCAGGACGGAGACGCACATCGCGCGCCCCTCGCCGAGGCGGGCCGCGATCCGGGTCGTGAGGAGGCTGCCGAGGAAGCCGCCGAGCGCCTCGGCCGTGAACACGAGCCCGCACAGGAACGGCGACATGCCCAGGTCCCCCGCGAGCAGCACGAGGAGCATCGAGGTGCCGAGCGTGCCGCACAGGTTGGAGATCGCGGCGGTGAGCGTCAGCGCCCTCAGCAGCCGGTCACGGAACACGAACCGCAGCCCCTCCGCGATCTCGTCCCGCAGCCGGACGCCCGGGGCGCGCACGGGCCGGGGGTCCGGACGGCGGATCCGGGAGAGAAAGAGCGCGGAGACGAGGAAGCTGACGGCGTCGACGGCGAGCGCCACCGGGGCGGTCACCGCCGCGACGAGGGCTCCGCCCGCTCCGGGACCGCCGGCCGCCGTGACCGTGCGGGAGGCCTCCAGTGCCACGTTGGCCTCCACCAGACGGTCCTCGTCGACCAGTTGGGGCAGATGGCTCTGGTACGCGATGTCGAAGAAGACCGTGCAGACCGACAGTCCGAAGGCCACCGCGTACACCTGGGGAAGGGTCAGCACCCCGAGCCAGGCGGCGAGCGGCAGGGTGGCGAGGAGGGCGGCCCGGCCGAGATCGCCCGCGACCATCACGCGCCGGCGGCGCATCCGGTCCACCCACGCCCCGGCGGGCAGCCCGAGCAGCAGGAAGCCGAGGTACTCGCACACGACGAGCAGCCCCGCCTCGAAGGGCGACGCGTCGAGCGGGCCGATCGCCACGAGCGGGAGCGCGAGGACGGTGACGGCGGTGCCGGCCTGGCTCACGGTGTCACCGATCCACAGCCGGCGGAAGTCCGGCATCCGGAGGAGCCGGGGAGGGGTGCGAGAAGGGACGGGGGAGGTGGTGGTCATGTCGGCGAACACCATCACCCCCGGCCGGAGCCGACCAATGTTTTAGTCTGGGCGAAAAGCTCGTGGGCGGGGGCAGCGGTGGGAGAGATACGGTTCGGGGTGGACGACCTGGCGCAGCTCCGGTTCGCCGTGTCGCCCCTCTGGGAGTCCGTCGCCGCCCTGCGGGCCTCCGTCGACCCGGGGCGCCACGCCCTCCATCTGCCCTGGATCAAAACGGCGTCGACCGTCGGCCGGGAGCGCACCGACCTGCTCCCGCACCTTCCGGAGCTCGAAGCCCTCGCCCCGCCGCCGCGCTGCCCCCTCGCCGAGATCGAGGAGGAACTCGCCGTGCTCACGGGCCGGCCGGGACACGCGGAGGCCCTGCTCGCCTGGTGGCGGGCGGGGGTGCGCCCGTACTGGCCCCGGATCAGGGCCGTACTGGAGGCGGACCTCGCCTACCGCACGCGCCAGCTCGCCGAGGACGGCATCCAGGAGGTCTTCGCCCACCTCCATCCGAGCCTGCGGTGGGCGGAGGACAAGCTCACCGGGGCCGGCCTCCCGGCCCGGGGCGTCGCCCTGGACGGCGGCGGGATCACCCTCGCGCCGAGCGCCTTCACGACCCGCTGCGTGCTGCTTCAGGGACGGGACGCCGAACCGGGGCGCCCCGGCACGCCGCCGTGTCTCGTCTACCCCGCGCGGGGCGTCGGCACCTTGTGGGAGCGGCGCGCGGAGCCGGGCGACGGGCTCGCCCGGCTCCTCGGGCGCAGTCGGGCGGGGCTCCTGGGGCGCGCGAGCACCCCGACGACCACCACGGTCCTCGCCCTGCAGACGGGGCTGAGTCCGGGCGCGGTCTCGCAGCACCTCTCGGTTCTGCGGGACGCGGGTCTGGTGACCTCGCACCGGTACCGGCGGGAGGTGTACTACCGGGCCAGCGAGCTCGGGGAGGCGCTGCTCGGCGGGGCCCCGCGACAGGGCCCGGCCTGACCCGGGGGTTCAGGCCTGGTCGGGGGAAGCCGGGCCCGCGGGTTCAGAGCTCGCCGGGGACGTCCGGAGCCGGGGGTTCAGGCCTGGTCGGGGGAAGCCGGGCCCGCGGGTTCAGAGCTCGCCGGGGACGTCCTGACCCCGGCGTTCAGGCCTGGTCGGGGAAGTCGCCGTCCACGTACACCCAGGCGCCCTCGTGGCGGGCGAAACGGCTCCGCTCGTGCAGCGAGCCCGGCTCGCCGCCGTGCGCGAAGCGGGCGGTGAACGTGACGGTGCCGTGCCGGTGGAAGGCGGTTCCCTCGGTGGCGGCCTCGATCTCCAGGCCGGCCCAGCGCGTCCCGGGGTCGAAGTCGACGTCGTCCGGACGGGTCTCCGGCGCCCAGGTGCGCAGCAGATAGGCCTCGTCGCGGACGACGAAGGCGCTGTAGCGCGAGCGCATGAGGAGCTCGGCGGTGGGTGCCGTGCCGCCGGCTCCCGAGTGGAACCGGCCGCAGCAAGCGCCGTACGCGGCGTCGAGACCGCAGGGGCAGGGCGAGGTCGCGGTCACGGCGGGCGCGGCGGCGGCCGAGGGCGTGCGGGGGCGGGTCTTGCGTCGGGACATGGCGTCATTGTCCCCCACCCGGAGGTCGCGGCGGCGCCCGGGATGTGGACGCCGGCGTGGACGGCGGCCCGGAATCCCGCTGCTCAGGGGGCCCGCCCGAGTAGCGTACGGGCATGAGACTGACGATTCTCGGAGGCGGCGGATTCCGGGTGCCGCTGGTGTACGGCGCCCTGCTCGGCGACCACGCCGAGGGGCGGATCACCCACGTCACGCTGTACGACCTGGACGGCGCCCGGCTGTCGGCCATCGCGCGGGTCCTGGCGGAGCAGGGGGCGGGGGTGCCGGACGCGCCCGCGGTGACGACGACCACGGATCTGGACGAGGCGCTGCGCGGGGCGGACTTCGTGTTCTCCGCGATCCGGGTCGGGGGTCTGGAGGGCCGCGCGGCCGACGAGCGGATCGCGCTGGCCGAGGGAGTGCTCGGCCAGGAGACGGTGGGTGCGGGAGGCATCGCGTACGGGCTGCGGACCGTGCCCGTCGCGGTGCGCGTGGCGCGCAGGATCGCCGAACTCGCCCCGGACGCCTGGGTCATCAACTTCACCAACCCGGCGGGCCTGGTCACGGAGGCGATGTCCCGGATCCTGGGCGACCGGGTCGTCGGCATCTGCGACTCCCCCGTGGGCCTGGGCCGCCGCGTCGCGCGCGTCCTCGGCGCGAACCCGGACGAGGCCTGGATCGACTACGTGGGCCTCAACCACCTGGGCTGGCTGCGCGGTCTGCGGGTCGGCGGCCGGGACGAGCTGCCGCGCCTGCTCGCCGACGAGGCGGCGCTCGGCTCCTTCGAGGAGGGCCGGCTCTTCGGGCCCGAGTGGCTGCGCTCGCTCGGCGCCGTCCCCAACGAGTACCTGCACTACTACTACTACAACCGGGAGGCGGTGCACGCCTACCGGAACGCCGAGCGGACCCGCGGCGCCTACCTCCGCGACCAGCAGGCCGGTTTCTACGACGAGGCGGCCACGTCCGACACGTCGGCGCTCGCCGCCTGGCACCGCACTCTCGCCGACCGCGAGGCGACCTACATGGCCGCCAACCGGGAGGCCGCCGGGACTGGGGACCGTGCCGAGGAGGACCTGGAGTCGGGCGGCTACGAGAAGGTGGCGCTCGGGCTCATGCGGGCGATCGCGCGGGACGAGCGGGCCACCCTGATCCTCAACGTGCGCAACGGGTCGACGCTGGCGGCGCTCGACGCGGACGCGGTGATCGAGGTGCCCTGCTCCGTCGACGCGAACGGCGCCCATCCGGTGTCGGTGGCCCCGCTGCCGTACCACGCCGTGGGTCTGGTGACGGCGGTGAAGGGGGTCGAGCGCGAGGTCCTCGCGGCGGCGGAGAGCGGCTCGCGGGCGACGGCCGTCAAGGCCTTCGCGCTGCATCCGCTGGTCGACTCGGTGGCGGTGGCCCGCCGGCTGGTGGAGGGCTACCGGTCGGAGCACCCCGGCCTGGCGTACCTGCGGCACTGAACCGTCGCGGAACCGTACGGCCGGCGAACATCTTTACGGGGCGAGGGGCGCGGCCTAGGCTCGCGCCCCATGACCTCAGAGCGCAACGGAGCACGCAGAGGCCTGGCCCGACTCGTCGCAGTGTGTCTGCTGGCCGCCGGACTCGTGGGAGCGGGACCGGCGGCCGCGGAGACCCCGACGACCGGTGACGGTCCCGTCGTCGTCCCCGTCCAGACGACCGGGCCCGCCGACCGGCGGTTCAACCTGGTCTTCATGGGCGACGGTTACACCGCCGGGGAGATGCCCGCCTTCCGGGCGGACCTGGAACGGCACCTGAACACCCTGTGGAGCATCGAGCCCTTCGCCTCGTACCGTTCGTACGTCAACGTGTGGGCGGTGGAGGCGCCTTCGGCGGAATCCGGCGTCGACTGCGACCCGTCGCTGACGGCCCCGGCCCGTGACACCGCACTCGACATGGGCTTCTGGGGCGGCTGCAACCCGGACAGCGTGCAGCGGCTGCTCACCGTCGACAGCCGCAAGGCCGCCGCGCTCGCCGACCTCGTCCCCGGCACGAGCCGCGCCAACCGGCAGATCGTCGCCCTCGCCCACAGCTCCACCTACGGCGGCGCGGGCGGCGGTTACGCCACCGCGTCCGGCGGCAACGCGCTCTCCTCCCTCATCACCCCGCACGAGATAGGCCATTCGCTCGGCGGCCTCCAGGACGAGTACGACTACTACGCCCGCGGGGTCCCCGGTGAGGCCTACTCGGGGCCCGAGCCGAGCTCCGTCCACCACACCCTCCTGACGGAGGAGCAGTTGCGGGAGCGGCGGGCGAAGTGGTGGCGCTGGCTCGGCGAGGAGAGCGAGGCGGGCGGCACCATCGGACGCTTCGAGGGCGGTCTGTACAGCACGGCGGGGGTCTGGCGGCCGAGCCGTCACTCCCTCATGAAGACCCTCGGCTACGCCTTCGACCAGGTGGAGCGCGAGGTGATGGTCCAGGCGATCTCCGCGAAGGTGAACCTGGTCCAGGACCACACGCCGAACACCGCGCCGGTCGGCGCGGACAGGACGGTGTGGGTGGACACCCTGCACCCGACAGGCGGCGAACTCGCCGTCACCTGGCGGCTGGACGGCCGGACGCTGTCCACGCGTGGCGCGCGGACGGTCGACCTGCGACGGCTCGGCCTCTCCCCCGGCGCGCACGCCCTGACGGCGACGGTCACCGATCCGACGCCCTTCGTCCGCGATCCGGAGGTCCGCGCGTCGGCCGCGCTCACCCGTACCGTCGCGTGGACGGTGGACACCGCGCTCACCACGCGGGAGGAGCCGGTGAGGCCCGCGTTCACCGGGCACACGCCCCTCGGCGCTCCGGTGGGCTCCGGGTCGGTCGTCCACGCGGACACCACCCACCCGGCGGACCGCACCCCTGCCGTGCACTGGCGCCTCGACGGCCGCCCCGTCCGCCCGGCGGGCCGCAACGACCGTGACCTGGACCTGGGTTCGCTCCGCCTCGCCCCCGGCACGCACACGCTGACCGCGCGCATCCCCGGCACGTCCGAGGAGCTGGCCTGGACGGTGGACGCCCGCCCGGGGACGGCCTCGTACGAACTGTCCGCGCCGCTGCGCACGGTGCGGCGCCCGGACCGGCCCGTCGAGTACGTCTACGACGGCCCGTTCACGATGCGGCTGAGCGCGCGGGACGACCAGGAGGGCGCCGTCGTCAGCCAGTTCCGGGTGGACGGAGACGGCTGGTACACGTACTACGGCTGGCCGACGGACGCGGCCGCCCCGTTCCGGTTCACGCCGGGCGGCACCGTCATCGACGACCTGGTGTACGGGAAGCTCGGCCGCAGCCGCGCCGTGCCGTGGGACGACGCCACCCCGGACTACGGCACGCACACGATCGAGTACCGCACGGTCGACGCGGCCGGCAACGTGAGCCGGGCGCGGAGCTTCCTGGTGACGCTGGTGAGGAAGCCGTAGGACGCGGCGGACGGAGAGGGCCCGTGGACCGGATGCCGGTCCACGGGCCCTCTCCTCGCTCCGTACGTCTCGGGTCAGGGCTTGCGGGCCACGGCGGCCCACCCCGGGATGGGGTCGTCGCCCTGGACCGGGATGGGCTCGCCCAGCTCCGGGTGCCACTCGGCGGTGAGCGAGACACCGGGCTCGACGAACTCCAGGCCCTCGAAGAAGGCGGCCAGCTCGTCGCGCGAGCGGGGCCGCAGGGTCAGCCCGCGCGCCTTGTACATGGCGCTCGCCTTCGCCGCGCCCTCGGGGTCGAAGTCCCCGGTGACGTGCGAGAGGACGAGGTAGCTGCCCGGCGCGAGCTTCTCGACGATCTTGGAGACCAGTTCGTACGCGCCGTCCTCGTCCCCGACGAAGTGCAACAGGGCGAGCATCGACAGCGCGATGGGCTGGTCGAAATCAAGGACCTTTCCGGCCCTTTCGAGGATGACCTCGGGCTCGCGGGCGTCCGCCTGGATGTACTCGGTGGCCCCCTCCGGGGTCGAGCGCAGCAGGGCGGCCGCGTGGGCGAGCACGATCGGGTCGTTGTCGCAGTAGACGATGCGGGACTCCGGCGCGGCCTCCTGCGCGATCTGGTGCAGGTTGGGCTCGGTCGGGATGCCCGTGCCGACGTCCAGGTACTGCCGGACGCCGTGGGCGCTGAGCCAGCGGATGGCGCGGTGCATGAAGGCCCGGTTGACGCGGGCCATGTCGCGGCCCCGGGCGTCGACGGTGAGCAGCTGGCGTGCCATCGCCTCGTCGACCGGGTAGTTGTCCTTGCCGCCCAGGAACCAGTCGTACATCCGCGCGGGATGAGGCTTGCTGGTGTCGATGCGTATCTCACTCCGCGGCGATGCGGGGTCCTGGGTCATCGGCTCTCCTGGTCGGGACGAACGGCTGGCACTACAGCAAGAGTTACGCGATGGTAGCGGCGGGACGGAAGGGTCAGGTGAGCAGGAAGTCAGCCTGACCGGATTTGGCGCCCTGGATGAAAGCGGCGATCTCCCCGTGGGTGTAGATGAGCGCTGGTCCTTCAGGGTCTGCGGACTGTCGCACGGCGACCCTGCCGTCGGCCAGCTTCATGGCCTCCACGCAGTTGCCCCCGTTCCCGCCGCTCCACGGCTTGTGCCAGCCCTCGGCACCGAGCTCCGCGGCGGGCATGCCGTTGTATATGCGATCCATTCACAGCTCCTTGCGGAGATTCCGGAGAATCTCCTTCGTGCGTTGTGCAGTCGCGGCCTGCGCCGCCATGCGGTCCATGACCTCCAGGTGGGATGCCACCTCGGGGCGCGCGTCGAGGTAGACGGCGCCGGTCAGGTACTCGCTGTAGACCATGTCCGGCAGTTCGGGCATGGCGAAGCGGAAGAGGACGAACGGTCCGTAGGTGCCGGGGTGGTGGCCGGACCCGAACTCCGCGATCTGCAGGGTGACGTTCGGCGACTCGGACGCTTCGAGCAGCCGGTCGAGCTGGTCGCGCATCACCTCGGGCCCGTTGCCGACCGGTCGGCGGAACACCGTCTCGTCCATGATCACCCAGAACTTCGGGGCGTCCTCCCTGGTCAGCAGGGACTGGCGCTCCATCCGTAGGGCTACATGGCGCTCGGCGTCCTCGTCCTTGCCGGCATCGCTGCCGCCACCGACCGCCCCGCTGCGCAGAATGGCACGGGCGTACGCCTCGGTCTGCAGGAGACCGGGGATGAACTGGGGTTCGTAGGCCCGGATGAGGCTCGCGGCCCCCTCCAGGCTCACGTACATGGAGAACCAGCCGGGCAGCACGTCGTGGAACCGCTGCCACCAGCCGGGGAGGTTGGCCTCCTCCGCGAGGGCGATGAAGCCCTCGGCCTCGGAGTCCGAGATCCCGTACTCCTTCAACAGGAGCTGTACGTAAGGGATCTTCAGCGCGACCTCGGCGGTCTCCATCCGCCGGACGGTGGCCGGGGCCACCCGGAGGATCTTCGCGGCCTCCTCCCGCTTCAGGCCGGCCCGCTCCCGCAGATCCTGCAGACGCCTGCCGAGAACGACCTGTCCCACCGTGGGGGCGGACCGCGGCTCGCTCACTCTCAGACCTCCCCGACGCACTGTTTCGATGAGTGTGCCACGAAGCCGGGCCAGTGAGAACAAGGCACTCTGCAATTTTCAGAGTGCCACTTGCCAAGTGTCCGACTCAGGAGGACAGTGTTCCGGTGAACCAGTACACGCTGCCGCCGTGCGCCGTCAGGCCACGGCGACAGCGCCGTACGGCAGTCCTGCCCACTGTTGTGAGGAACCGGTCGTGGCTTCTGGTAACGCGCAGCCCTCAGGTCTCATGAGCCCGCGAGCCCATCGGGTCATGGCCCAGCGCCCACAGCAGCACACCGATCCCGTCCGCCGCTTCGCCTTCGAGCTCCCGGCCCTCACCGGATCCGTCGCACGGGCCCGTCGGCTCGCCGAGGAGCGGCTCATCCTCTGGGGCTGCGGCCCCGACATACGCGACACGGTCGCCCTCGTGGTCTCCGAACTCGTCACCAACGCCGTCGTGCACACCGCCAGCGACCGGGTGATCTGCGAGATCCGCGAGGGCGAGGACACCCTCCGCATAGCCGTACGCGACGAGGGCGGCCCGGCGGGACCGCGGATACGCGACTGCGGCGAGGAGGAACGCGGCCGCGGACTCCTCATCGTCGACGCCCTCTGCACCGCCTGGGGCGCCGACCGCACCGGCCACGGCACGGCACAGATCGTCTGGGCGGAGCTCGCCCACGGCATGGGGGAACCATGCTGAGGTCGATGGCCACCCTGCTGACCCCCCGGTCGGCCCGCAAGCCCCCGGAGAGCTCCGCCGTCCCGCGCCAGCGCGGCACCTTCGAGCCCCGCGGACCGCAGCCCAGGAGGATCGGCTCGACGTCCCCCGGCTCGGCGACGCTCGACTCCGCCGAACTCGGCTCCACCCGTCTCGCCGTCCCCGTCGGCCTCCATACGGGCCTCGGCTGCGACGCCGTCGGCGTCCCCGCCCGCTTCGGCTTCAAGATCCTCTCCCGGCTCCCCGGCAAGGGCTGCGTCTACGCCGACTCCGACTGGTGGTGGTGGCTGGTCCCCGCCCGCTCGGACCTCGACCTCGTCTGGCCGCTGCCGACCTGTTACGCCCCCGGCGCCGAGATCCCGGACCGCGGGCCGCGCCTCATCCACCACCCCGACGGCACCTCCCCCTACACGCCGCCGATCCCCCTCTACCTGCTGGCCTGCCAGCTCACGGGCACCGCCCCCGCGTGGCCGGCGCCCCCGGTGGGCAGCGCGCTCTGACGCGCCGGAGCGGGTCTCGCGACCAGGCCGGATCGGGCGCTTTCCGAGGCCGTCCCGGCATAGGGTCGGGGGCATGTTCTCCCCGCAGGGCCCCGGCATCCGCGAGCTGACCGTCCAGGCCCTCTCCTCCGTCGAGCACGGCTACGACCTGCTCGCCGGCAAGTTCGACGCGACCCCGTTCCGCACCTCCGACCGGCTCCTCGCCGCGGTGACCCGCACCCTGGAGACCCTCGGCCCCTTCGACTCGGGACTCGACGTCTGCTGCGGCACCGGCGCCGGACTCGACGTGCTGCGCGCCGTCTGCGCGGGCCGCGTCACGGGCGTCGACTTCAGTACGGGCATGCTGGCCCAGGCCCGGGCCGCCCACCCGGCCGCCGACCTCGTCCGCGCCGACGCGCTGGCCCTGCCCTTCGCCCCGGCCTTCGACCTGGCCGTCAGCTTCGGCGCCTTCGGGCACTTCCTCCCGGCCGACCAGCGCACCCTCTTCTCCCAGGTCCACGCCTCCCTCCGCCCCGGCGGCACCTTCGCCTTCCCCGTCGCGGCCCCGCCCCCCGTCGGCTCACGCCTCTACTGGGTCCTGTGGGGGTTCGACGCGGCCATGCGGGTCAGGAACGCCCTCTGGCGTCCCCCGTTCGTCATGTACTACCGGACCTTCCGTCTCACCGACGTCCTCACCAGGCTGCGGGACGCCGGCTTCGACGCCTCCCTCACCCCGGTCGAGTCCCTCGGCCGCCGGGAGGACGGCAGCCCGGTCTGCAGACTGGTGGTGGCCCGCAAGCCCGCCGCGTGACCCCGGCCCGACCCGTCGGCCCGCGGGCCGGCCGCCGATTCCGGGCATACGGAAAGTGCCGGTCGATTCGAGATCGACCGGCACTTTTCGTGTGGTGTCCGAGGGGGGACTTGAACCCCCACGCCCGATAAAGGGCACTAGCACCTCAAGCTAGCGCGTCTGCCATTCCGCCACCCGGACCAGGTGTCTGTCGCTTCGTGGTTTCCCTCGCGGCGACAGATGTAACTCTACCAGGGGTTCGAGGTGCCTTTCACCAGCGTTTTCCGTGGTCAGTGGGGTGCGGGGGCGCCACGACCCGGATTTCGCCCGGCATTGTCCGCTTACGCATGAGTTCGACCGGCGATCATGGGCTCAGGAGGCGGAGAAAGGGCGGGCGGGGAGCCCGGCGCCCCCCGACGCCGGCTCCCGTGGGGGCCACAGTGGCGACCGCGGCGCGGTCCGGGCCAATGGTGCGGAGGGAGTCCGTCAGGTCCCCGGAACCCCGGAATCAGCGGACCCCGACGAGGCGGGCCGAGACGACCACGTTGCCGGTGTAGCCGTTCTCCTCGGTGAACGCGCCGCCGCAGGTGATCAGGCGCAGCTCCGGGCGTCCGGAGTCGCCGTAGACGCGTTCGGCGGGGAAGGCGTCCTTGGGGACGACCTCGACGCCGTAGACGGCGAAGACGGCGGTCCGGCCGTCGCGGCGGGTGATCTCGACGCGGTGCCCCTTGGCGAGGGCGCCGAGGTCGTAGAAGACGGCGCGGCCGTTCGGGGTGTCGACGTGGCCGACGACGACGGCGGTGCCCCGCTCGCCGGGGGTGACCGCGCCGGTGAACCAGCCCGCGAGCCGGTCGTCCTCGGGCGGCGGGGCCTCGATCCAGCCGTCGGCGTCGAGCCCGACGCCCGTGACGGGCGCGTCGACGCGGACGGCGGGGACGCGGACCCGGACGGGGGCCGAGGGCGGCAGCGGATCGGGTACGGAGACGGGGCCGAGCGCGGCGGCGTCGGCGCGGGTCCCGCCGGGGGCGGTCACGGCGAGGGGCTGCGGCGGGCCGTCGGCGTCGAGTGCGCCCGTGCCGCCGCGCACGAGGTGCACCCCGACGAGGAGGACGACGGCGACGACACCCCAGGCGCCGCGCCGCGCGTGACCGTCCGCCCGCGCCGCGTCGGCCGCCCGGGCGAGCACATGACCGTCCGCCCGCGCCATGTCGGCCGTCCGAGCGGACGCGTGACCGTCCGCCCGTCCTCTGTCGGCCGGCCGTGTCGCCGCCGCACGTCCCGTGGCCGGCGGCGGCACGGCGCCGTCCGGCCCTCCCGTACCGCCCGACCACCCCACGTCCGCCCTCCTCGGCAGCGTCCCACCGTTGGCGCCCCTCCGTCCCGGACCTCGTCACACCGGGGCGGAGGGGCCGTTCTCAGGCCCCCCTGGTCCCGGCCGTCAGGCGCGGCCGCCGGTGCCGCGGCGCCGGGCCAGCACGACGGCGGCGCCGAGCGCGCCGACGATGAGCAGGCCGCCCGTGACCACTTCGGTGGTGACGAGGCCGCCGTCGGCGCCGGAGGCCGCGGCCGTGCCGAAGCCGGCCTTCACGCCCTTGTGCGCTCCGGGAGGCAGGACCTGGTCCTGGCCGTCCGGAGTGGGGCTCGGGTCGCCCTGGGCGATGGTCAGGGTGGTGGTGCCGCGCTCGCCCTTGCAGTCGAAGGTGATCTCGTACTCGGTGCCGGCCTTGGCCTCGACGTCCACGGTCGCGCTGCCCGAGCGGCCCTCGGTGAGGGTCACGGTGTCGAACACGCCGGAGGTGACGGTCACGGACGGCACGTCGCAGCCGTCGGAGGCGAGGGTGACGGTACCGCCGGGGACGACCGTCGCCGGGGTGACGGAGAAGCCGAACGACGTGATGTTCCGGTCGACCTCGTCCGCCGCCGCGCCCGGGGCGGACGTCACCGTGGCGACGGCGCCGAGCAGGACGGCGGAAGCGGCACGTATCGCGCGCATGGACGGCCCTCCGGTTCACGGGAGAGGTCGGACACGGAGCGATTCCGTGGCCGCTGCGAAACGACCCTCACCACGATCGAAGCTAGGTCCGCCCCCGGCGCGCCGCCACCGGTCTCCGCCGAACGGGGCACGCCGGGCGTGGCGCGCCTGGGGTGTCGCCGCGTTACGGGACCCGGACGACCTGGCCCGCGTAGGACAGGTTGCCGCCGAAGCCGAAGAGCAGGACGGGGGCGCCGGAGGGCAGCTCGCCGCGCTCGACCAGCTTGGCCAGGGCCAGCGGGATGGAGGCGGCCGAGGTGTTGCCGGAGTCGACGACGTCACGGGCGACGACCGCGTTGACGGCGCCGATCTTCGCGGCGAGCGGTTCGATGATCCGCAGGTTGGCCTGGTGCAGGACCACGCCCGCCAGGTCCTCGGGCGCGATGCCGGAGCGTTCGCACGCCTTGCGGGCGAGCGCGGGGAGCTGCTGGGTGGCCCAGCGGTACACGGCCTGCCCCTCCTGGGCGAAGACGGGCGGGGTGCCCTCGATCCGGACGGCGTGGCCCATCTCCGGGACCGAGCCCCACAGGACCGGTCCGATGCCGGGCTCGTCGCCGGCGTCCGCGTCCTCGACGGCCTCGACGATCGCGGCTCCCGCGCCGTCGCCGGTGAGGACGCAGGTGGTGCGGTCCGTCCAGTCCGTCACGGCGGTCATCTTGTCGGCGCCGATCACCAGGACCCGGCGGGCGCCGCCGGCCCGCACGGCGTGGTCGGCGGTGGCGAGGGCGTGCGTGAAGCCGGCGCACACCACGTTGAGGTCCATGGTGGCGGGCGACGCCATGCCGAGGCGGGCGGCGACGCGGGCGGCCGTGTTCGGGGAGCGGTCGATCGCGGTGGAGGTGGCGACCAGGACGAGGTCGATGTCGCCGGGGGTGAGGCCGGCCGCGGCGAGGGCCTTGCCGGCCGCGTGGGCGGCGAGCTCGTCGACCGGCTCGTCGGGTCCGGCGACGTGCCGGGTGCGGATGCCGACCCGGCTGGTGATCCACGCGTCGTCGGTGTCGACGAGCTCGGCGAGATCGTGGTTGGTCAGCACCTTTGCGGGCTGGTAGTGCCCGAGCGCGGCGATGCGAGTGCCCGTCATACCCGGGACCCCCTAGGTGGTTCGTTCGTCGGCAGGATCCCCCAGTCTTGCCAGCGACTGATGGGTAACCGGTGACGTAAACCACCAAGATTCACCCGTACCGCTTGGTCGACCGTGACAACGTCCCTGGTGGGGGCGGGGTCCCCGGCCACCGCCGGCCGCGTGTGACGCCGGTGCGGGTGGAGGACAATGGCCCGGTCGGGGCCCTCCCGGCCTCACTGCGGAGAGAATCGAGAACGGTCACGATGGGTCGGGTCACCGAGCGACGGCGTGTGCTGCGGATCCGTGGCGGTGCGGTCAACGCACGGCCCGACACCCTGGTGGCCGAGGAGCCGCTGGAGATCCGGCTGAACGGACGCCCGATCGCGATCACCATGCGCACCCCGGGTGACGACTTCGCGCTCGCGGCCGGGTTCCTGGTCAGCGAGGGGGTCCTCGCGGCCGCCTCGGACGTGCGGAACATCGTGTACTGCGCGGGGGCCACGGACGACGGGCGCAACACGTACAACGTCGTCGACGTCCAGCTGGCGCCCGGGGTGGCGGTCCCGGACATCAGTCTGGAGCGGAACGTCTACACCACCTCGTCGTGCGGCCTGTGCGGCAAGGCCAGCCTGGACGCCGTCCGCACCACGGCGCGCTTCCCGATCGCCGACACTCCCCCGGTACGGCTCACGCCCGCGCTCCTGTCCGAACTGCCCGGCCGGCTGCGGGCGGCGCAGCGGGTCTTCGACACGACCGGCGGCCTGCACGCGGCGGCCCTCTTCACGGAGGACGGCGACCTGCTCGACGTACGGGAGGACGTGGGCCGGCACAACGCCGTCGACAAGCTCGTCGGCCGGGCGCTGCGGGAGGGGCTGCTGCCGCTGGAGCGGGCGGTGCTCCTCGTGTCGGGGCGGGCCTCGTTCGAGTTGGCGCAGAAGGCCGTGATGGCCGGCATCCCGGTGCTCGCCGCCGTGTCCGCCCCGTCCTCGCTCGCCGTGGACCTGGCCGCCGAGACGGGCCTGACCCTGGTCGGCTTCCTGCGCGGGCCGGACATGAACGTGTACGCGGGCGAGCACCGGATCACCGTCTGAACCGGGCCCCGGACGGGCCGGGGCTTGCGGACGGGGTCAGTTCTTCGGCGGGTCGATCAGCTGGAGGGCCAGGGTGGCCGGGGGCGGGGCGATGCCGGGGCCGCCGGCCGCCGTCCACGCGAGGATGTCGTCGAGGCAGTCCTCGTCCAGGGTGAAGCCCACCCAGGCGGCCCGTCCGCCGCGCCGCCGGCCCTCGGTGGAGGGCTGGACGACGACGATGTTCGCCTGGGCGCAGGGGCCGAGGCAGTCGCTGGTGCGGACGGCGAGGCGGCCCCCGGAGGCCGCGGCGGCCTCGCGGAGGCGGGCGAGCTGGCCCGCGTGGTCGGTGCCGGGGTTCTTGCGGTCGTCGCCGCAGCAGCAGCCGCGGCAGACGACGAGCGAGCAGGGGCGGGCCCCGTACCGTATCGGGACGGGAGTCATCGCGGTCCGTCCAGGGTGATCGCGGCGACCGGCGCGACCGTGCCGAGGCGGGGGAAGTCGAGGTCGACGGAGGCGCGGTGCTCGTCGGCGGTGAGGGCCGACATGGCGTCCTCGGCGAAGACGAGTGCGTAGCCCAGGTCGGCGGCGGCGCGGGCCGTGGACTCGACGCCGAGGTTCGTGGCGATGCCGCCGAACACCAGCGTGGTGGCGCCGGCCCCGGCGAGCAGCTCGTGGAGTCCGGTGTCCTGGAAGCCGCCGATCGTGCGCTTGACGACGACGGGCTCGCCCTCCCGGACCAGGTCGGCGACGAGTTCGCTGCCGGGCGGCTGGCTGTCGACGTTCGGCCGCTCGACGCGGATGTGGACGACGGGCGCGCCGGCGTCCCGGAAGGTGTCGGCGAGCCGGGCGGACGCGGCGAGGACGTCGGTGCCGGGGCGGGGAGCGAGGGGCAGCGCGACGATGCGTTCCATCAGGTCGACGAGGACGAGCGCGGTGCGGCCGGGATCGAGTGCGGGCATGGGAGCACCGTAGCGGCCCGGATGATCATCCCGGGGCGGCCGGGGTGCGATCCGGCCTCCGGAGGGGGCGCGGGGTCACCTGCCGGCCCCGGTCCTGGAACGCGCGGGGTCACTCGCCGGCCCCGGTCCTGGAACGCGCGGGGTCACCTGTCGGCCGCGCCCTGGGGGGCCGCGGGATTGTCCGCCGCTCGCGGCCTTTGGGGCCCGCGGGGTCGCTTCGCCCCTGGGGCGGGCGCGGGTCAGGGGGCGGGGACCTCGGGTTCCCTGGTGGCCGACCCGGGAGCCGTGGCGGGTTCCGGCAGGGCCGCGGAGGACTCCGTACCGCCGGTCTCGGGGTCGCGTGAGCGACGTTCGGCGAGGACCGCGCAGACCATCAGCTGCATCTGGTGGAAGAGCATCAGCGGGAGCACGGCGAGGGAGGCCTGCGGGCCGAACAGGACGCTCGCCATCGGCAGTCCGGCGGCCAGGCTCTTCTTCGAGCCGGCGAACTGGATGGCGATCCGGTCGGCCCGGTCGAAGCCGAGGCGGCCGGCTCCGTACCGGGTCAGGGTCAGCATCACCGCGAGCAGGACGGCTTCGACGGCGAGCAGCAGGGCGAGCCGGGCCGGGGTCACCAGGTGCCAGACGCCGGCGACCACGCCCTGGCTGAAAGCGGTGTAGACGACGAGGAGGATCGAGCCCCGGTCCACGTACCCGAGGACCTTCCTGCGGCGGACGAGGAACCCCCCGACCCAGCGGCGCAGGAGCTGCCCGGCGAGGAACGGCACGAGGAGCTGGAAGACGATCTTCAGGAGCGCGTCGGCGGAGAGGCCGCCCGCGCCGTCGCCGAGGAGCAGCGCCGCGAGGAGCGGGGTGAGGACGATGCCGGCGAGCGAGGAGAAGGAACCGGCGCAGATCGCGGCGGGCACGTTGCCCCGGGCGATCGAGGTGAAGGCGATGGAGGACTGGATGGTGGACGGCACCAGGCAGAGGAAGAGGAGGCCGCTGTAGAGCTGGGGGGTGAGAAGGGTGGGCACCAGGCCCCGCGCGGCCAGTCCGAGGAGCGGGAAGAGCAGGAAGGTGCAGCCGAGCACGGTGAGGTGCAGCCGCCAGTGCTTGAGTCCGTCGAGTGCCTCGCGGGTGGAGAGCCGGGCCCCGTAGAGGAAGAAGAGCAGGGCCACGGCCCCCGTCGAGGCGCCTTCGGCGACGCGCGCGGCCGCCCCCGAGGCGGGCAGCAGCGCGGCGAGGACGACCGTGCCGAGGAGCGCCGGCACGTACGCGTCGACCGGGAGCCGGGACGGCAGGCGAAGGGCACGGCGTGGGCTGGGGCGGGTCATGGCTGCACGGCTCCGGGTCGGGGGGCGCGCGGGGTGCCCCGGGGGTACGGCGCGCTGTGCCGGGGAGGGGTCGCGCGGGTCCATCCTGCTCCACGGCCCGGTGATCGGGTATCCCGTACAGCGCTCTGACTGTCATCGCGGTTCGCGATAACGTCGTGGCGTGTACGAGCCCGCGCAGCTGCGCACCTTCCTCGCCGTGGCCCAGACGCTGAGTTTCACGCGGGCGGCCGACCGTCTCGGGGTGCGTCAGTCGACCGTCAGCCAGCACGTGCGGCGCCTGGAGGAGGCGACGGGCCGGCCGCTGTTCATCCGGGACACGCACCGGGTGGAGCTGACGGAGGACGGCGAGGCGATGCTCGGGTTCGCGCGCACGATCCTCCAGGCGCACGAGCGGGCGGCCGCGTTCTTCGGCGGGACCCGGCTGCGGGGGCGGCTGCGGTTCGGCGCGTCGGAGGACTTCGTGACGACCCGGCTGCCGGAGATCCTGGAGGCGTTCCGGCGCGAGCATCCGGAGGTCGACCTGGAGCTGACGGTCGAGTTGTCGGGGACGCTCCAGGCCCGGCTGGCGGCCGGCCGGCTCGATCTGATCCTCGCCAAGCGGCGCGGGGCGGAGAGCGGGGGCCGGCTCGTCTGGGAGGACTCGCTGATCTGGATCGGGGCGCCGGGGCTGCGGCTCGACCCGGACCGGCCGGTGCCGCTCATCCTCTACCCGCCGCCGGGGATCACCCGGGCGCGGGCCCTGGAGGCCCTGGAGGCGCAGGGCAGGGCCTGGCGGATCGCGTGCACGAGTTCCAGCCTCAGCGCGAACGTCGCGGCGGCCCGTGCCGGGCTCGGGGTGATGGCCCACACGCGGGGCCTGGTGCCGCCGGGACTCGTGCCCGTACCGGCCCGCGCCGGGCTCCCCGAGCTCGGCGAGGTCGGCTTCGTGCTGCGGACGGGCCGCCGGGGCGGGGCCGTACAGGAGGCGGCCGACGCGCTGGCGGAGGCGATCCTCGCGGGCGGCGACCGTCTGCACCGGCCGCGCTGAGGGGACCCGCGGGAGACCTCGTGGCGACCCCTGGGGGTTCGGGGCGTGAGCGGTCGGTACAGATTCCGTGGAGATTCGGCCCCACGGGACGTACCGTCCGGTCGGTAACCGCCCCGGGGTGCCCGTGACTTGACCATCTCACCACCCCTGACCTGTGGGAACGCGGAATGTCCCGGCTTGGTGAAGGCCCTCCCACCGGGCAGGTGGGTGGGGTACCGTCACCCGCGCCGTACGGAGTGCGACAGGGGCTTTCCAGCCATCGAGCCGTCGAGGAGCAGGTCAGTGCGCGAGTTCACCGTGCCGCCCGTCGAGGCGGCGCCTCAGGTCGGCGGTCTGGCGGACGCCCTGTTCGACCGCGCCGTGGCGGAGCCCGACCGGATCGTCCTGGGCCGCAGGGCGGGGCCGTACGGGGAATGGCGGGACGTGACCGCCGCACGGTTCCGGGACGAGGTCCTCGGCCTTGCGAAGGGGCTGCTCGCGGAGGGGGTCCGCTTCGGCGACCGGGTCGCGATCATGGCCCGTACCCGCTATGAGTGGACGCTGTTCGACTTCGCGCTGTGGGCGGTGGGCGCGCAGCCCGTGCCGGTCTATCCGACCTCCTCCGCCGAACAGGTCTTCTGGATGCTGTACGACTCCGAGGTCACGGCGTGCGTGGTGGAGCACGAGGACCACGCGATGACGATCGGTTCGGTGATCGACCGGCTGCCCCGGCTCCAGCGGCTGTGGCAGCTGGACGCGGGCGCGGTGGCGGAGCTGACGGCGGCGGGCGGGGACATCGACGAGGAGGTCGTGCACCGGCACCGGCGGGCGGTGACCCCGGAGACGGTGGCCACGATCATCTACACGTCGGGGACGACCGGCCGCCCCAAGGGGTGTGTGATCACCCACGCCAACCTGATGTTCGAGACGGACATGCTGCTGGGCCGCTGGGAGCCGGTGTTCCGCTCCCGGCCCGGGGAGCAGGCGTCGACGCTGCTGTTCCTGCCGCTCGCGCACGTCTTCGGGCGGATGGTGGAGGTCGCGGCGGTCCGGGGCGGGGTGAAGCTGGGGCACCAGCCGGTGATGGCGGCCGCGGAACTGCTGCCGGACCTGGCGGCGTTCCGGCCGAGCTTCGTGCTGGCCGTCCCGTACGTCTTCGAGAAGGTCTTCGACGCGGCCCGGCGCAAGGCGGAGAGCGAGGGAAAGGCCGGCCCGTTCGACAAGGCCGTGGAGGTCGCGGTCGGATACGCGGAGGCGCTGGAGCAGAAGGCGTTCGGGACCGGTCCCGGGCCGTCCGCGGCGCTGCGGGTGCAGCACCAGTTCTTCGAGAAGACGGTGTACGGCAAGGTCCGCGCCGCGCTGGGCGGGCGGATCCGGTACGCGATGTCGGGCGGTTCGGCGATGGACCGCCGGCAGGGCCTGTTCTTCGCGGGCGCGGGAATCACGGTCTTCGAGGGGTACGGGCTGACCGAGTCGTCGGCGGCCGCCACCGCGAATCCGCCCGAGCGGACCAGGTACGGCACGGTCGGGCAGCCGATCCCGGGCACGACGGTGCACATCGCGGAGGACGGCGAGGTGTGGCTGCACGGCCGTCAGGTCTTCTCGGGCTACCTCAACGACCCGGAGGCGACCGCCGCCGTCCTCAACGACGGCTGGCTGGCCACCGGGGACCTCGGCTCCCTCGACGACGACGGCTATCTGACGATCACCGGGCGGAAGAAGGAGATCCTGGTGACGTCGGGCGGCAAGAGCGTCGCGCCCGCCGGTCTCGAGGAGCGGGTGCGGTCGCATCCGCTGATCGCCCAGTGCATCGTCGTCGGCAACGACCGCCCGTACGTCGCCGCCCTGGTCACCGTCGACCAGGAGGCGGTCGAGCACTGGCTCGCGATGCAGGGGCGGGCGCCGCTCTCGCCGGCCGAGCTGGTGCGCGATCCGGCCCTGGAGACGGAGATCCGGCGGGGTGTGGTGGCGGCGAACACGCTGGTCTCGCAGGCCGAGTCGATCCGCACCTTCCGGATCCTGGCCCATCCCTTCAGCGAGGAACACGGCCTGCTCACCCCGTCGCTGAAGCTGAAGCGGAAGGCGATCGAGCGGGCCTACGCGGCGGAGGTCCAGGCGCTGTACGGCTGACCCGGCGGCTGGAATGCGGACCGGTCCGTGATCGTTGACGCTGGGAGTACCTCCGTACAGCCAGTGACGACGACGTAAGGATCCATCCGACGTGAGCACGGACAGCAACGTTCCCTCGATCACCCTCAACAACGGCGTCCGGATGCCGCAGCTCGGCTTCGGCGTCTGGCAGGTGCCGGACGACGAAGCGGCGACGGCCGTCGCCACCGCCCTGGAGGCCGGCTACCGCTCGATCGACACCGCCGCGATCTACCGGAACGAGGTGGGCACCGGCCGTGCCGTCGCCGCGTCGGGGATCGCCCGCGAGGAACTGTTCGTCACCACCAAGCTGTGGAACAGCGAGCAGGGCTACGACACCACGCTGAAGGCCTTCGACGCCTCGCTCGACAAGCTGGGCCTCGACTACGTCGACCTCTACCTGATCCACTGGCCGGTGCCGGCGAAGGACACGTACGTGGACACGTACCGCGCCTTCGAGAAGATCTACGCGGACGGGCGCGCCAAGGCCATCGGCGTCTCGAACTTCCTGCCGGAGCACCTGGAGCGGCTGACCGGCGAGACGTCGATCGTGCCCGCCGTCAACCAGATCGAGCTCCACCCGCAGCTCCCGCAGCAGGCGTCCCGCGAGGCGCACGCCCGCCTCGGCATCGCGACCGAGGCCTGGTCGCCGCTCGGCCAGGGCCGCGGTCTCCTGGAGGTCCCGGCGATCGTCGCGATCGCCCGCAAGCACGACCGGACTCCGGCCCAGGTGGTGCTGCGCTGGCACCTCCAGCTCGGCAACGTCGTGATCCCGAAGTCGGTCACCCCGTCGCGCATCCGGGAGAACATCGACGTCTTCGACTTCGAGCTGGACGGCGAGGACCTGGCCGCGATCGCCGCGCTCGACGAGAACCGCCGTCTCGGCCCGGACCCGGCCGAGTTCAGCGTCGGCGCCTGAAGGACACGGAGGAGCCTGCCGCACCGCGCCGCCTCGGCGGTGCGGCGGCGCCTCGGGGACGGACGGCGGCCCCGGTGACCGCGGGTGCCGGGCCCGGTGTCCCTCCGACGGCGGGCCCGGTGACCCGGACCCGGGCTCAGTGGCCGTCGACGCCCAACTCGGTGATCGAGGCGAAGAGGTGCTCCCACACCTCCGCGCCGGGCGCGCCCTCGGCCTGCGCCCCGGCGTCCACCTCCGCCATGGCACGGAGGAACTCCTTCACCCCATCCTCCCCTTCGTACGGATCCCAGCACGCGCCCATGTACCGGCGGACGCCCTCCAGGAACCGGAGATCGGGGTCGGTCACCGGTCCCATGGTGCCGGCCGCCGTTGTCGTACCCGCGACGTAGAGTCGGTGACGACCCGGCGGGGCGGCCCCGCGGCCCGCGCGCCGCGCGTCCGACAGGCTTGCGAAGTGAAGGAGTCGGTACGGTGAGCGGTGCTCCGGAACCCGTCGAGGCGGGCCTCTACCGGGTGCGGAACGTGGCGAGCGGACTGCTCCTCGAGGTGTACCAGGGGTCGAGCCGCAGCGGGGCCGACGTGCGGCAGGGCACCGAGAACGGAACTCCCGGGCAGCACTGGCACATCGCGCCCGTGCCGAACGGCGGCGGGCTGCACCACCTCGTCAACGCGGCGAGCGGCAAGCGCCTCGACGTGGCGAACGCGTCCACGGAGAACGGCGCGAACATCCAGCAGTGGAAGGCGAACAACTTCGGCGCGCAGGAGTGGATCATCGAGCAGGACCTGCAGTCGCCGGGGACGGTGGCCCTGGTGAGCTTCGTCAGCGGGCTGTTCCTCGAGGTCGCCGGCGAGTCGAAGGAGGACGGCGGCAACGTGCGGCAGTGGGAGGACACCGACTCCCCGTTCCAGTGGTGGCGGCTGGAGCCGGTGTCCTGACGCGGCGCGGCGGGGCCGTCAGCCCTTGCGCGCGGTGTGGACCGTGCGGGCCGTGAGGTGGAACAGGTCGGTGCGGTGGTGCAGCGACAGCGCGTCGGCCGGGTCGAGGAGCCGGTCGAGCGTCGCCTTGTCGTCCGCGCCGACGCGGGCGCCGACGCCCTCCCGCAGGCGCGTGTAGTGGGCGACGGCCAGCTCCCGCACGACCGGGGACACCGGCGCGGGCATGTCCGTGAGGAAGGTACGCGTTCCGGACGGGGTGAGCCCGGCGCCGGCGAGGAGGGCCCGCCAGTCGTCCGGCTCGTCCTTGACGCCGGGCAGGTCGGCGCGCATCTCGCCGAACCAGTCCGCGTGGGCGGCGTCGAGGCGGGCCTCCAGGCCCGGCCGGCCGATCCCGATGTGCCAGGGCAGGTGGCGGGTGGGCAGCCCGCCCTCGACGAGGACCATCAGGCCGCCGGGATAGAGCAGTTCGGCGAACGCCGCGAGCGCGGCGCCCTGGTCGCCCATGTGGTGCATGGAGTTGCCCGCCCAGACGACGTCGGCACGCCCCAGGGAGGCCACGTCTTCGGGAAGTTCGGCGTGCAGGGTGGAGACGCGGTCGCCGAGTCCGCGGGCCTCGGCGCGTGCCGCCGCCAGGGCGAGGAGCTCGGGGCTGCCGTCGACGGCGACCACCTCGGCGGCCGGGAACGCCTCGGCGAGCAGGGCGGTGATGACGCCGGGACCGCTGCCGATGTCGAGGATCCGCCGGACACCGGGCGCCGGGACGAGCGTGCCGAGCCATGCGGCGGCGTCCGTGTAGGCCTGGCTCGCGACGTCGGCCTGCCGCTCCAGGAGCGAAGCCAGCTCGGACCAGTCCAGGTGGGTGCCGTCGTGGTGGTGGCCGCCGTGGCCGTGCTTGTGCCCGCCGGCGTGCCCGGCGGTGTGACGGTCGGCGGCGTCGGCGTGGGCGTCGGTGTGCGCGTCGGTGTGCTGGGTGCCGTGGCCCTCGCCGTGCGAGTGGCCCTGGTGGGATCCGCGATGCTGGCTCATGCGTCCAGGGTGCGCCGGGGCCGCCGTCGGTGCGAGAAATGTTGCCGATCCGGCAAAGCGAGCCCGGCCGCGTCGCGCGTCAGTCCCGGGCGGCCCGGTGCTCCTGCGGGCTGACCCCCCGCACCCGTTTGAAGGCGGCACTCAGGGCGAACGCGCCGCTGTAGCCGACCCGTCGGGCGACGGCCTCGACGGTGGCGTCCGGCTCCCGCAGCAGGTCGGCGGCGAGCGCGATCCGCCAGCCGGTGAGGTACGCCATCGGGGGCTCGCCGACGAGGGCGGTGAAGCGGCGGGCGAGCGCGGCCCGGGACACGCCGGCCTTCACGGCGAGCGAGGCGACGGTCCACGGGTGGGCGGGGTCGTTCTGGAGGAGCCGGAGCGCCCGGCCGACGACGGGGTCGCCCATGGCGCGGTACCAGGCGGGCGCCTCCGCGCCGGGCCGGGCGAACCAGGCGCGGACGGCGGCGATGAGCAGCAGGTCGAGGACCCGGTCGAGGACGACGGACTGGCCGGGCTCGTCGCGGGAGATCTCCTCGTCGAGGAAGGGCATGAGGGGGCAGTTCCACACCTCGGCCGGCAGGTGCACCAGACCCGGCAGGGCGTCGAGGAGCCGCCGGCCGACCTCGCCGTCCATCAGGTAGGTGCCCACCAGGACCGTGGTGGTGCCGTCCGGGGCGTTGCCCCAGGTTCGGACGCCGAGCCGCATGGACTGGGCGAGCGGCTCGCCGCCGAGCGTGGTGCAGGTGCCGTCGGGGCCGATCCGGGCGCGGGGCGGCGCGCCGGGGGCGTCGGCGACCGTGTACGGCTCCGGGCCGCGGACGACGGCGATGTCGCCGGGGCGCAGGAGGACGGGTTCGCCGGTGCCGGGGACGATCCACGCCTCTCCGGCGGTGACGCACATGAGGCAGATCGGGGCCTCGTCCTCGACGCGCACCGACCACGGCGGCTCCATGATCATGCGCAGCAGGAAGGCGCCCCTGGCGCGTGGACCGTCGAGGAGTCCGGCGAGTGCGTCCATGGTGGGCAAGGGTAGGGCGTGTCCGCGCGTGCGGGTGAGACGGAGGCGTAGGTCCGTGAGACGGCGCAGCATGGGCGGGGCGGCCCCCGGCCGGGAGCCTTGAGCCATGACGACGAACACGCAGCAGACGAAGCCCGCGTCGACCGCCCGCACCTCGACGGTCCTGGTGACCAGCGCCACCGGCAAGACCGGGCGGCGCGTGGCCGAACGGCTCGCGGAACGCGGCGCCACGGTCCGCTCCGGGTCCCGCACCGGCGCCACCCCCTTCGACTGGGAGGACCCGGACACCTGGGCCCCGGCGCTGCGGGGCGCCGACGCCGCGTACGTGGCGTACTACCCCGACCTGGCCGCCCCGGGCGCGGTCGAGGCGATGGAGACCTTCGGCCGGCTGGCCGTGGAGAACGGCGTACGGCGGCTCACGCTCCTGTCGGGGCGAGGGGAGCCGGAGGCGGTCCTGGCCGAGGAGTCCCTGCGGTTCGCGGCCTCCGGGGCCGAACTGACCGTGGTGAGGGCCTCGTTCTTCGCGCAGAACTTCTCGGAGGGGCTGCTCGCGGAGGGGGTCGCCGAAGGCGCGGTCGTCTTCCCCGCCGGTGACACGGCCGAGCCCTTCGTCGACGCGGACGACCTCGCGGACGTCGTCGTCGAGACCCTGACGGCGGACGGTCACGCCGGACGGGTGCACGAGGTGACGGGCCCCCGGCCCGTCGGCTTCGCGGAGGTGGCTGCCGAGATCTCCCGCGCCTCGGGCCGCCCGGTGGTCTACGAGCCGGTGTCCGAGGCCGCCTACGCCGGGCTGCTCGCCGGGTTCGGGCTCCCCGCCGCCGAGGCGGAGTGGCTCGCCGCCCTGTTCGCGACGCTCCTCGACGGCCACAACTCCTCGGCGACGGACGGCGTGAAGCGGATCCTGGGCCGCGAGCCGCGTTCCTTCGCCGACTTCGCGGCCGAGACGTGGGGCGGCCCGGACGCCTGAGGCGCACGGGTCCCGGCTGCTCAGGCGTACCGCTCCGCCAGCGTCCGTACGGTCGCGGCGATGCGGTCGCGGAGGTCCTCCGGGGCGAGGACCTCCACGTCCGCGCCGAGCCCGAGGAAGGTGTCGTGGGCGTGCTGCGGCGACTCCACGGGGAGGGTGGCGCGCGTCCAGCCGTCCGGCTCCGCCGTGCCGGTGGCGGCGAGCGCCCGGGCGGCGGCGCCGGTGAGGCGGGCGGCGCCCGCCGCGGAGACGCGTACGACGGCCTCGCCCTGGTGGAGCCGCCGGTGGAAGTCGGCCCGGCCGGCCCGCCAGTGCGCGGCGAGGTCGAAGCCCTCCGGGATCACGGCCTCCTCGTCGGTGACGGTGAGGGCGAGGAGCTGGTCGACGCGGTAGGTGCGGGGGCCGGGCCCGGCGACGAGGTACCAGCGGCCGGCCTTGAGCACGAGGCCGTAGGGCTCCAGGCGCCGGTCGACGTCGGTCGGTTCCTTCCAGCGGCGGTAGCGGACCTCCAGGACGCGGCCGGTGCGGACCGCGTCGGCGACCTCGGGCAGGAACGGGGTCTCGTCGCCCTCGGCGTACCAGCCGGGGGCGTCGATGTGGAACCGGGCGCGCAGCCGGTCCACGTGCTCGCGGAGGGCTTCCGGGAGGGCGGCGCGCAGCTTCAGTTGTGCGTCGGCGAAGTGCGGGCCGAGTCCGAGTCCTTCGGCGGCGCCGGGCATTCCGGCCAGCACCAGTGCCTCGGCTTCGGGGGCGAAGAGGCCGGTGAGGCCGGTGAGGCGGGTGCGGTGGCCGGGCAGGAGCCGGTAGCCGCCGCGGTGCCCGGCGTCGCCGTACAGCGGGACGCCGGCGGCGTGCAGCGACTCGACGTCCCGGTAGACGGTGCGGACGGAGACCCCCAGCTCCTCGGCGAGCCGGCCGGCGGTCATCCGGCCGCCGGTCTGGAGCAGCAGGAGGATCGAGAGGAGACGGCTGGACTTCACTGACACAAGATGTCAGTGAAGGGTTCGTACGGTCCACTCATGGCTTTCACGGAGAAGACACTCCTCACGTTGCCGCCGGTCGAGATCGCCGGTCGGCACCTCAAGCGCTACCACGTCCACGCCGGCTCCGCGGGCATCGAACCGGAGGTGGAGAAGGCCGCGTACGCGCTCCTGCCCGAGCTGCTGCCGGAGCCGGACGGCACCCCGGCGGCGGGCTTCGTGGTGCTGCACCGGGGCGGCGACAGCGGCGCGTACCTCAACGCGTACAGCTGGGTGTGGGACAACGCCCTCCACTTCGCCGGCGCCGTCGCCGGCCAGCCCGCCCTCGACTGCCCCGACACCGACCCCGCGCACTTCGTCCGCAACGACCGGTCGTGGATCGGCTGCGTCTGGGAGCTGGCCCCCCTCGGTCACGAACGGAGCGCCTGGATACGGCACGTGCTGGCGCCCGGGTCCCCCTCCCTGGACGGCTACCTCGCGGACGCGCTGCCCTCCGGCACGACGGCGGCGGGGGCGGGCCGGTGACGCGCCGCGGCTTCGACTTCCTGGACGGGGCGTGGACCGTCCGCAACCGACGGCTCGCCGATTTCCTCGACGCGGACGGCGGCTGGGAGGAGTTCGACGGGCACACGACGGGACAGCTGCTTCGGGACGGGCGGGCGCACGTCGACGAGATCGTGTTCCCGTCGAAGGGATTCAGCGGCCTCACCCTGCGACTGTACGAGCCGGAGACCGGCGAGTGGACCCTGAACTGGTCCGACAGCCGGACGGGAAGGCTGGACCCGCCGGTCAGGGGCCGGTTCGCCGACGACGGGACGGGCACCTTCCAGGGGACCGACCACTACGCGGGGCGTCCGGTGCGGGTGCGGTTCCACTGGTCTGGGATCGGCCCCGGCACGGCCCGCTGGGAGCAGGCGTTCGCGCCGGCCGACCGGGAGGACGGGGCGGAGTGGCTGACGAACTGGGTGATGGAGTTCAGGCGCGCTTGAGGAAGGCCGCCAGCCGGTAACGGGGATCGGCCCGGGGGCGGTCCTGGTCCGGGAGGGCGGTGAGCGCGGCGGCGAGGGTCCCGGTGGTCGCCGGGTCGCCGTCGAACCAGGAGGCGAAGTAGCCGGCGCGCAGCTTGCGTACGGTCTCCCGCGGGCTGATCCCCTGCCCGTGGCCGGTGAAGCGGGTGCCGGGGACGGGGTCGAGGCCGTGGGCGGCGGCGTGACCGGTGATCAGGTCGGCGCGGTCGGAGGCGGGGGCGGCCGAGCGGAGGGGGCGGAGGACGTCGTCGACGTCGCTGCCGACGTCGTGGGCGGAGTCCTTGTCGACGGTGGCGACGAGGAGCCCGCCGGGGCGGAGCACCCGGGCCGCCTCGGCGACGATGTCCGGCGCGAAGGGGACGAGGTGCAGCAGCCAGACGGCGGAGACCGCGTCCACGGAGGCGTCGCGCAGCGGGAGCCGCCGGGCGTCGGCGCGCACGGTGCGGCCGGGGACGCGGCCGGCGGCCGCCCGCAGCATCGCGTGGGCGGCGTCGGCCCCGTACACGGACAGGCCGGGCCTGGCGAGCCGTTCGGTGACGAGACCGGTGCCGCAGGCCAGGTCGAGCAGGGTGCGGGTGCCGGGCGGCACCAGGGACAGGACGGCCCGGGCCGCCGCCTCGGCCCGGGGCACTCCGCCCCGGGTCCGGTCGTAGTGCGCTGCCTCTGCCTCGTAGTCGAGCACGGTCTCCCCCATGGGAACGATCCTAGGGGGCGTCTTGTCGATCAGGCCGGATCGGGGAGCGGACCCGGTGCGTGCGATCGCACGGCGACCGACGACAACGCGGCGAGCGTGCGTGCCGGGCGAGGCGGACCCGGCGGGAACGGTCGGACAGGCCCTGGGAGGGACCGCGCCGCCGGGATCAGTTCGCGCCGTGGCCGGGGGCGATCCGCTCGACGCGCTCGGCGAGTTCGAAGTCCTTCTCGGTGACGGTGCCGCCGGCGGAGTGGGTGTTCACGGCGAGGGCGACCGTGTTGTAGCCGAGCGTGAGGTCCGAGTGGTGGTCCAGCTCCTGCTGGATCCGGGCCACGTGCACGACGAGCGCGGTCGCCGCGAAGTGGTCGCCGAGCCGGTAGGTCCGGGTCAGCCGGTCCTCGTCGACGGACCAGCCGGGGAGCTCCCGCAGGCGGTCCTCGATCTCCTTCTGCGACAGCGGCTGTGTGGCCACGGCGGTGTTCCCTCCGGTCGGGCGGTGCGGTGACGGGGTGACGGACAGGGGCCCCGGGAGAAAGGTACCCGCGTCCCCCTCTGGGATACCGTCTGACCATGACAACTGTCGTGAGCGACACGGGGGTAGGGCCGCTGTTGCGCGGATGGCGTGAGCAGCGGCGGCTCAGCCAGCTGGAGCTGGCGTCGCGCGCCGACTCGTCGGCGCGGCACATCTCGTTCGTGGAGACGGGCCGCTCCCGGCCGAGCGAGGAGATGGTCCTGAAGCTCGCCGAGCACCTGGAGGTGCCGGTGCGGGAGCGGAACGCGCTGCTGCTCGCCGCCGGGTACGCCCCCCGGTACAAGGAGTCGCCGCTCGACGCCCCGCGCCTGGAGGCGCTGCGGGAGGGCATCGAGCGGCTGTTGCAGGGCTACGACCCGTATCCGGCGTTCGTGGTGGACGGCTCGTACACGGTGGTGGCGGCCAACCGGGGCATCGGGCTCCTCCTGGACGGCCTGCCGGAGCACCTGCTGACGCCGCCGCTGAACGCGATGCGCCTCACCCTGCACCCGGAGGGCCTCGCGCCCCGGATCCTGAACCTGCGGGAGTGGCGCGGTCACCTGCTGGCCCAGATGGAGCGTCAGATCGGGCTCGCGCGGTCGGAGTCGCTGCGCGCGCTGTACGAGGAGGTGGCGGCGTATCCGCTGCCGCCGGGCGCGGAGGCCGACGACTCCCCGGTGGAGGAGCCGTATCCGTACTTCGCGCTGCCGCTGCGGATCGCTCACGACGGGCGGGTGCTGTCGTTCGTGTCGTCGATCTCGACGTTCAACACCCCGTTGGACGTGACGGTCGCCGAGCTGGCCATCGAGACGCTGCTCCCGGCGGACGCGGCGACCGTCGGGTACCTCAGGTCGCTCGGCGGGTAGCGGCCCGCAGCGCCGCCCACTGGAGGCCGGCGAACCCGGCGACGGTGGCCGCCTGCATCGGAGTCCAGAGCAGACCCGCGACGGTCGGCTCCAGCCAGGCGACCAGTGCGACGACGCTCAGCAGCGCCCACAGCGCGTTGACGTCGACCACCAGCTTCACGGCCGCCACCGGCGGCTGCGGCCGGCTCGCCAGCCACGCCACTCCGGCCGCGAACACCGTCAGTACCAGGCCGAGTTCGAGCAGCAGACCCGAGTCCACCCCGAGGAGCTCCCCCAGCGGTCCGGACGCGGTCAGGTACGCGATCCCGTTCGCCCCCGTCACGAAGGCGTCGAGAGCGAGGAACCGGCGCACCGCCTCCTGCGGGCGCGTGGTGCGGGAGAGACCGGCGAGCAGGGCCTGGGACATGGCGGATCACCCTCCATGGGGGACGTTCGTACGGGTGGTGGTCCCGGAGCCCGGGCGGAGTGCGCCGCCCGGGTCCCGGTGTCTCCGAGCATGCCGTCCGCCGCCGACGGGGTCGATTACGCGAGAGGTAATGGGGCGCTCCGGCCTTGTGGGGGGCCGGAGTTCGGACGGGGGCTCGTGCGGGGACGGGCGTGGGTATCCTTCGCGCCGGGGCGGCCGAGAGCGGTGCCCCGGAGGGGGAGACAGAGATGGCGTGGAGCAGGGAACGGGCCCGTATGGTGGCCACCGCCGACGATCACAAGGTGACGCCGGCGGAACTCTTCTTCGACCTGGTGTTCGTGTACGCGATCACGCAGGTGACGGCCCTGATGGCGGCGGAGCCCTCGCCGGTGCGGGTGGTCGGCGGCATGGTCGTGCTGGCCCTGCTGTGGTGGTGCTGGTGCTGCTTCGCGTGGCTGGGGAACGTCGTACGGGCCGACTCCGGCGCCCTGTTCGCCGTGCTCGTGACCGTGATGGCCGTCGTCCTGATCGTGTCGCTCGCCGTGCCCGAGGTCTTCGCCGACGCGCCCGGGGGGCTTTCGGCGCCGCTGCTCTTCGTGCTCTGTTACGGGGCGGTCCGCGTCCTGCACCTGGCGTCGTACTGGATCTCCAGCCCCGGCGACCCCGCCCTGCGCGCCACCCTGCGGCGTACGGCCCTGGTGTCCGTGGCTCCCCCGCTGGTGCTGCTGCTGATCGGCAGCGCGTACAGCGGCCGGGTCCAGCTCCTGCTGTGGCTCGGGGCGGTGGCCGTGGACTACGGCGGCATCTACGTCACCGGATCCTCCGGCTGGCGGGTCAACTCGCCCGGGCACTTCGCCGAACGCCACGGCCTGATCGTGATCATCGCGCTCGGCGAGTCCATCGTGGCGATGGGCGTCGGCGTCTCCGGCTTTCCCCTCACCTTCGCCGTGCTCGGTGCCTCCGCCGCCGGGCTGCTCCTCTCGGCGGGGCTGTGGCGGCTGTACTTCCGCCGGCTCGGCGAGGCCGCCGAGCACCGGCTCACCTCGCTCGACGGCGACGACCGCACCCGCTTCGCCCGTGACGTCTACACCTTCCTGCACCTTCCGCTCGTCGCCGGCGTCGTCCTGTGCGCCCTCGGCATGAAGAAGGTGCTCCAGCAGGTCGCGGACACCGGTCACCACGGTCTCGCCGAGCCCCTCCACGGGGTCGTCGCCTGGTCCCTGACCGGCGGTGTCGGCGTCTTCCTCCTGGGCTCCGCCGCCATCGTGCTGCGCACCTCGGGCCGCCGCCCCACCGCCCTCGCCACCGGTGGCGTCTGCTGCCTCGCGGCCGGCCCGCTGGTCGGCCTCGTCCCCGCCCTCCTCGCCCTCGCCGTCCTCGCCGTCGTCGCGGCGGCCCTGGTCGGCCTCCACGGCCGCCGTACCGCGGCGCCGGTGGGCGCGGCGGAGACGGCCTGAGGCCGGGCGGCGCAGCGGCGGCCGCCCGGCCTCGGCAGGTCGCTCCCGGCTCAGCGGTCGCGCCGCTCCGGGGGCGTCGGCGGCTCGGGCACCGGTGCGGGCGCCGGGCCGGCGGCCTCCGGCGCGGAACGGTCGGCGCGCTGAGCGCGGGAGGCCTCGGCGCGCAGCAGGGCCTGGAGGACGGCGTACGGGTCGACGGGCATGACGAAGCTCCTCGTTGTGCGGGGGGTGATGTCGGAGGGACTGCCGGGAGGCACGGGCCTCTCAGCAGCGCATCACCACACACCGGAGCCCGTCGGCGCGCGGGGCGGGTACGGGGAGGGGGGCGGGGCTTCGGCGACGCGCGGGCGCGCCGTGGGATCCGCGGCGGGAGCGGACGGGCCGCAGACCCGTGCGGTGCCGGCGGGTCCGGCCGGGGAGTCCGGCCTCGGCGCCGGCCGGGTCGTGTGTCTCGCCGCCCGGGTCGGACGCCGGGGACGCGGCCGCGGCGCGGAGTTCGAGGGCGGGGAGACCGGCCGTGGCACCGGCGCCGCACAGGGCGGCGAGGACCAGGAGCAGCGCGATCCAGCAGCGCCCGGCCCGGCCCGGGCGCGTCTGGCGCCCCGCCGGGGTGGCGGGCGGGGCGGTCGGTCCGGGCACGGGGCTCACGGAGATCCGTACTGCCCCGTCCGGCGGCACGGGCGGCGCCGGGGAGGCCGGTTCCGCCCGGGCGGCCTACAGCGGGGACGCCGGATTCACCGCACCGGCGGTCCCTCGTCCGGGGACGGCGAACGGGCGTCCGCGTCAGTGGTTCTTGTCCGGCACGACCGGCACGACCGGCCCGTCGGCCGGAAGAGTTGATTCCGGTCCGGCGGTGGACGGGGAGAACTCCAGCGGAACCTGCGGGCCCGACGACTCGCGCAGCCAGCGCCGCAGGACCCGGTGGACGTGCTCCGCGCCGACCAGCTCCTCCCCCGCGCCCACGGGCGGCGAGAGGTCCGGCGGCGAGAGCAGGAAGGGGTGGGACTGCTCGCCGCCGAGGCCGCCGTGGGAACCGATCTGCTCCTCGAAGGCGTGGACGGTGCCGGTCGCCGGGTCGTACATGGAGTTGACCATGATGTCGGCGACGTGCGGGAAGCCGTCGGTGCGCCGGACCGCGTCCGCCGCACCCGGCCCGAAGACGGCCAGGGGGCCGTCGTCGGCGAGGTCGGCGACCGGCACCTCGGCCCCGTCGCGGGCGAGGACGACGGAGCCGTGCTCGGCGCTCGCCACCAGGACGAAACCGACGCCCGGGTGGTGGGCGAGGGTGCGCAGGAGCGCCGGGTGGCGGCGGTCGATCTCCTCGCGGGTCATCCGGTGCGGCACGTCGGGGAAGGAGACCAGACCGAGGTTGCCCGAGGCGAGCACCACCGGCTCGGACGGCCGCGCGGGCAGCTCGCGCGCGGTCTCGCCGGTCTCGTCGACCGGTCGGTGCAGCGCGCTGCGCAGCGCGTCCCTGGCCGCGTCCCGCGCCTCCGAACCACTGCGGGTCCGGCGCACCCGGCGCGGCACCGGAAGCCCGCACCCGGCCCGCACCAGCTCCTTGAGCGTCAGCCCGTACGCCCCCTCGAAGGTCTCGCCGGGGCTCTGTCCGTGGTCGGAGAGGAGCACGATCCGGTACGGCCGCGGGGCGTGCTCGGCGACGGTGGCGATGAGCCCGATCGCCCGGTCGAGCCGGCGCAGCACCTGGTCGGTGTCACGGCCGTGCGGGCCCGAGTGGTGCGCCACCTCGTCGTAGGCCACCAGGTCGGCGTACACGGCGGTCCGCCCGGCCAGCATGTCGCCCATCACCGCGGAGACGACGACGTCCCGCTCGACGACCGTCGCGAAGGCGCGTACGAAGGGGTACGTGCCGCCGCGCGAGACCCTCGGGGTCTGCCGGCGCAGCCGGGCCCGGGCCGACTGGCACACCTCGCGGAGGCACTCGGTGACGAGCGATCCGGCGGTGCGGACGGCGTTGGCCGGGTCGGAGAAGTACGCGAAGTACCCGGCCCGGGAGCGGTTGCGGCGGCCGCGCCGCGCGGCCATCGAGAGGACGAGCGCGAGCTGGTCGGCGCCGCCGCTGAAGAGGTTGCCGCGAGAGGCGCCGTCGAAGGTGAGGAGCCCGCCGTCGCCGGTGCGGCGCACGGCCCGGCGCTGGAGCTCCACGGCGCTCGCCGGCCGGTTCGACACCATGAGGCGCCCGGTGTCCTTCTCGTACCAGCGGAAGGCGGGCACGTCCTCGTTGGAACCGTGCAGGATGCCGAGCTGGCTGGCGCCGGTCTGGCTCGACCAGTCGGTGCGCCAGGGCGTGAGCCGGTGCCCGGACTCCAGCCAGGCGGCGACGGTCGGCATGAGGCCGTCGGCGACGGCTCCGCGCAGGACGTGGTGGCCGACGCCGTCGAGCTGGAGGAAGACCGTCCCCGCGACCGCCTCCGGCGCGTCGCCCGGGTCGCGGGGCCGGGTGCGGCCGGTGAGCCGGTACAGCCGGCGGCGGTAGGCGTCGTCGTCGCGGACGGCCAGCGCCGTGGAGGTGGCGGAGGCGACGGCGGACATCACCGCGGCGACCACGACGGCGGTCTCGGGGGCCGCGGCGCCGCGGCCGTCGGGGATCAGCCAGAGCGCGACGAGCAGCAGCGAGCCGTTGAGGAAGAACACGAGCAGGCCGAGGACGAGCGCCGGGACGAGCAGCAGGGCCCGGACGAGCACCGGCCAGACGAGCGCGCCGAGCAGACCGAACGCGCCCGCGGCCGCGGCGGCGGTGAGCGCCGTCCTCGTGAAGCTGTCGCCGTCGGCGGACTGGAGCTGGAAGTCGGGCAGCAGACCGGCCAGGACGAGCATGGTCAGCGAGGACACCGCCCAGACCGCGGCCACCCGCGACACCGTCCTGCCCGCGGACCGCCAGCGGTCGGCGCCACCCCATCGCCCGTCACCCACGCCCGCTTCACCTTTCGCCCGTTTCCTGTCCCAAGCGTGGCACAACGCCCAGGACGGGGCCGGTGAACGGATGACGGCGGGCGGCCCGGGTGTGTCAGGTCGACCGCGGACGGCGGGTCAGGTGCCGTCGCGCGGGGCCGCCGACCGGCCGCCGCGGCGCCGGACCGGGCCCGTGGGGTGCCGTCGCCCGGAGCCGCCGCCCCGGCGGCCGTCGGGTCGGCGGGCCTCGTCAGGAGCCGTCGTAGCCCGCGGTCGGCATGGAGAGGCGACGGTGGACGCCCGCCTTGGCCGCCGCGTCGTAGGCCGGCTCGTCCGGGCGGACGGTCTCCAGACGCACCCCGCGCCGTTCGCACTCGGCGCGGAAGCCGGAGACGGAGGTCAGCGCGCGGGCGAGGACGCGCTCGTTGGCGGCGACGAAGAGGTCGACCGCCCCCGCCTCCACGTCCACCCAGAGCGCGTCGTGGTCGGGCCGGATGCCGTAGAACAGCAGCTGGCGGGCGATCACGTACCCCCTGTCGTCGGCCCATCGGGCGCAGATCGCGTGCTGGCCGCGCGTGTCGACAAGGAAGGGGTCGCTGTCCAGCTCTTCGAGCGGGGTGAGGCTGGCGATCGCCGCCACCCGAACGTCGTCCATGGACCGACCCTACTGGGGATCGGCACGGCCGAACATCCTCCGGAGCGCGCTCCGGACATTTACCCTCGTTACGGAGTTACGGAACGGCCGCGGACATCGGGCACGGCGGCCGGGCCCCCGAGGACGGAAGGCGGCATGCCGGTGGAGGTCACCTGGTGGGGTCACGCGACCTGCACGGTCGAGGACTCCGGGGTCCGCTTCCTCACCGACCCGCTGTTCACCCGGCGGCTCGCCCATCTCCGGCGGCGGCGCGGCGCCCTGCCGCCGCCCGAGGCCGCCCGCGCCGAGGCAGTCCTCGTCTCGCACCTGCACGCCGACCACCTCCATCTGCCCTCGCTCGCCCGGCTCGCGCCCGGCACCCGGCTCGTCGTGCCCCGCGGGGCGCCCGCCGCCCTGCCGGGCCTCCGCAGGCTCGGCGCCGACGGGCTGCGGCTGACCGAGGTGGAGCCGGGCGACACGGTGACGGTCGAGGGCGTGACGGTACGGGCCGTGCCGGCGCTCCACGACGGGCGGCGCCTTCCGGTCGGGCCGCACCGCGCCCCCGCCCTCGGGTACGTCGTCGAGGGCGAGGCGCGGACGTACTTCGCCGGCGACACCGGCCTGTTCGACGGCATGGCGGAGGCGGTCGGCCCGGTGGACGTGGCCCTGCTGCCGGTCGGCGGCTGGGGCCCGTACCTCGGGCCCGGCCACCTCGACGCGGGCCGCGCGGCCGAGGCGCTCACCGCGCTCTCCCCGGCCGCCGCGGTGCCCGTGCACTACGGCACGTACTGGCCGATCGGGCTGGACGTCGTCCGTCCGCACGAGTTCCACTCCCCGGGGGACGAGTTCGTACGGCACGCCTCGCGGCTCGCCCCGAAGGTGGCGGTCCACCTCCTCGGCCACGGCGAACGGGTGCGGCCGGAGGTCGCCCGGTGAGGGCCGGGACACCGCTGCGGCCGGGGACGGCCGCGAGGACGGGGCCGACACCGCTGCGGCCGGCCGCGCGAGGGGTGCGGCCGGAGGTCGCCCGGTGATCGGTGGGGCCACGGCGGTGGTCACGGCGGTGCGGGAGCTGCCGCCGGAGTCGACGCAGCAGGCCGTCGGATACCCGTCGCTGTTCCTGCTCGTCGCGCTGGGCGCGCTGGTGCCGATCGTGCCGACGGGCGCGATCGTCAGCTCGGCGGCGGTGGTCGCCTTCCACCAGACGTCGCCGGCGGCGCTGCTCTTCGTCTTCCTGGTGGCGGCCTCCGCCGCGCTCCTCGGCGACACGGCCCTGTACTGGCTGGGGCAGCGCGGGATCCGTTCCCGCAACGGCTCGCGGTGGCTCGCCGCCCTGCGCGGCCGGGTCACGCCGGAGCGGCTCGCCCAGGCGCAGGAGCGTCTGGAGACCCATCAGGTGTCGGTGCTCGTGCTGTCCCGCCTGGTGCCGGCCGGGCGGATCCCCGTGATGCTGGCGTGCCTGCTCGCCGGGATGCCGCTGCGCCGGTTCGTGCGGGGCGACCTGGCCGCCTGCCTGGCGTGGGCGGCGACGTACCAGCTGATCGGCATCCTGGGCGGTTCGCTCTTCCCGGAGCCCTGGCAGGGGGTCGTGGCGGCGGTGGGCCTCACGGTGCTGGTCAGCGCGGTCCCGGCGATGTGGCGGCGGACCCGCGGAAGGCGCCGGACCGGCGGGGAGCGGGCCGCGGGGGACGCGGCGCCCGGGAACGGGGTGCCGGGCGACGGGCTGCCGGGGAACGGCGCGTCAGGGCACGAGCACCCGTGAGCCGCCGACCGGCAGGTCCCACAGCTCCTCGCGGGGCAGCCCGGCCTTCTCCCAGGCGGCCCTGACCCGGGTGAGGGGTTCGAGGACGGGCTCGGAGGAGAGGACGAAGGTCGCCCAGTGCATGGGGGCCATCCGTCGCGCCCCGAGGTCCTGGTGGGCGCGGACCGCCTCCTCCGGGTCGGTGTGGACGTCGCTGAGCCACCAGCGCGGGTCGTACGCCCCGATGGGGAGGAGCGCCAGGTCGATCCCGGGGTAACGGCGGCCGATCTCGGCGAACCAGTGGCCGTACCCGGTGTCCCCGGCGAAGTGGACGCGGCGCCCGGAGCGGTCGGTGAGGACCCAACCGCCCCACAGGGAACGGCAGGTGTCCAGGAGGGTGCGCTTGGACCAGTGGTGGGCGGGGACGAAGTCGAAGCGCACGCCGTCGAGTTCGGCCGCCTCCCACCAGTCGAGCTCGGTGACGCGGAGGAACCCGCGGCGGGCGAACCAGCGGCCGAGGCCGGCCGGGACGAAGACCGGGGTGTGGCGGGGCAGCCGCTTCAGGGTGGGGGCGTCGAGGTGGTCGAAGTGGTTGTGGCTGATCACGACGGCGTCGACGGACGGCAGGTCCTCCCAGCGCACCCCGACCGGGGTGAGCCGGGCCGGGGTGCCGAAGATGCGCCGGGACCAGACGGGGTCGGTGAGCACGGTGAGTCCGCCGATGCGCAGGACCCAACTGGCGTGCCCCGCCCAGGTGACGGCGATCGTGTCGGGGCCGGCGGGCGGCAGCGGGCCGGGTTCGAAGGGCAGCAGGGGGATGTCGCGGAGCCCCTCGGGGCGGGGGCGTACGGCGCCCTCGCGAGCGAGGCGTGCCAGGGCCCGGACGCCGGGGAGCGGCGCGGTGAGCCGGTCGACGAAGGTGCGGGGCCAGTCGTGCCGCAGCCGGCCGACGGGGTGGAGCACGGGGGTCGGTGCCGGAGCGGGCGCGGAAGCCTTGACGGGATCGGGGTCGGGCGGGGCCTGGCCGGCCCGGGCGGGATGTGCCGTCCGTTCGGTCATCTGCGGGCTCCGTTCTGCGCGGCTCGTGCGGGTCGTCGCCGGTACGGGGGCGGGGTGCGGGGTGCGGGGGCCCGCCTGTGTGGGGGCGGGGGCGAGGTGCGGGGTGCGGGGGCCCGCCTGTGTGGGGGCGGGGGGCGGGGTGCGGGGTCCGCCGGTGCGGGAGGCCGGTCACCGGTGCGGGGCGCGGGGCCGCGGGTGCCGGTGCGCGGCGCGGGGCGCCGGGTACCCGTGCGGGGTGCGCTGTCCGGGACCCGGTGGGGGTCCGATCGGGCGCGCCGTCACCGGAGTTCCTCCAGGGCTCCTCCGAACTCCGCGAGTTTCCGCGCCACATGGGGCAGCTCCAGCGGGTCCCGTGCGTCGAGGGTCTCGGCGCGCTCCTCCTCGGTGGTGCCCAGGAACATGACGGTGCCGAACCGGACGCGGAGCGCGCCGAGTTCGTCGCCGAAGCGGTGGCCGCCGGGGACGGGGGCGCCGAGCCGTGCGGTGAGGTGGCTCTCCAGCTCCAGGGAGTCGGTGACGCCCCGGGAGGCGAGGCCGGCCCTGAGCGGTCCGAGGTCGGCGTAGAGGTGGCGGCCCGCCTGCGGGGGCCGGGCGAGGGCCCCGGCGGCGCGCACGGCGCCGTGCGCGGCCGCGGCGAGCCGCCCGTGGACGGCGGCGGCGTGCCGGGCCCGTACCGTGACGTCCTCGGGTTCGTCGAGGGCGTGCGCGGCGGCGGGGGCCACCGGGCCGGGGACGACGGCGCCGAGGACGGTGAGCACGTCGAGGACGCGGGACCTGCGGTCGGTCCAGCGGTCGGCGCGCGAGGGGTCCGTGGGCGGGAAGCGGGCGACGGCGCAGGGCCAGGCGGCCGGGGTGAGGGCGCCGCCGAGGTCGGTGAGGACGGTGACGTCGTCGGGGCACATCTCGGCGGGGCCGAGGAGCACGGTGTCGTGCGGGGCGTGGAGGGTGTCGCGCCAGGTCTCGTCGCTGATGACGTGCAGCCCCTCGGCGACGGCGGCCTCGCAGGCCTCGCGGACGAGCTCGGGCGGCGCGACGGTGGCGGTGGGGTCGTCGGCCACGGAGATCAGCAGGACCCGGGGGTCGCCGCCCTCGGCACGGACGCGCCGGACCGTCTCCAGGAGCGCGTACGGGTCGGGGACGCCGCCGCACTCGGCGGGGGTGGGCACGTGGTACGCCGGGCGGCCGAGGAGCCGGGCCTGCGGGGCCCACCAGGCGGGACAGGGGCGGGGCAGCAGGAGGTCCCCGCCGTGAGCGGCGAGCAGGGCCATGAGGAGGGGGGCGGCACCGGGAGCGGCCACCACGTCCTCGGGGTGGGTGCGCAGGCCGCGGCGCCACCAGTGGCCGGCGGCGGCCTCGCGGAGGACGGGCCCGCCGCCGGGCGGCTCGGCGACCGTCCGCGCGGCGGCCGCGGCGAGGAGGGCGGCGAGTCCGGGCAGGACGGGCAGGCCGGTGTCGGGCGTGGGAGGGCCGTAGCGCACCGGGCCGCGGCCTTCCGGAGCCGTCTGCCGCATGTCCCGTACCTCCTGAGCGCACGGGGGGCGCCGGGCGGGCACCCCCCGTGCCCTTTATACGAAGGTTCGGGCGGTTGTGCCGCTTCAGACGACGGTGATCGGGTGACGCACGACCGCGTTGAAGAGGTACCCCTGGGTGTTGTGGACGGCCCGCTCGGGCTGGGTGTTGCCGGCGGTGTCGGTGGTACGGGAGAGCAGGGTGACGGGTCCGGTGGTGTGCGGGCGCCACGGCACGGTCCACCGGACCCAGCCGCCCCGGCGGGGGGTGTCGAGGAGCCGGGCGTGCCGCCAGTGGGCGCCGCCGTCGGTGGAGACCTCGACGGTCCGCACGGGTGCGAGGGCGGACCAGGCGCGTCCGGTGAGCCGGTGGACGCGGCCGGACTCCAGGGTGGCGCCGAAGGGCAGCTGGTAGGCGGACTTGAGCGTCTGGCGGCTGATCGGCTCACCGCCGCCGGCGGGGTGCGCGGCGCCGAAGAGGCGGTACCAGTCGGTCGTCCAGGGCGAGCTGAGCGGTCGGGTGGAGACCTCGATGTCGCCGAGCCACTTGATCGAGGCGATGCCGACCCAGTTCGGCACGACGAGCCTGACCGGGAAGCCGTGATCGTACGGCAGCGGCTCGCCGTTCATCTCGTACGCGAGGATCACGTCGTCGAAGGCCTTGGCGACCGGCAGCGGGCGCCGCACCCGGCCGTGGTCGACGCCGCCGGAGACGTACGGGTCGTCGAGGCCGCGGGGCTGGACGTCGACCGCGTCGTGGGCGATTCCGGCGCGCCGCAGCACGTCGGAGAGGCGGACGCCGCGCCAGCGGGCGGCGCCGACCGCGCCGAGGGTCCAGGCGGTGCCGGTGACGGGCTCGCCCTGCTGGCTCGTGTAGAGGCTGCGGCCGTTTCCGGCGCACTCGATCAGGGCCGTCCGGGTGACGGAGGGCAGGTCGCGCAGCTGCCCGTAGGTGAAGTGGACCGGATTCCGGCCGTGGAGGCCGTCGCCCCAGAGGGTCAGCCGCCAGTCGGCGGCGTCGAGGACGGGGGTGCTGGTGTGGTTGCGGACGAAGAAGCGCTCGGCGGGGGTGAGGAGGCCGGTGTCCGCGAAGGCGTCGAACCGCGCCTCGGCGTTGGTGCCCCGGACGGTGAAGTGATCCGCCGGGAGGGCCTTGACGATCCCGGGCGCGGCGGCGGCCGTCGTGGCGTGCGCGGGCGCGGCGGCGGCGAGCCCGCCGACGGCGGACACCGCGGGGCCCGCCGCGATCAGCTTGAGCAGGGAGCGGCGGGCGGGCGCGGGCGAGTACGGCACGGGACTCCTCGGCACGGGGGAGGCGGACGGGCCGCCGGGCGGCGGCGCGCCGATCCTAGGGGCGCGGACCGGGTCCGCACGGGTTGTTCACAGGGCTGTCATACACGGATCCGTCAGGTCGGGCGCGCGGGGTGCCCGTGAGGCGCGGATTCCGGCGCGGCGGACGGGCGCGCGGCGAACTCCGCTGCGGCCGAGACCTGTTCAAGGAAGATCGCGTCCACATCGCAAGATGCATATCTCAGCATCCGGCCACCCCGCGTACGGTGGGGCCACGCACCCACACCGAGGGAGTCGCTTCCATGACGCACGCCTCCGCACCGTCCGCGGCCCACGAGACCGCCGTCTACACCCACGGCCACCACGAGTCCGTCCTGCGCTCGCACACCTGGCGCACCGCCGCCAACTCGGCCGCCTACCTGCTGCCCGAGCTGCGCGCGGGACTGGACGTCCTGGACGTCGGCTGCGGCCCCGGCACCATCACCGCCGATCTGGCCGCCCTGGTGGCGCCCGGCCGCGTGACCGCGGTCGACGCCGCCGAGGACGTCCTGGCCAAGGCCCGCGCGGTGGCCGGCGAACGCGGCCTGGACAACGTCGGGTTCGCCGTCGCCGACGTCCACGCGCTGGACTTCCCCGACGACTCCTTCGACGTCGTCCACGCCCATCAGGTGCTGCAGCACGTCGGCGACCCGGTCCAGGCGCTGCGCGAGATGCGGCGGGTCTGCCGGCCCGGCGGCGTCGTCGCCGCCCGCGACAGCGACTACGGGGCCTTCACGTGGTATCCCGAGCGGCCCGCCCTGGACGGGTGGCTGGACCTGTACCACCGCGTCGCGCGCGCCAACGGCGGCGAACCGGACGCCGGGCGGAGGCTGTTCGCGTGGGCCCGGCAGGCCGGCTTCACCGACGTCACGACCACGGCCGGCACCTGGTGTTACGCCACCCCGGAGGAGCGCGCCTGGTGGAGCGGCCTGTGGGCGGACCGTACGACCGCGTCCGTCTACGCCGAGCTGGCCGTCTCCGGCGGCCACGCGACCGCCGCCGAGCTGGCCTCGATCGGCGAGGCCTGGCGGGAGTGGGGCGAGCAGGAGGACGCCTGGTTCATGGTCCCGCACGGCGAGATCCTGTGCCGGGTGCCCTGACGGCCCCGGACGACCCCCGGCCGGGCCGGACCACGGCCCCGGCGCCGTACGGCCCCCGGCCGCCCCGGCCCCGGGCGGCCGCACCGCCGCCGGGGCCGCCCATCGGCTCGGGCGCCGCGCCCCGGCACCCGACCGGGAGCTCGGGCGCCGGGCGCGACACCCCACCCCGGCGCCCGCTCGTCAGCTCGGCCGCATCCTGAACTCGTAGGCGTACGGGAGGGGTTCGTCGGTGAACTCGGCCCAGAGCTCGCCGATGGTCTCGGCGCCCTCGCGCAGATCGGCGACCTCGAAGCCCGCGTCGAAGACGGCGCGGGCCTCGGCCGTCCTGCCCCGCGCGAGGAGGATCCGCACCTCCAGGAGGCGGAACGCGCCTCTCCCCCGCACCTCCTCGGGAAGCCGCGCCCACACCTCCGCGGCCGCCCCCGGCCGCCCGGCGGCGAGCAAGGCGTCGATCGCCTCGCGCCCCAGCGCGGCCGTGACCACCGAGCCCGGGGCGGACGGGGGCTCATCCCCGCCGGCGTCCCCGTCCCCCTCCCCGTCCCGGTCCGCGCTCTCGGCGAAGGCCTCGGCGAAGCGGTCCGCCGCGCGGGCCGGGTGGCCCTCCTCCCGGTCGGCCACGGCCAGGCAGTACAGCAGGGGCCAGCGCACCTCGGCGTCCCGCAAGCCGCGCTCCCAGCTCCGCACCGCCTGGGCCCGGTCACCGGCGTGCCACTGGGCGATGCCGAGGTGGTATTCGGTGGAGGGGTCGGCGGGAGCGGTCTCCAGCATGTCCCGCCACGGCGCGGCGACCAGCGGCGGGCCCGGCGCGGCGCCCTTGGCCGGGGCGGGCAGGACTCCGGTGCGCAGCAGCGCCAGCCAGGGCTCCTGGTCGGGCCCGAGGGTGGACTCGGGGAAGGGAGTGCCGGGCAATACAAGGCGCCCGCGCAGGACTTCGAGGGCTCCCCAGCCCGAACCGGCCGCGAGGGGCGTCTCGGGTTCGGCGTCCGCGGCACCGTCCCGCCAGGCGGTGCAGGCCGCGTCGACCGCGGCCCGGGGCAGCGCCGCGGTGAGGGCGCCCTCGACCGCGGCGCGGGCGGCGGCCCAGTCGTCGCCGAGCGCCCGGGCGGGATCGGCGGCCAGCGGCCCGTACGCCTCCAGCCAGCTGAACTCCGCGCCGCCCGCCAGCTCCAGGTGCTCCAGCTGGGTGCGGGCGAGCCCGGCCTGGATCTCGGCGTAGCCGGGGGTGCCCGGCTCGGTCAGCCACTCCTGCCAGCGCCTGCCGCCGCGCCCGGTGCCCCACAGGAAGAGCTTGCGGCCGCGCAGCGGGTCGGTGGAGGTCTGCACGAGCCCCGTGCCGTCGGCGTCGAGCGCGGCGATCCAGCGGCGCTGCCCGTCGGGCAGGTCGTAGAACCAGTCGGCGGCGTGCGCGCCGGCCGACGGGTACGAACGGTCGGTGCCGTCCTCCGTGACCGGCACGGGCAGCCGTCGCAGCCCGCGATCGTAGCCGTGGTGCCAGGCCGCGTCGGCGGGCGCGAGGATCCGGCGGTCCTCGGGGACTGCGGTGTTGGACCACCAGTAGACGGGGGCGGTGTGCTCGTGGGGGTTGCGGACGCGGATCCCGACGTACAGGAAGTCGGATCCGTCCGGCAGCCACAGGTCGACCTGGAAGGGGAGGTCGCGCAGGCGCTCCCACTCCCAGAGACGGAGCATGGGGCCGCCGTCGGGAGCGCGGACGGCGGCGGCGTGCAGGGGCGAGCACGACAGGGCGGTGTGGCCGGTGGCGCCGATGTTCCACTCGACGCCGCCGGAGTACCAGGCGCCGTTGAGCGCGAAGGCCGCGGGCTGGAACACCGGGTTGCGGTAGAGGAGTTCGCGTCCGGTGGGCTTGTGGTGCAGGGAGTGGATCCGGCCGCCGAGGCCGGGCAGCACGGTCGCGCGGAGCCGGTCGTTCTCGATCACGATCGCGGCGAGGTCCGCGGGGGTGCGCTCGCGCCCGTATCCGTCGCGCACCGGCACGGGCAGCAGGCTGCGCAGGGGGTCGCGCCCGACGCCCCGGGCCATGTCGCGCGGCAGGGACGCGAGGGTGTGCGCGTCGACCGCGTGCGTCCCGTCGTGGGGGCGCAGCGCGGGCAGCGGGCTGTCCGGGCCCAACGGGGCCGCGGGCAGCGTCAGTACGGCACGTCGTACGGTCGTCATCGCCCCATGGAACACGTCACGGCCCGTCCTGACCAGGGGTTCTCCACGCCGGTCTTCGGCAGGGCGGCGGCGGCCCCAGGGGCCCGGATATTCCCGGCGGCGCGGGTGCGCGCCGCCGTACTGTGGAGGGTCGGCGCCGCCCCGGCCGCCGACGGGACCATGGCACAGGGAGTACGAGGAATGGGCACGCAGCACACCTACCGGGTCATCGTGCGCGGCACGTTCGACGGTCTGTCGGAGGAGAGCCGGACCCGGCTGCTCGCCGAGGTGGACGCGCACGGGCTGACCGCGATGCAGTTCACGGAGGAGGGCTCACTCGCCTACGACCGGACGCTGAAGCACTTCTCGTACCGCCTGGTCGTCGTCTCCGACGCGGCGGACGGCGACGAGATGGCGGGGGCGCTCGCCGAGGACCGGGTGGAGTCCGCCCTCAGGAAGCTCGGCCACGCGCACGGGCCGCTGCGCTCGACCGTGACGGACCTCGACACGATGAAGATCAACTACAAGCGCTGAGCCGCGCCCGGCGGCTCCGGGGCCGTGATCGCCCAGCGCTCGTGGTCCCGCCAGGCGCCGTCGACGAACAGCATCGCCGGGGAGAAACCCTCCAGGCGGAAGCCGGCGCGGCGGACGAGTGCGCGGGACGCGGTGTTGCCCGGCTGGATGTTCGCCTCCAGGCGGTGCAGCTCCAGCGGTCCGAAGGCGTACGCCATGAGGACCCCGAGCGCCTCGGTGAGCAGACCGCGCCCGGCGGCGTGCGCGAAGGCGCCGTAGCCGAGCGCGCCGCTCCGGAAGGCGCCGCGGACGATGTTGTTGATGTTGACGAACCCGGCGATCCGGCCGTCCTCCGCCCGCTCGCACACCAGGAAGCCGGCGCGCGCCGGGTCTCCCAGGAGCGTGCCCGCGTACGTCGCGTACGCCTCCGCCGTGCACGGCGGGAAGAGCCACGGCCTGTGCAGCTCCCGGCTCTCCCGGGCGCGGGCGGTGAACTCCGCCGCGTCGTCGGGCGAGAAGGCGCGCAGGCCCACGCGGGGGCCGGCGGCGAGGTACCGGCCGGGATCGTCGGACATGGGGCCAGGCTACTCAGCGGCGGGCGCTCCGGACGCGCGGCGGGCAGCTCTCGCCCTTGCGCACGACTCCGATCATGACCGTGGTGCGGCGGTCGATGCCCGTGCCCGTCGCCGGGTACTGCGTGCAGACCCGCCAGCGCGGCGGCCACAGCACCCGCCGGTCCCGCCCGCTCACGTCGTGGACGTCGAGCCGGGTCCGGCGCGGGAGGTGGGTGAAGACCCGCCAGAGCCCGCAGCCCAGGAAGTCCGGCATCGGTCGCGCCCGGGCGTCGTCCCCGGTGGCGGCGGACTCCTCGGTCGAGGTCACGGCGACGGCCGCGAGCGCGAGGACCGCTCCCGCGCCCACGACGGCGGCCCGCCTCACTTCCGCCTCCGGGCCGCGGCGTAGTAGCCGCAGGCGGCGCCGAGGAGGGCGGTGGCGAACAGCGCCACGTACAGGGGCATGGTCACTTCGGGAATCAGCAAGCGGATCTTGACCTCACGGGTGTTCTGGAAGATGAAGACGAGGGTGAGCACCGCGACGGCCGTCATCGCGATCCGGCCGGGGGTGAAGGCTCCGTCGAACCGGGACGTGCCCCCGTGGGCCGTCCTCTGCGTCTCCCTGGGACTCATGCCCGGCCTCTCCTCCGTCGTGACGTCGGTCGCACCGGGCGACCGCCGTGGGACCAGAATGGGCCGAGCGGCGCCTCACTGGATCGGCGAGGAGAGCCGTACGGGTGACTTGTCAGACAACGAGGGCCGCTACCGTGGGTGCCGGACACCGGCGGAGAGCAGGCCGGGACGAGACGAGGAGGGGCCGTGGCGGTCAGCGGACAGCGGCGGCGACCGGTCGTGGCGCTCTACGAGCGGATCGCGGACGCCGTCCACGACGGCACCTACCCGCCCGGCTCGACCCTGCCCTCCGAACCGAAGCTCGCCGCCGAGCTGGGCGTGAGCCGGCCCGCCCTGCGCGAGGCGCTCCTGCTGCTCCAGGAGGACGGCGTCCTGACCGTACGCCGAGGGGTCGGCCGCACGGTCAACGACCGCCCGCCCCGGCGCGGGTTCGAGCACGTCCAGCCGCTGGAGGAGCTCATCGGCGCCGGCACGCCGCTGCGCGTACGCGCCCTGCTGCGCACCGTCGAGGAGCCGACCGACTTCACCACCCAGCACCTGCTCGCGCCGGCCCGGGCCGAGCTGCGCTTCTGGGAGTCCGTGCTGACCGGCGAGGGCACCGCCGCGGCCCTCAGCCACGAGTGGGCGGCGCCGGACGAGCTGCTCGACCGGGTCCACCCCGAGTTCGCCCGCGCCCTGCGGGCGGCGGAGACCGGCACCCCGGCGGGGACCGGAGGCGGCGGCGCCGTCTCCATGCTGTCGGTCCTCGTCGGGGCCTCCCGCGAGACGGCGCTGAGCGCGCACAGCGGCATCACGGCCACCCTGCTCGGACGCCGCCGCGGCGAGCAGCTCGGCCGCCCCGCCGACACCCCCGCGGTCCTGGTCACCCAGGTCGTGCGCGTCGGCGAGACCCCGGTCCTCGCCGCCAAGCACATGCTCCCCACGGGCGCCCCCGCCCTGCCGGTCCTCCAGTCCCACTGAGACCCGGCGGACCGCCCGCGGCCCGGGGCGGCCGCGACCGGACGACCGGTCTGCGGCTGCCGGGCGCCTCCCCGTCCGGCAGCCGCAGACCGGTCGCCGCCGACCGCCGACCACCGCCCGCCGCACGTCGTGCGACCGGGTCCTGTCATGACCCTCACCGCGCCCGTCCCCGGCGTGGCGTACACTTCCCGGCCATGCACTTGTCTGACAACCCTGCCACGCCTGCCGCCGCCACCGTCTCCGAGTGGATCCGCCGGGCCCCCAAGGCCGTCCTCCACGACCACCTCGACGGCGGGCTGCGCCCCGCGACCATCGTCGAGCTGGCGCGGGAGTGCGGCTACACCGCGCTGCCGACCGAGGACCCGGCCGCGCTCGCGGTGTGGTTCCGGGACGCCGCCGACTCCGGCTCGCTGGAGCGCTACCTGGAGACCTTCGCCCACACGTGCGCGGTGATGCAGACCCGCGAGGCGCTGACGCGCATCGCGGCCGAGTGCGCCGAGGACCTGGCGGCGGACGGCGTCGTCTACGCCGAGATCCGCTACGCCCCCGAGCAGCACCTGGAGGGCGGGCTGACCCTCGACGAGGTCGTCGAGGCGGTCAACGACGGCTTCCGCGAGGGCGAGCGCCGGACCGGCGGCCGGATCACCGTCCGCACCCTCCTCACCGGCATGCGCCACACGGACCGCTCGCTGGAGATCGCGCGGCTCACGGTCGCCCACCGGGACAACGGCGTGGCCGGCTTCGACATCGCCGGCGGCGAGATAGGCAACCCGCCCGCCCGCCACCTCCCCGCCTTCCAGCACCTCAAGCAGGAGAACTGCCACTTCACGATCCACGCCGGCGAGGCCGTCGGCGCGGAGTCGATCCACGAGGCCGTGCAGGTCTGCGGCACCGAGCGGATCGGCCACGGCGTGCGGATCACCGACGACATCGCCGAGGACGGCACCCTGGGCCGGCTGGCCTCGTACGTCCGCGACAACCGGATCGCGCTGGAGGTCTGCCCGACCTCCAACCTCCAGACCGGTGCCGCCAAGGACTACGCCTCGCACCCGATCGACGAGCTGCGCCGCCTCGGCTTCCGGATCACCCTCAACACCGACAACCGCCTCGTCTCCGGCACCACCATGAGCGAGGAGTTCCAGCACATGGTCGACGCCTTCGGCTACGGCCCCGAGGTCTTCGAGGAGTTCACCGTCGCCGCCCTGGACGCCGCCTTCCTCCCGCTGCCCGAGCGGCAGCGCCTCATCGACGAGGTCGTCCGCCCGGGCTACGCGGCCCTGTAGGGCACGGCGGCCGGGAGGGTCCCGCGTGCCGGCGCTCAGAGCAGCGCCGGCACGTCCAGGGTCAGGGTCGCCGACTCCGTGTCGAGCACGGCGGGCACACCGAGGGGGATGGTGAGGGCCGTCGCGCTGTGGCCGAAGCCGAGCTCTTCGACGACCGGGACGCCGAGGGGGGCGAGACGGTCGTGGAGGACGGCGCGGACGTCCTCGTAGGGGCCGCAGTCGACCCAGGAGCCGAGGGCGACGCCCGCGAGGCCGTCGAGGAGGCCCGAGCGGAGGAGCTGGGTGAGGACCCGGTCCAGTCGGTACGGCTCCTCGCCCACGTCTTCGAGGAGGAGCAGGCCGCCGCGCGCCGAGGTGCGGCCGTGCGGGGTGGCGAGGTCGGCGGCGAGGAGGCTGGCGCAGCCGCCGAGCGTGACGCCCCGCGCGCGGCCGGGCACCAGCGCCCGGGCGGTCTCCAGGCCGAGCGTGCGGACCGTCTCCGGTTCGAACAGGGTAGCCCGCAGCGACTCCTGGGTGCGCGCGTCCGAGAGGAAGGTGCCGGCGGCGACCATCGGGCCGTGCAGGGTGGCGAAGCCCGCGCGGACGGCGAAGGCCTCGTGGAGGGCGGTGACGTCGCTGTAGCCGACGAACGCCTTCGGTCCGGCCGCCCTGATCGCCCGCCAGTCGACGAGGTCGACCATCCGCTGGGCTCCGAACCCGCCGCGCGCGCAGATGACGGCGGAGACCGAGGGGTCGCACCAGGCCTCGGTCAGGTCGCGGGCCCGCGCCCGGTCCTCGCCCGCGAGGTGCCCGAGGGTGGGATGGGCGTCCAGGACGTGCGGGGCGACGACCGGGTCGAGGCCCCAGCGGCGCAGGACGTCGAGCCCCGCCCCGAGCCGGTCCTCGGGGATGGGACCGCAGGGGGCGACGACGGCGACGCGGGCCCCGGGGCGGAGCCGCTCGGCGCGGGTCAGGGGCTCGACGGCGGGCTGCGGGGTTCCGGTGGTCCCGGTGCTCATGTGCGGTACTCCAGGGGCGGTACGTCCGTGCGGCTGATGCCGAAGACATGTGTGTACAGGGCGAGTTCGGCCTCCAGGGCGCGGATGATCGTGTCGTCCCTGCGGAAGCCGTGACCCTCCCCCTCGAAGGCGAGGTAGGCGTGCGGGACGCCCCGGCCGGCCGCACGGGCGAGGAGGCGCTCGGCCTGGGCGGGCGGGCAGATGACGTCGTCGAGCCCCTGGAGCAACAGGAAGGGGGCGGTCACCCGGTCGACGTGCTCGACGGGCGAGCGCTCCTTGTAGCGGGCCGGGACCCGGTCGAGCGGTCCCACCAGACCGTGCAGGTACTGGGACTCGAAGTCGTGCGTCTCGCCGGTCGCCCAGGCCCGCAGGTCGAGGACCGGGTAGATGATCGTGCCGCAGGCGTACACGTCCGTGCCCACGAGGGAGGCCGCCGCCGTCCAGCCGCCGGCACTGCCGCCCCGTACGGCGAGCCGGGCCGGGTCCGCCGTGCCCTCGGCGGCGAGGGCCGCGGCCACGGCGGCGCAGTCCTCGACGTCCACGACACCCCACTGCTCGCGCAGCCGCTCCCGGTACTCCCGTCCGTATCCGGTGGAACCGCCGTAGTTGACCTCGGCGACGCCGATCCCCCGCGAGGTGAAGTAGGCGATCTCCAGGTCGAGGACGAGCGGGGCGTGACCGGTGGGTCCGCCGTGCGCCCAGATGACGTACGGCGGCCGTTCGTCCGCGGGTCCGGTGAAGCCGGGGTGGCGGGGCGGGTGGACCTGCGCGTGGATGTCCCGCCCGCCGGGGCCGGTGAACGTGCGCAGGCGGGGCTCGGGGTAGTAGGCGGGATCGACGGCGTCCCTGTGCGCGGCGCCCACGACCCGGGTGCGGCCGGTGCGGGTGTCCAGCTCGACGAGTTCGTAGGAGGTGTGCGGTCCGGCGGCGGCGCCGACCACCCGGGTGCCGTGCGCGGCGAGGGTCGAGGCCCACTCGGTCCAGGGTCCCGCGGCGTCGGCGAGGGTGCCGCTGTCGGGGTCGAGGATGCCGAGAGAGGTGGTCCCCTTGCCGTGGACGACGGCGATCAGCCCGTTCTCCAGGGGGGTGAACCAGCTGAGCCCGATCTTCCAGAGCGGGCCGCCGAACTCCTCGGCGCGGGGGCAGAGGGCGACGGGTTCGCCGAGTTCTCCGCGGGCGCCGAACTCGGCCCGGTAGAGGTTCCACCATCCCGTGCGGTCGCTGACCAGCAGCAGGCGTCCGGCCGCGTCCCACCCGACCTGCGGGATCGACTCGGCGGGTCCGCCCGCGACGGTCCTGACCTCGTGGAAGGTGCCGTCGGGGGCGACGTCGGCGATCTCGACCTCGGTGCCGTCCCAGGGCATCCGGGGATGGTCCCAGGCGATCCAGGCGACCCGGCGCCCGTCCGGCGAGACCCGGGGACCGGTGACGAACCGGTGCCGCGCTTCGGTGAGTTCGCGTACGGCCGCGCGGTCCTCGGCGGCCGTCGCGTCCAGCGGGACGGCGGCGAGTGTCCTGCGCACGTCGGTGGGCCCGGGGCCGGTGAACTCCTCCAGGACGCACCACACCTCGCCCAGCTCCGGCCGGACCACCGGGTCCACCCAGCGCAGCCCGCCGCCGGTCGCGGAGACGGGGGTGAGGGGGCGCGGCGGCGCACCGGGCGCGGCGTCGGGCTCGTACGCGTACAGCCGCTGGTCGGGGAAGTGGGAGAAGACGACGAGCGGTCCGCCGGCGGGGCGGGCGATCGCGGCCCAGGGCTGTCCGCCGTACTCGACGACCCGGCTCCGGACGTTCCACGGAGGGGGCAGCACGCTGTCCTCGGTGCCGTCGGCGCGCCGCCGGACGAGGGCGCGCCGGCCGCCCTCGGCGGGGCGGGGCGCGGTCCACCACAGTTCGTCGCCGACGGCGCCGAGGTAGTCGGGCCGTCCGTCGTGCGCGGCGGTGAGCACCGCGTCGACGGGCGAGGGCCAGCTGCCGTACCCGGCCGTGGTCGTGGTCATCTCCGCTCCCCCTGTCACAGGTCCGTCCCCCTCTGTCCTAGGCGGACTTCAGATAGTGGTCGAGCACCCTGGTGCCGAAGTGGAGGGCGTCCACCGGCACGCGTTCGTCGACGCCGTGGAAGAGCGCGCCGTAGTCGAGGTCGGGGGGCAGCCGGAGCGGCGAGAAGCCGTAGCCGGTGATGCCGAGCCGGGAGAACTGCTTGGCGTCGGTGCCGCCGGACATCGTGTACGGCACGACGTGGCCGGACGGGTCGAAGCGCTGGACGGCGGCCCGCAGCTTGGCGAAGGTCGGGGAGTCGACCGGCGCCTCCAGGGGCACTTCGCGGTGGTGGAACTCCCAGGTGACGTCCGGTCCGGTGAGCCGGTCCATGGTCGCGGCGAACTCGTCCTCCGTGCCCGGCAGCATCCGCCCGTCGACGTAGGCGACGGCCTGGCCCGGGATGACGTTGACCTTGTAGCCGGCTTCGAGCATCGTCGGGTTGGCGCTGTTGCGGACGGTGGCCTCGACGAGCGCGGCGGCGGGTCCGAGCTTGCCGAGGAGCAGGTCGACGTCGAGGTCGTGCGCGGCGGTGTCGATCTCGACGCCGTACAGCGCGGCGAGTTCGGTGAGGGCGGCGCGGACGGTCGTGGTGAGGCGGACCGGCCAGGCGTGGGCGCCGATGCGGGCGACGGCGGAGGCGAGGCGGGTGACGGCGTTCGCCGTGTTCACCTTGGAGCCGTGGCCGGCCCGCCCGTGGGCGGTCAGCTTGAGCCAGGCGGTGCCCCGCTCCCCCGCCGCGATCGGGTAGAGCGTGGTGCCGGGCGTGGGGTGGAAGCTGAACGCGCCGGACTCGCTGATGCCCTCCGTGCAGCCTTCGAAGAGTCCGGCGTGCCGGTCGGCGAGGAAGCCGGAGCCGTCCTCGGCGCTGGCCTCCTCGTCGGCGGTGTAGGCGAGGACGATGTCGCGGCGGGGCCGGACGCCCTGGCGGGCCCAGGAGCGGACGACGGCGAGGACCATCGCGTCCATGTTCTTCATGTCGACGGCGCCGCGCCCCCACACGAGGCCGTCGCGGACCTCGCCGGAGAAGGGGTGCACGGACCACTCGGCGGGGTCGGCGGGAACCACGTCCAGGTGGCCGTGGACGAGGAGCGCCTCGGCCGACGGGTCGGTGCCGGGGATGCGGGCCACGACGTTGGTGCGGCCGGGGGTGCGCTCCAGGAGCGTGGGCTCGATGCCGGCGGCGGCGAGCCGCTCGGCGACGTACTCGGCGGCGGGCCGCTCCCGGCAGTCCCCTCCGCCGCGGTTGGTGGTGTCGATGCGGATCAGCTCGGAGGTGAAGGTGACCACCTCGTCGAGCGCCGTCGTGTCCGGTCCGCGGACCTCCTCAGCCATACTGCTCCTCCACCGCGGCCGAGACGATGGTCGTGACCGCCTTGAACGTACGGATCGCCTCGTACATGGTCCCGCTGGTGTAGGCGACGCGCCGCTCGCCGCTCCGCGCCACGCCGGGAACCACCGTGGCGGCGGCGCCCAGGTGCTCGGCGTCGAACTCCAGCTCCACGGTGAAGGGCCCGCCGCGTACCGGTTCGTGCCGCACGGCGAGGGCGGTGGCCGATCTGGCCGCCTCGCGGATGTCGGCGGCGGTCCTGGCCGGGGTGCGGCACACCGCCGCGTACCGGGAGACGTGGTCCTTCACCGCGACCTTGGGCGCCTGCGGCGCGTATCCGAGGGCGTCCTCGCAGGTCAGGTCGTCCCCGGTGACGAGGATGACCGGGACGCCGTACTCCGCGACGACGTGGGCGTTGAGCAGGCCCTCGCCGGCCCGCTCGCCGTTGAGCCAGACGCCGGTGATCGAGTTCGCGAGGTAGGTGTGGGCGAGGACGCCCTCGGTGCCGGCGCCCGTGTGGTAGCCCACGAAGGCGATGCCGTCGACGTCTCCGTGCTGCACGCCCTCGACCATCGAGAGGGACTTGTGCCGGCCGGTGAGCATCTCGGCCCGCTCGTCGAGGCGCTCAAGGAGCAGGTTCCGCATGGACCAGTGCGCCTCGTTGATCAGCACCTCGTCGGCGCCGCCGTCGAAGAAGCCGAGCACGGCGGCGTTCACGTCGGAGGTGAACATCGCGCGGCACCGCTCCCACTGGGGCGTGCCGGGCAGCACGTCGGCGGGCCAGGTCACGCCCGTCGCGCCCTCCATGTCGGCGCTGATGAGGATCTTCATGCCTGGCACCGTACGCGCCGCCCGGCGGCCCTACCACCCCTGTGGATAACCTCCGTTGGCGTGGACCAATGACGCTCACCGGGACGGCGGTACGGCAGGGCCGCGCGGTTCCGCATGCCCCCGGGGCCCGCTCGCGGCGGGCCGGGGCGGGGCCCGCGCCGCCTGTTTCCCGGGAGGTCACGCCGGAACGCGGCGTGGGACCGAATGGGGCGAAACGCCGCCAACGGGTCCGTATAGGCTGTCGGCCGCAGTTGTCGCACCCGACCTTCCGGAGAGCTCTCGGTGACCATCGCCTTCACCCCGTCCGAAACCGCGCCCGTCGAGTCCGAGCACGCGGGGTCCGTTCCCGTGGAGTCCGTTCCCGTTGAGTCCCTTCCGGTGGAGTCCGCTCCCGTGGAGTCCACGGCCGTCGAGCCGGTCGTGCCCGTCATGGCGGAGGAGCCGGAGTTCTGGGAGCCGTCGGCCCCCGAGCCGCGGGTCGCACCGGACGCCGAGGGCTCCGGGGAGGCCCCGGACACCGAAGGCTCCGCGGACGTCGCCGGCGCCCCGGACGCCGGCGGCTCCCCGGACGAGGAGGACGGCGCGGACGGACGCGGCGACGAGGAGCACGACCCCGTCGTGGTCCGTGACGCCCATGACTTCGGGGTCTACGCCCGGACCGGCGGCTGGGCGTTCGCGCTGAAGGTGGCCCGGAGCGTGCGGCCCGGCGGCCAGGCCGCCGAGGGGACGGCGCGGACGAAGGTCTCGGCGAAGGCGTTCGCCCGGCTCGCGGGGTGCTCGCCGGAGCGGGTCATGCGCTACTACAGGGCCTGGGACATGGCGGCCGACGACGGCCTGGTCCCGCAGTTCGAGGTCCTGGTCCCGGGCGCGGACATCGAGCTGCCCGACGCGGACGTCTGGCTGTCGTACTACACGTCCCGCAACAGCGCGTCCTCCGTGCGCGGCCAGGCGATCACCGCCGCCGCCGAGGCGGAGGGCATCCGCCCGACGAAGGCCCTGGAGGTCGCCGAGAACCCGACGGCGCTGCGGGCCGCCATCCTCGCGGACCCGGGCACGGCGGAGGCGGCGCGCGGCGCGCTGCTCGACCGGATGAGGGAGGACCCGGCCCTCCAGACCGAGATGGCCCGCGCCATCGCCCGCACCGACGACCTGAAGAAGGCGGTGGCGAGCGAGGCGAAGGCGGCCGACCGCATCGGGTACGTCCGCCAGATCGTCGAGAACGGCCGGATCAGGACCCCGGCCGGGCAGACCGTGGAGGCGCCGGCCGAGCTGCGGGCCGAGGCCGAGCGGCACCTGTCGCTGCTCGACGAGCTCGACGACTCGGAGGAGGCGGGCGAGTGGGCCGGCGAGGCCTACGACGCCGTCAAGGGCCTGGTCGCCAAGGCGGTCGAGGAGGACCCCGCGCTGCGCGTCCAGGAGCGCCGGACGAAGTTCTACAACAGCCTGCAGAAGGCGACGAAGGTCTTCGAGGAGCTGACGCTCGACGAGGTGATGGAGGAGGACATCTACGAGGCGGACATGCTCCAGCGCCTCGAAGCCCTCCAGGAGGCGATCGGCACCTGCATCAGCGCGCTGCGCAAGGCGACGACCACCTCCTGAGGGTGCCGGTCAGTCCTGGTGGCCGAGCTGGAGGTCGCGCTCGGTGCGGCCCCCACCGGCCATCTGGAGGACCGTGGCGACGGGCGGGTACCCGGCGGCGATGACCGTGTACTCGCCGGAGGACAGATCCACGAAGCGGAACGTGCCGTCCGCGCCGGTGGTGAGGGTGTCGACGACGTTCCCGGCGGCGTCGAGCAGGGTGACCCGGGCGTCCTCGACGGGACGCCCGCCGCCGGCCCGCACCGTGCCGCGCAGCACCGCGCCGCCGGCCAGCTCGATGTCCTGGCGGGTCTCGCGGGAGGCCTGGACGCTCACGGGGAGCGCGGCGGGGCGGAAGGCGGGGGCGCTGGCGGCGAGCGTGTACTCGCCCGCGACGAGCTCGCTGATGACGTAGCCGCCCTCCCGTCCGCTCCGGGTGGAGGCGACGACCTCGCCGCGTACGTCGGTGAGGGTGACGGCGGCGTCCCGCACCGGGGTGCCGTCGGCGGTGACGACGTCGCCCGCGAGCCGTCCCGCGCCGCCGAGGACGACGTCGAGCTCGACCGGCCGGTCGCCGACGGTGACGGACACGGCCTGGGGCTGGTGTCCGCCGGCCGCCGCGATGAGGACGTACGCGCCGCCGCCGGGGACGCTCAGCGCGTACCGCCCGTCCTCGCCGCTGGCGCCGCGGCCGACCTGCCGTCCCTGGACGTCGATGAGGGTGAGGGCGGCCCGGGGCACCCGGCTGCCGTCGTGGTGCTGCACGGTGCCGCAGACGGGCACCCCGGGGCGCTGGGGGGCGGCGGCGGGCGCGGGGGCGGCGGCGTGGCGGGCGTGCGGGACGGCCTGGGCCCCGCCGAAGTCGTCGGCGTGCGGGGCGTCGGTGGCCTCGGTGAGCGGGCTGTGGTGGGACACCAGCGGTTTCTCCTTGAGGAAGAAGGCGAGGACGAGGCCGAGCACGAGGACCGGCACGAGGTAGAGGAAGATCCGCGGCATCGCGTCCGCGTACGCCTGGATGTACGCGTCGCGGAGGGCGGGCGGCAGGGTGTGGACGCCCTGCGGGGTGATCGACGCGACGGGCGGCGGCGCGGCGGCGCCCTGCGGGAGGACGCCCGCGAGCCGGTCGCCGAGCGCGTCGTCGAACCGGGAGGCGAAGAGGGTGCCGAAGACCGCGGCGCCGATGCTGCCGCCGATCTGGCGGAAGTAGTTGTGGGCGCTGGTGGCGGTGCCGAGGTCGGCGGGTCGTACGGAGTTCTGCACGGCGAGCACGAGGACCGGCATGACGAGGCCGATGCCGGTGCCGAGGACGGCCTGCCACAGGCTGTGCTGGAGGCGCGGGGTGTCGGCGTCCATGCGCGAGAGCAGCCACATGCCGAGGACGGAGACGGCGCCGCCGGCCACCGGATAGATCCTGTAGCGGCCGGTGCGGCTGATCAGCCGGCCGGAGACGACGGAGGCGATGACGATGCCGCCCATCAGGGGCAGCATCAGGAGGCCGGACTCGGTGGCGGTGGCGCCCTCGACCATCTGCAGGAAGCTCGGCAGGTAGCTGGCGGCGCCGAAGAGCGCGATGCCGACGACCGCGCCGACGAGGGCCGTGACGGTGAAGACGGAGTCACGGAAGAGCCGGAGCGGGATGAGGGGTTCGGGCGCGAAGTGCTCGACGACCAGGAAGAGCAGGGTCGTTCCGGCGGCTCCGCAGGCGAGGGCGAGGACGACCCGGGAGTCCCAGGCGTACTCGGTGCCGCCCCAGCTGGTCAGCAGGACCAGGCAGGTGGAGGCGGCGGCGAGGAGCAGGGCGCCGAGGACGTCGAAGCGCGCGCGTGTCTGCGGCTTGGGGAGCTTGAGGACGGCGGCGACGACGGCGAGGGTGACGAGCCCGAAGGGCACGTTGAAGTAGAAGCACCAGCGCCAGGAGACGTGGTCGGTGAAGAAGCCGCCGAGGAGGGGGCCGGCGACGGAGGCGAGGCCGAAGGCGGCGCCGATCAGGCCCATGTACCGGCCGCGTTCGCGGGCGGGGACGATGTCGGCGATGATCGCCTGGACGCCGATCATGAGTCCGCCGGCGCCGGCGCCCTGGATCGCCCGGAAGGCGATGAGCTCGTCCATGGACCGCGACCAGCCGGCCAGGCCCGAGCCGACGACGAAGACGACGATGGCGAAGAGGAACACGCCCTTGCGGCCGAGGAGGTCGCCCAGCTTCCCGTAGACCGGCAGGCCGATGGTGGAGGTCAGCAGGTAGGCGGTGATCGCCCAGGACATGCGGTCCAGGCCCTGGAGCTCGCCGACGATCTTCGGCAGGGCGGTGGCGACGATCATCTGCTCCAGCGCGGCGAGGAGCAGCGCGAGCATGAGGCCGCAGAAGACGAGCCGGACGCGACGGGGGTCGAGGGCGGCGGGGCCGGGGTCGGGCGGGGGCGCGAGGTCGGTGGGCGGGCCGTCCGCGGCGAGCGGTTCCGCGTCCCCCGCGGCGCTCTCGCCGTCCTTCACGATGGTGATCGCACCCACGTACCTGCTCCCCTCGTCACGGCGTCTGCGCCGCGCCATTCTTCGCATTGCACGCGAAGGGGGAGCAAGTCGGGCGGTACGGGCCACCGGTGGCGCCCAGGGGGACGAACATCCCTGCGCCACGGCGCACTTGGGTCGCTCATCAGCGCGTTTACGAGGAGGCCCGCGCCCCTCCGGTGCGCGGGGGCTCCGGTACGGGGGCGCGGGCGATCCACTCGAATCGGTGAACGCCCAGGGCGTTACTTCTCGACCTCTTCCGCCAGCTTGGCGAGGACGGCGTCGTAGATCCGGCCGAGGCCCTTGGGCGCGAAGGTCTTCTCGAAGAAGCCGCCGATGCCGCCGGCGCCGTTCCAGACGGTGGTGACGACGGCGCGGGACTTGCCCTCGCCGGCGGGGGTCACGGTCCAGGTGGTGACCATGGACGAGTTGCGGTCCTTCTCGACGAGCTGCCCGTCGGTGGGCTCGGTGACCTCCAGGAGGCAGTCGCGGACGCGCTTGCTGGTGGCCTGGAGCTTCCAGTGGACGAGGGTGCCCTCGCCGTCGCCGCCCTCGCGGACCTCGTACTCGCTGAAGTGCTCGGGGAGCACCTTCGCGCGCGTACCGCTGTAGTCGGCCAGCGCGTCGAACACCGTCTCCGCGTCCGCGGCGATGATCCGTTCCGTGGTGGCCTCGACCTGCGCCATTGACTTCCTCCAGCTTGTGGTTCCTCGGGGGTGTGGGCCAAGCGAACCACGTGGGGTCCGGCGGGCGAAATCCGGGTTGCGACGATCAAGGGAACAGGTGTTCTATTCTGGGCGCACGGTCGAGAACGTCAACCGAGGAGGCGTCCATGCGCTGGGACCATCTGGGCGACACCCCGGGCGGCGCGACGGCACCCGCCGACATCGCCCTGTTCGGCACGGACGCGGTCACCACCCGCACCTTCGACACCCCCGAGTTCCGCGGCATCACCTTCCACGAGGTGCGGGCCCGCTCGATCCTCAGCCAGGTGCCGGGCGCCTCCCGGATGCCGTTCGAGTGGACGGTCAACCCGTACCGGGGCTGCGCGCACGCGTGCGTGTACTGCTTCGCCCGCAAGACCCACAGCTACCTCGACCTGGACACCGGACTCGGCTTCGACTCCCAGATCGTCGTCAAGGTCAACGCCCCGGAGCTGCTCACCCGCCAGCTCGCCTCCGCCCGCTGGCAGGGCGCGCACATCGCCATGGGCACCAACGTGGACTGCTACCAGCGCGCCGAGGGCCGCTACCGCCTCATGCCGGGCATCCTCACCGCCCTGCGGGACCGGGCCAACCCGTTCTCGATCCTCACCAAGGGCACCCTGATCCTGCGCGACCTGGAGCTCCTCACCCAGGCCGCCCGGGTCACCGAGGTCGGCATCTCCGTCTCCGTGGGCTTCACCGACCGGGAGCTGTGGCGGACCGTCGAACCAGGCACCCCCTCGCCGCAGCGCCGCCTCGACGTCGTCCGCGCCCTCGGCCGGCACGGCATCGACTGCGGCGTCCTGATGGCCCCCGTGGTGCCGTTCCTCGGCGACCGGCCCGAGCAGCTGCGCGAGACGGTCCGCGCGATCGCCGAGGCCGGGGCGAGCTCGGTCACCCCGCTCGTCCTGCACCTGCGGCCCGGCGCCCGCGAGTGGTTCATGCGGTGGCTGCGCGAGCACCACCCCGGCCTGGTGGGGCGATACGAGCGGATGTACGCGTCCGGGGCCTACGCGCCGACCTGGTACCAGCGCCGGATCACCCGTCAGGTGCACGAGCTGGCGGCCGAGTTCGGCATCGGACCCGCGCACCGGGGCGCGACGCGGCGGATTCCCGTACCCGAGGGACCGGCGGAGGCGGCCGCCCCGGAGCAGCTCACCTTCCTCTGAACCGGCCCCGCCGAACGGCCCGCCCGCCCGGTCCGATCATCGGACCGGTCACCTGACACGCCGTCGGATCCTCCTCTGTTCGGGTCAACTCTGGCCGAAACAGGTCCTGCCGAGGCCCGCACGGGACACAAAGGCCCCATGACCCCACGCGCAGGAATGCTGATCGCCGCTGGAGCGCTGGTCGCCGGGACGGTCACCGTCCTGCCCGCCGCTCCCGCGGGCGCCGGAGAACCGGCCCCCCGTCCGCTGCCGCCGCTCGCCTGGGCCGGCTGCGCCACCAAGGCGTACCCGAAGCTCCAGTGCGCCACCCTGAAGGTGCCGCTCAACCACGACGACCCGGCCGGGCGGAGCATCACGCTCGCCCTGACCCGGGTCCCGCACACCGCGAAGACCTTCCAGGGCCCGCTGCTCGTCAACCCGGGCGGGCCCGGCGGCAGCGGGCGGGCGATGGCCGGGTTCGTGGCGGCCTCGCTGCCCCCGAAGGTCGCCGCCGAGTACGACGTGATCGGCTTCGACCCGCGCGGGGTCGGCAAGAGCGAGCCCGCGCTCGACTGCAAGCCCGGCCACTTCGCGCCGGTCCGCGCCGACTCGGTGCCGACCGGGGCCGACGCCGAGCGGGCGGCGGTCGACCGGGCCCAGTCCTTCGCCGAGGCCTGCGGCGCGAAGTACGCCGACGTCCTGCCGTACATCGACACGGTGAGCGCCGCGCGGGACCTCGACTCCCTCCGCGCCGCGCTCGGGGCCCCGCAGATCAACTACCTCGGCTACTCGTACGGCACCTACCTGGGCGCGGTGTACGCACGGCTCCACCCGGACCGGGTGCGCCGCATGGCGCTGGACTCCGTCGTCAACCCGCACGGCGTCTGGTACGAGGACAACATCTCGCAGGACTACGCCTTCGACACCCGCCACAAGGACTTCATGGCGTGGGTGGCCCGCCAGGACGCCGTCTACAAGCTGGGCACCGACCCGGCGGCGGTCGAGGCCGCCTGGTACCGGATGCGCGACGCGCTGCGTGCCGCCCCGGCCGGCGGAAAGGTCGGGCCGGGCGAACTGGAGGACACCTTCCTGCCCGGCGGGTACTACAACGGCTACTGGCCCCGCCTGGCGACCGCGTTCTCGGCGTACGTCAACGACGCCGACCCGGCGCCGCTGACGGAGGCGTACGAGCGGTACGGGGAGGCCGACGCGGCCGCCGACAACGGCTACTCGGTCTACACGAGCGTGCAGTGCCGGGACGCGGCCTGGCCCCGCGACTGGAACGTCTGGCGCAAGGACAGCTGGGACGTGCACGCCAAGGCGCCGTTCTCGACCTGGAACAACGCCTGGTACAACGCGCCGTGCGCGTTCTGGCCGGTCGAGCCGCTGACCCCGCCGGACGTGACCAACGACCAGCTGCCGCCGGTCCTCATCCTCCAGGCCACCGACGACGCCGCGACCCCGTACGAGGGCGGGGTCGCCCTGCACCGGCTCGTCCGCGGCTCCAGCCTGGTCGTCGAACAGGGCGGCGGGAACCACGGAGTGACCCTCGGCGGCAACGACTGCCTCGACGACCACCTGGCCGCCTACCTCGCCACCGGCAAGGTGCCCCGCGCCGAGGGCGACGCCGAGGTGGACGCGGTCTGCGAGGCGCTCCCGGAGCCGGAGCCCGCGTGGGTGGCCGCGGCCGGGAAGAAGGCGCCGGACCGGAAGACCCAGGGCAGGAAGGCCGCGGAGCAGGCGGCCGGGGAGCAGGCCCCGCAGGAACGCGACAGGCGGGCCGGCATCCCGTTCGCGGAGCCGGTCGGCGTCGCCCTGCACGGGCTCCTCGGCCAGGTGCGCTGACCCCGCCGCACCGTCCGGCAGTGCCCGCGCCCCACGGGGGTGGCGGGCACTGTCGGTGCCGTGGGCGAGGATGTGCGACATGACGAGCCACCTCACCCACGTCCCCGCCCCCGACGGCCTCGCGCCCAGCCCCCAGTACAGCCACGTCGTCTGGGGCACGGGCCGGTTCGTCGCGATATCCGGGCAGTGCGCCCTGGACGCCTCCGGGGCGGTCGTCGGGGAGGGCGACCCGGCGGCCCAGGCCCACCAGGTGTTCGCGAACCTGGAGCGATGCCTCGCCGCCGCCGGCGCCGGCTTCGGGGACGTGGTGAAGCTGACCTACTTCGTCACGGACGTCGCCCACCTCCCGGCGGTCCGGGACGCCCGGGACGCCCACTTCGCGGGCGCGCCGCTGCCGGCCAGCTCGGCGGTGCAGGTCTCGGCGCTCGTCCGTCCGGAACTGCTCGTGGAGATCGAGGCGTTCGCGCTCGTGCCGGAGCGTGCCGGGACGGCACCCGGAGACACCGGGTCGGAGCCCCGCTTGATACGTTGACACGCGTGTTCCTCTTCCGTGCGTAGGAGTCTCCCGACCGGCGTCCGTGCCCCCGGCACCGGCGCGGTCCTCCGCGACCCCGCACACCCAGGCGCCGCAGGCACGTCCCGGCGCCCTTTCTGAGGAACTCCGTCGTGTCCGTGACCTCCCCTGCCCGTTCCCGCGCGCCCGGCTACGCCGTGTTGCTGCGGACCCCGCACGCCCCCCGTGCCGTCGGGGCGGCCCTCGTGGGCCGGCTCTCCAACGGCATCGCCCCGCTGTCCCTGGTCCTCTCCGTCAAGGGCGGCACCGGCTCGTACGCCGCGGCCGGCACGGTCATGGCCGTGTTCGGCCTCGCCGGTGTCCTGCTGTCGCCCGCGCGGGCCGGTCTCGTCGACCGGTTCGGCCCCCGCCGGGCGCTGCCGCCCCTGGCCGTCGGGCACGCCCTGCTGCTCACCGCGCTGGCGGTCGCGACGGCCGGTCGCGTGACCTCGACGGCCGGGCTCGCGGCCCTGGCCGCCGCCGCGGGCGCGCTGGTCCCGCCGCTCGGACCGGTGACACGGGCGCTGTGGAGCGCGATGCTGCCCGACCGCGAGCTGCTGCGGCGCGCGTACAGCCTGGACACGGTGGCGGAGGAACTCCTCTTCGTCACGGGCCCGTTGCTGGTGGGACTGCTCGTGCGGTACGCGGCGGCGCCGGCCGGGCTCGTGGTGAGCGCCGCGCTGGTCCTGGCGGGCACGCTCGGGCTGGTCACCTCGCCGGTCGTGCGGGGCGTGACGAAGGAACGGGAGCGCGAGGCTCCGCAGACGGGGGCCGGTCCGGCGGGGGCGCCCGGTGGCGGACCGGCCCGGGCGGCGGCGGTCGCGGCGGCGATGGGCATGTGCCTGGGCGCCCTGGACCTGCTCGTGATCGCGTTCGCGGACGCCCACGGGTCGCCGGGGGCGGTGCCCTGGGCGCTGGCCGCGCTGTCGGCGGGCAGCGCGGTGGGCGGCCTGGTCCACGGCGCCGTGTCCTGGCGGCTGCCCACCGCCGTGCGCCTGTCCCTGCTCACGCTGGGCCTCGGCGGTGTGCTGGCGGTGGCGGGGCTCTCCCCGCACCCGTACGCGCTGGTCGGCTGGGTGGCGCTCGGCGGTCTGTTCCTGGCGCCGGCGCTCACCAGCGCGTACCTGCTGGCGGACGAGTCCGCCGGCCCCGGACGCCGGACCCGGGCCGGCGCCTGGGTCAACACCGCGTTCAACGCGGGCAGTACGGCGGCGACGGCGGGCGCGGGGCTGCTGGTGGGACGGCTGCCGCTGTCCCTGTGCTTCGCGCTGGCCGCGTTCCCCGCGGTCCTCGCGGCGGCCGGCGTCCTGGCCCGGGCGCTCCCGCGTCCGGGTCTCCGGTCAGCCGGCGGGGCCGAGCAGGTGCAGTGACCGTGCGGCGGCCACGCCGAGCCGGGGGTGCGGGAGGGCGGCCTCCAGCGCGGGGCGGGCCGCGGGGTCGCCGAGGGCGCCGAGCCCCTCGACGCAGGCGAGTCCGACCCGCCAGTGGGGGTCGTCGGCGGGAAGTCGCCTTTCGAGGACGGCGATCAGGGCCGGGACGGACTCGGGGGCGCGGAGCGCGGCGAGCAGCCGTACCGGCAGGAGGGCGTAGGCGGCCCGGAGTTCGTTGGTGGCGAGCGTGGCGGCGGCCCGGGCGGTGCGCGGGTCGCCGAGCCGGGTCAGGGCGTGGGCGGCGGTGACGCAGCGCTCGGGGTCACGGTGGTTGAGGAGGAGGACGAGGGCCTCGAAGGCGCGCGGGTCGCCGGCGACCCCGAGGGCGTACGCGGCGATCTCACGGGCCCAGAGGGGCTGCCCTGGTGCCGTGAGGACGCGGTGCAGTTCCTCGGGGTCGGCGGTGGCCGCGAGGCGACGGAATGCCTCGGGGACCTCTCCGGTCTCATTCTCGATCTCGTCGCGCAATCGATCGATCATCGAGCAGAATTCCGGATCCTCGGCGTATTCCATGAAACGGAGCCTATCCGCGATCCAGATCACATTTTCCTCAACTTCCCGGGACTGGCGCGCTCGTTACCGGCCGGTTAGTCTCAGGTGAGCGGGCCACCACCCGCACCTCCCACAACGGCCTGGTGACGCAGCCGTTGTGTCGTACGTCGGTTCGGCAGTTTCGATGTGACTCCGGGACAGAGTCCGTCGACCCCTTTCCCAGGGCATCGCCCTCATTACCGGGCATCGCCCTCCTCTCGGGCAGCGCCCTCTTTCCGTGGCATCGCCCTCGCTCTTTTCCCGCGCCCTTTCGCGCGCGCAACTGCCCTCAGTCGTCACTCTTCCTCCCTGGAGTCCCCTGATGGACACCCCTCTCTCCACCATCGCCGTCGTCGGTCTCGGCACCATGGGCGCGGGTATCGCAGACGTCCTCGCCCGGGCCGGCCGTGAGGTCATCGGCATCGACATCGACGACACCGCCGCCGCCCGGGCCGTCTCCGCCCTGGAGGCGTCCACCGCCCGAGCGGTGGCCCGCGGGCGGATCACCGAGGAGGAGCGGCAGGACGTGCTGGCCCGCTTCCGTACCTTCTCCGACCTCCAGGCGGCCGCCGAGGCCGACCTCGTGATCGAGGTCGTGCCGGAGTCGTACGAGGCCAAGCAGGAGGTCTTCCGCGCCCTCGACGCGATCGTCCGCCCCGATGCCATCCTGGCCACCGGCACCAACGCGCTCTCCGTGACCCGGCTCGCCGCCGACTCGGCCCACCCCGAGCGGGTCCTCGGCCTGCACTTCTTCGCCCCGGTCCAGGCCATGAAGCTCGTCGAGGTGGTCTCCTCCGTCCTGACCGACCCGAGGGCCGTCGACGCCGTCACCCGGCTCGCCCAGGACCTCGGCAAGGAGCCGGTGGCGGTCGGCGACCGGGCCGGCTTCATCGCGGACGGCCTGCTCTTCGGCTACCTGAACCAGGCCGCCGCCATGTACGAGGCGAAGTACGCCTCCCGCGAGGACATCGACGCCGCCATGAAGCTGGGCTGCGGCCTGCCCATGGGGCCGCTGGCGCTGCTCGACCTGATCGGCGTCGACACGGCCCGGACGGTCCTCGAGGCCATGTACGCCTCCTCGCACGACCGCCTGCACGCCCCCGCCCCGATCCTCAAGCAGCTCAGCGAGGCCGGGCTGACCGGCCGCAAGGCGGGCCGCGGCTTCTACACGTACGAGGCGCCGGGCTCCGCGCAGGTGGTGGACGACGCGCTCACCCCCTCGGCCTCCGCCGAGGCGGGCACGGGCCGCGAGGTCCGCTCGGTCGGCGTCGCCGGCTCGGGCACGATGGCGTCCGGCATCGCCGAGGTCTTCGCCAAGGCCGGTTACCGGGTCGTCCTCGCCGCCCGCTCCCAGGAGAAGGCGGACACCGCCAAGGCCCGGATCGCGAAGTCCCTGGCCCGCTCCGTCGACAAGGGCCGGATGACGGGCGAGGCCCGCGACACCACGCTGGCGCTGATCACGGCGGCGGGCTCGCTCGACGCCTTCGCCGAGGTCGACCTGGCCGTCGAGGCGGTCGCCGAGGACCTGGAGATCAAGCAGGAGCTGTTCGCGCGGCTCGACAAGATCTGCAAGCCGGGCGCGGTGCTCGCCACCACGACCTCCTCGCTGCCCGTCGTGGCCTGCGCCCGCGCCACCACGCGCCCGCAGGACGTCATCGGGATGCACTTCTTCAACCCGGCTCCGGCGATGAAGCTGGTCGAGATCGTCCGTACGGTTCTGACCGCCGACGACGTCCACGCCACCGTCCGCGAGGTCACCACGAAGATCCGCAAGCACCCGGTGGACTGCGGCGACCGCGCCGGCTTCATCGTGAACGCGCTGCTCTTCCCGTACCTGAACAACGCGATCAAGATGGTCCAGGAGCACTACGCGACCCTGGACGACATCGACGCCGCGATGAAGCTGGGCGGCGGCTACCCGATGGGCCCGTTCGAGCTGCTCGACGTGGTCGGTCTGGACGTCTCGCTCGCGATCGAGCAGGTGCTGCACCGCGAGTTCCGCGACCCGGGCCTGGCCCCGGCGCCGCTCCTGGAGCACCTCGTGGCGGCGGGCTGCCTGGGCCGCAAGACGGGTCGCGGCTTCCGCGAATATGCCCGACGCTGAGCCCCGTACGGCCGGCTGGGGCGGTCTGCTGAGTTCCCCGGGCGCCGTCGGTGCCCCGGGGGGCTCCCCGCCCCCACCTGGGCACACTCCCGCTCCGATGCAGTACGTTCGGACCATGCCCAAGGCCGCGAAGACACCCCGTGCCACGTCCCCGTCCGACGCTCCGGAGAGCGCGGCGGGCACTCGTGCCGCCGCCCAGCGGCTCAAGATGCGCCGGGAGCTCGCCACGGCGGCGATGGAGCTCTTCGCCACCAAGGGGTACGAGGCCACCACGGTCGACGAGATCGCGGCCACGGCCGGGGTCGCGCGGCGGACCTTCTTCCGCCACTTCCGCTCCAAGGAAGAGGCGATCTTCCCTGATCACGACGACACCCTGGTGCGGGCGGAGGCGGTCCTGAACGCCGCCCCGCCGCACGAGCACCCGCTCGACACGGTGTGCCGGGGCATCAAGGAGGTCATGAAGATGTACGCGGGGTCGCCCTCGGTGTCGGTGGAGCGCTACCGGCTCACCCGTGAGGTGCCGACGCTGCGGGAGCGCGAGATCGCCTCGGTGGCCCGCTACGAGCGGCTGTTCACCCGCTATCTGCTCGGGCACTTCGACGAGCGCGACCACCACGACGGCAACGACGACCCGCTGCTCGCCGAGGTCGCCGCCTCGGCGGTCGTCACCGCCCACAACCACGTGCTGCGGCGCTGGCTGCGGGCGGGCGGCCAGGGCGACGTGGAGGCGCAGCTCGACCACGCCTTCGCCATCGTGCGGGAGACCTTCGGCTCGGGCATAGGCGCGGGCCGTCCGGCCCCGTCCCCGCAGCCCGAGCCGGCGCCGCCCGCGCGGGTCTCCACCACCGGCGACGTGGTCATCGCGGTGGCCCGCACGGACGCACCGCTCGACGAGGTCATGCGCACCATCCAGCAGGCCCTCAAAGAGGCCTGAGCACCTTCCACGCACGAGGGCCGCCCCCGGTTTCCGGGGGCGGCCCTCGTGCGTTCGCCCAGCTCACGGGCGGTTTCGATCGATCATCGCTCATCCGTGACGGGCGGATTGCATCTGAGTGAAATTGTTGGCACCGAGTGCCTTGCCAGGTGACACGGCGTGCCATACGTTGATGTTGTCCGGGCGGCCGGCGCGCAGAGATCACACCTCGTGCGCCGGCTGTCCCCACCAGCCACGGCCGGTGCGCCCGGACGCCTGCGTCACAGGCACCCCGCGCTCCACCACACAGCGCCGCCACCGCACCACCGAGCCGAACCGACGGCACACCTCCACAGCAGCAGCACTCCCCGTCGTAATCCTCAGGCGTCCCTCCCTCAGGACGCTCACCGCCGGAGGCAACCCGTGAAGGAAATCCTGGCCGCGATCCAGTCGCAGGACGCCACGTCCGCCGACTTCGCGAACATCCCGCTCCCCGACTCCTACCGGGCGATCACCGTCCACAAGGACGAGGCGGAGATGTTCGCCGGCGTCGCCAGCCGCGACAAGGACCCGCGCAAGTCGCTCCACCTCGACGACGTCGCGCTTCCCGAGCTCGGCCCGGGCGAAGCCCTGGTCGCCGTCATGGCGAGCTCGGTGAACTACAACTCGGTCTGGACGTCGATCTTCGAGCCGGTCTCGACCTTCGGCTTCCTGGAGCGCTACGGCCGGCTCTCCGAGCTCACCAAGCGCCACGACCTGCCGTACCACATCATCGGCTCCGACCTCGCGGGCGTCGTCCTGCGCACCGGCCCGGGCGTCAACGCCTGGCAGCCCGGCGACGAGGTCGTCGCGCACTGCCTGTCGGTCGAGCTGGAGTCCTCCGACGGCCACAACGACACGATGCTCGACCCCGAGCAGCGGATCTGGGGCTTCGAGACCAACTTCGGCGGCCTGGCGGAGATCGCCCTCGTCAAGTCCAACCAGCTCATGCCGAAGCCGGACCACCTGAGCTGGGAGGAGGCCGCCTCCCCCGGCCTCGTCAACTCCACCGCCTACCGCCAGCTGGTCTCCCGCAACGGCGCCGGCATGAAGCAGGGCGACAACGTCCTCATCTGGGGCGCCAGCGGCGGCCTCGGCTCGTACGCCACCCAGTTCGCCCTCGCCGGCGGCGCCAACCCGATCTGTGTCGTCTCCTCCCCGGAGAAGGCCGACATCTGCCGGTCCATGGGCGCCGACGCGGTCATCGACCGCAACGCCGAGGGCTACAAGTTCTGGAAGGACGAGAACACCCAGGACCCGCGGGAGTGGAAGCGCTTCGGCTCCAAGATCCGCGAGCTGACCGGCGGCGAGGACATCGACATCGTCTTCGAGCACCCGGGCCGCGAGACCTTCGGCGCCTCGGTGTACGTCACCCGCAAGGGCGGCACCATCACCACCTGCGCCTCGACCTCGGGCTACATGCACCAGTACGACAACCGCTACCTGTGGATGTCGCTCAAGAGGATCGTCGGCTCGCACTTCGCGAACTACCGCGAGGCGTGGGAGGCCAACCGCCTGATCGCGAAGGGCAAGATCCACCCGACGCTCTCCAGGGTCTACTCCCTGGAGGACACCGGTCAGGCGGCCTACGACGTCCACCGCAACCTCCACCAGGGCAAGGTCGGCGTGCTCGCCCTCGCCCCGCAGGAGGGCCTGGGCGTGCGCAACCCCGAGATGCGTGCCCAGCACATCGACGCCATCAACCGTTTCCGCAACATCTGAGCCCGGGACCATAGATGACTGAGCGCCAGAAGGACCGGCCGTGGCTCATGCGGACCTACGCCGGTCACTCCACCGCCGAGGCGTCCAACGAGCTGTACCGGCGCAACCTCGCCAAGGGTCAGACCGGCCTCTCGGTCGCCTTCGACCTGCCGACGCAGACCGGATACGACCCCGACCACGTCCTCGCCCGCGGCGAGGTCGGCCGGGTCGGGGTCCCCGTCTCGCACCTCGGTGACATGCGCAGGCTGTTCCAGGACATCCCCCTGGAGCAGATGAACACCTCGATGACCATCAACGCCACGGCGATGTGGCTGCTGGCGCTCTACCAGGTGGCCGCCGAGGAGCAGGGTGCGGACATCACCAAGCTCCAGGGCACCACCCAGAACGACATCGTCAAGGAGTACCTGTCGCGCGGGACGCACGTCTTCCCGCCCGGCCCGTCGCTCCGGCTGACGACGGACATGATCTGCTACACGGTCAACAACATCCCGAAGTGGAACCCGATCAACATCTGCAGTTACCACCTGCAGGAGGCGGGGGCCACGCCGGTCCAGGAGATCGCCTACGCGATGTCCACGGCGATCGCCGTGCTCGACTCGGTCCGCGACTCGGGCCAGATCCCCCAGGACCGGTTCGGCGATGTCGTGGCCCGCATCTCCTTCTTCGTGAACGCGGGCGTCCGCTTCATCGAGGAGATGTGCAAGATGCGCGCCTTCGGCCGCATCTGGGACAAGATCACCCGCGAGCGGTACGGGATCGAGGACGCGAAGCAGCGCCGGTTCCGCTACGGCGTGCAGGTCAACTCGCTCGGCCTGACCGAGGCCCAGCCGGAGAACAACGTCCAGCGGATCGTCCTGGAGATGCTGGCCGTCACCCTCTCCAAGGACGCCCGCGCCCGCGCCGTCCAGCTCCCGGCCTGGAACGAGGCCCTGGGCCTGCCCCGGCCCTGGGACCAGCAGTGGTCGCTCCGCATCCAGCAGGTGCTCGCCCACGAGTCCGACCTGCTGGAGTACGAGGACATCTTCGCCGGCTCCCACGTCATCGAGGCCAAGGTCGACTCGCTCGTCGAGGAGTGCCTGGCCGAGATCGAGCGGATCCAGGAGATGGGCGGCGCGATGGCGGCCGTCGAGTCCGGCTACCTCAAGTCGCAGCTGGTCTCCTCGCACGCCGAGCGGCGCGCCCGGATCGAGGCCGGGGACGAGAAGATCGTCGGTGTGAACATCTTCCGGTCGACCGAGGAGAACCCCCTCACCGCCGACCTGGACACCGCGATCATGACCGTCGACCCGGCCGTCGAGGCCCGGGTGGTCGGCTCGCTGAAGTCGTGGCGGGACAACCGCTACCAGCCCCCGTTCAACCACCCGCGCCCCTGCAAGGCCCTCGAACGCCTCAAGGAGGCCGCCCGCGGCACCGGGAACCTCATGGAGGCCACCCTGGAGTGCGCCCGCGCCGGCGTCACGACCGGCGAGTGGACCGGGGCCCTGCGCGAGGTCTTCGGCGAGTTCCGGGCGCCCACCGGCGTCTCCTCCGCCCCGGTCGCGGTGACCGCCGAGGCGGGCACGCCGCTGGCGGTCGTACGGGACAAGGTGGCGCGGACCGCCGAGGAGCTGAACTCCGGGCGACTGCGGCTGCTCGTCGGGAAGCCCGGCCTCGACGGCCACTCCAACGGGGCCGAGCAGATCGCCGTACGCGCGCGCGACGCCGGTTTCGAGGTGGTCTACCAGGGCATCCGGCTGACCCCGGAGCAGATCGTCGACGCGGCGCTCGCCGAGGACGTGCACTGCGTGGGTCTGTCGATCCTCTCCGGCTCCCACTCCGAGCTCGTGCCCGACGTCCTCGACCGCCTCCGCGAGGCCGGAGCCACCGACATCCCGGTCATCGTCGGCGGGATCATCCCCAACGCCGACGCCGCAGAACTGAAGCGCGCGGGTGTCGCCGCCGTCTTCACACCGAAGGACTTCGGTATCACGGAGATCATCGGCCGTATCGTCGACGAGATCCGCACAGCTCACAAGCTCAGCCCCCTCGAAAGTACGGAGGTCCTCGCATGACCAGCCCCGTGAACCGGCTCCGCCCCCGCCGCTCCTGCCTGGCGGTCCCCGGCTCCAACCCGCGCTTCCTGGAGAAGGCCCAGGGCCTCGCGGCCGACCAGGTCTTCCTCGACCTGGAGGACGCGTGCGCCCCGCTGGCCAAGCCCGAGGCCCGGCACACCATCGTGAAGTTCCTGAACGAGGGCGACTGGACCGGCAAGACCCGCGTGGTCCGCGTCAACGACTGGACGACCCACTGGACGTACCGCGACGTCGTCACCGTCGTCGAGGGCGCCGGCCAGAACCTCGACTGCATCATGCTGCCGAAGGTCCAGGACGCCCAGCAGATCGTCGCCCTCGACCTCCTGCTGACGCAGATCGAGAAGACCATGGGCTTCGAGGTCGGCAAGATCGGCATCGAGGCGCAGATCGAGAACGCCCAGGGCCTCACCAACGTCAACGCGATCGCGCAGGCCTCCCAGCGCGTCGAGACGATCATCTTCGGCCCGGCCGACTTCATGGCCTCCATCAACATGAAGTCGCTGGTCGTCGGCGAGCAGCCGCCCGGCTACCCGGCGGACGCGTACCACCACATCCTGATGAGCATCCTGATGGCCGCCCGCGCCAACAACCTCCAGGCGATCGACGGCCCCTACCTGCAGATCCGCAACCAGGAGGGCTACAAGGCCGTGGCGCAGCGCGCCGCCGCCCTGGGCTTCGACGGCAAGTGGGTGCTGCACCCGGACCAGGTCGCCGCCGCGAACGAGATCTTCTCGCCCTCGCAGGAGGACTACGACCACGCCGAGCTCATCCTCGACGCGTACGACTACTACACGTCCGAGGCCGGCGGGAAGAAGGGCTCCGCGATGCTCGGCGACGAGATGATCGACGAGGCCTCCCGCAAGATGGCCCTGGTCATCTCCGGCAAGGGCCGCGCCGCCGGCATGCAGCGCACCAGCAAGTTCGAGATCCCGGAGGCCTGAGTCCGATGCAGTTCGGCCGTACCTACGAAGAGTTCGAAGTCGGTGCCGTCTACAAGCACTGGCCCGGAAAGACGGTCACCGAGTACGACGACCACCTCTTCTGTCTGCTGACGATGAACCACCATCCGCTGCACATGGATGTGAACTACGCCGAGAACACGACGGATTTCGGCAAGAATGTCGTCGTCGGCAACTACATCTACTCGCTGCTGCTCGGCATGTCCGTGCCGGACGTCTCGGGCAAGGCGATCGCCAATCTGGAGATCGAGTCGCTGCGGCACGTGGCGCCGACCTTCCACGGCGACACGATCTACGGCGAGACCACGGTCCTCGACAAGACCCCGTCGAAGTCGAAGAACGACCGCGGCATCGTCTACGTCGAGACCAAGGGCTACAAGCAGGACGGCACCCTCGTGTGCGTCTTCCGCCGCAAGGTGATGGTCCCCACCGAGACGTACATCAAGGAGCGCGGCGGCGAGCAGCCCGGCCGCCCCGAGCTGATCGAGCCCGCCAAGAAGACGGAGAAGTAGCCATGGCCCGACTCGCCCAGACCGCCGGGCTCACGGACGTCCAGCAGGAGATCCTCAAGACCGTCCGGGAGTTCGTCGACAAGGAGATCATCCCGGTCGCCACCGAGCTGGAGCACCGCGACGAGTACCCCCAGCAGATCGTCGACGGGCTCAAGGAGCTCGGCCTCTTCGGTCTGATGATCCCCGAGGAGTACGGGGGTCTGGGTGAGTCGCTCCTCACCTACGCGCTGTGCGTGGAGGAGATCGCGCGCGGCTGGATGTCGGTCTCCGGCATCATCAACACGCACTTCATCGTGGCGTACATGCTGAAGCAGCACGGCACCCAGGAGCAGAAGGACTACTTCCTTCCGCGGATGGCGGCCGGCGAGACGCGTGGCGCGTTCTCGATGTCGGAGCCGGGCCTCGGCTCGGACGTGTCGGCGATCACGTCGAAGGCGGTCAAGGACGGCGACGAGTACGTCCTCAACGGCCAGAAGATGTGGCTGACGAACGGCGGGACGTCAACGCTGGTGGCCGTTCTCGTCCGAAGTGACGAAGGACACCCCGAGGGCACGGCCCCCCACAAGTCGATGACGACCTTCCTCGTGGAGAAGGAGCCCGGCTTCGGAGAGGTCCGCCCCGGCCTCACCATCCCCGGGAAGATCGACAAGATGGGCTACAAGGGCGTCGACACGACCGAGCTCATCATGGACGGACTGCGCATTCCGGCCAATCGGGTGCTCGGCGGGGTCACCGGCCGAGGGTTTTACCAAATGATGGACGGCGTGGAGGTCGGCCGCGTCAACGTGGCGGCCCGTGGCTGCGGCGTCGCTCAGCGTGCTTTCGAACTGGGTGTCTCGTATGCCCAGCAACGTCATACTTTCGGCAAGGCGATCGCCCAGCACCAGGCGATTCAGTTCAAGCTGGCCGAGATGGCTACCAAGGTCGAGGCCGCTCATGCCATGATGGTGAATGCAGCACGCAAAAAGGACTCCGGGGAACGAAACGACCTGGAAGCAGGGATGGCGAAGTACCTCGCCTCCGAGTACTGCAAGGAGGTCGTCGAGGACGCCTTCCGCATCCACGGTGGGTACGGTTTCTCGAAGGAGTACGAGATCGAGCGCCTCTACCGGGAGGCACCGATGCTGCTCATCGGCGAAGGTACCGCCGAGATCCAGAAAATGATCATTGGTCGTCGGCTGCTCGAGGAGTACCGATTCCAGGGTTGATTGTCGCTTTTGAGTCGGTTCGGCCGCGAAGAAGATCACACCCTGTGTTCGTCTTCCGGCCGTCGACTCGGTTCCTGGCTTGCCCAGTTGCGCCCCGCAACCGATAGCATCGCCGGAAAGCCGCCGTCCCCCCGTTGCCAGCGCGGCATCATCCGCTACGAAGGTCATCCATGCCCCACAGCCAAACCTCTGCACACCGCGACAGCCTTGCCGGCGTACGCCTCGCGCGCGGAGCATCGCCGTGGCTCCTCCCGACCGTCGCCACCGCGGCGCTCAGCCTCGTGCGCGCGCGCAAGTCGAAGCGTGCCGCGGCCATCGCCGTGCCGACCACCGCACTCGCGGCCGGCATGCTGTGGTTCTTCCGCGACCCCGAGCGCGAGATCGCTCCGGGCCGGGTCATCTCCCCCGCCGACGGTGTGGTGCAGAGCATCATGCCGTGGAAGGACGGACGCACCCGGGTCGCCATCTTCATGAGCCCGCTGAACGTGCACGTCAACCGCGCGCCGCTGGCCGGCACCGTGACGTCGGTGGAGCACGTCCCCGGCGGGTTCGTCCCGGCGTTCAACAAGGAGAGCGAGAACAACGAGCGCGTTGTCTGGCACTTCGACACCGAACTCGGCGACATCGAGATGGTGCAGATCGCGGGGGCCGTCGCCCGGCGCATCGTGCCGTACATCCCGCAGGGGACGAAGGTCGAGCAGGGCGACCGGATCGGCCTGATCCGCTTCGGTTCGCGGGTCGACATCTACCTCCCGGAGGGTGTCGAGGTCGCTGTCGAGGTGGGGCAGGCCACGACCGCGGGGGTGACTCGCATTGACCGTGATTGATCCCGACACACGGGCCTCCGAGTGGGCCGCCGACGCAGAGGCGGAGGCGGCCGCGGAGGCCGAGGAGATGCCGCTGTCGTTGAGGCTGTCCATAGCTGACGCCCTCACGCTCGGTAACGCCACGTGTGGCTTCATGGCGGTCTACTTCACCACGACCGGCATCCTGATCCCGCACCTCACCGGCAGCACCGAGACCGGCATGGCGCGGAACAGCGCCGCCACCGCGGTGATACTGATGCTGTGCGCGGCGATCTTCGACCTCTTCGACGGCATCGTGGCGCGCAAGCTCCGCAGCTCGCCGATGGGTGCCGAGCTCGACAACCTGTCGGACCTGATCAGCTTCGGTCTGGCCCCGGCGTACTTCGTGCTCGTGTACGGCATGGTCGCGGACGACGCGCAGCAGAAGGTCTCGGCCGTGGCCGCGATCGTGGTGCTGCTCGCGGTGGTGCTGCGACTGGCGAGATTCTCGTGCGTGACGATGAAGGACGGCATGTTCCAGGGCATGCCGAGCCCCTTCGGCGCGCTGACGGTGGTCTCGATCGTGCTGCTCGAGCTGCCGTTCATCCCGACGCTGCTCGCGATCATCGGGGTGGCCTGGCTGATGGTGAGCCGGGTCGAGTACCCGAAGCCGCGGGGCATCCTCGCGGTGGCGATGCTCAGCTGGATCGTCGGTGCGATGGCCATGCTGGCGGCCTGGGCGTTCGACGCCCCGGGCGGGGCGTTCCTGCTCCAGACCGGATGTGCTCTCCAGGTCGTGCTGGGCGCCGTGATCCCCCTCTTCGCGACGGCCCGCCGGGTGAACACCTTCCGCGGCAACCGGCGTGAGAGCCGGGAGGCGCGGGCGGCGCAGCTGCCGTAGCGGAACCGAGCCGTATGGAAGGGCCCCGGAAGGCGATGACGCCTCCCGGGGCCCTTTCGCGTGCCCTCCCCGTTCGCCCTTCTTCAGCCGAGCCGCTTGTAGTACAGCGTGGTGGGGCGGAGGGTGCCGGACGGGTCGGCGGCGAAGTCCGGGATCGTGCCGGCCGCCGTCCAGCCGGCGCCCCGGTAGAGACGCTCGGCGGGGCTGTCGGTCTGGGTGTCCAGGACGAGCAGGGAGAGTCCGGTGGCGGCGGCATGGGCCTCGGCCGTCGCGAGCAGCCGCCGCCCCAGACCCCGGCCGCGGGCGGAGCGGTGCACCAGGAGCCGGGCGATCTCGCCGCGGTGCCGGCCGTTGGCCGTGGCGGTGCGGACGAGGGTGACGACGCCGGAGATCCGCCCGTCGGGGCCGCGGGCCGCCCAGACGTCCCGTACGCCCCCGGCCGCCTCCTCGGCGACGCCGGCCCACCAGGCGGCCGCCTCGGCCGTGTCCAGGGGCGCCCGGAAGCCGACCGAGGCACCGCCGTCCACGGCGTCCACGAGGAGCGCGGCGAGGCCGTCGGCGGCGTGGGCCCGTACGGCGTCGGGGGTCAGCCGCTCGACGGCGTCGAGCGGCTTCTCCAGGCAGAGCAGGTCAGGCCGGTCGTCCCAGGGGTCCACGACGGCGAAGCCGAGGCTCCGGTAGAGCGCGAGGGGCTCGTCCCGCCAGGACCAGACCGTGAGGCGCACCGCGGGCGCGCCGGCCGCGGCGGCCCGTCGCAGGGCCTCGGTCATCAGCGCCTTCGCGAGGCCCTTCCGCCGCGCCTCGGGCGTCACCCAGAGCCGCTTGATCTCGGGGGCCGGGCCCTCGCGGGGGGCCTTGAGGACGACGCAGCCGGCCGGCGCTTCCGCACCGGCCGGCGTGGCCAGCAGGACCGTGTCTGCGGCGAAGGCGCCGGCCGGGTCCTCGGCCTCGACGCGGTACACCGCCGGGAGCTCGGCGACCGATTCCACCGCCGTGCCCTTCTCCGCCTGGTTGACCAGGTGGTACGCGCCGAGCAGCCCGGCGAGTCGGGGATGGCCCCGGTTCTCCTCGATACGTGGGTTCATGGGTCCCGAGCTTCACACCGAGATGTTTCGGGCACGTGAAGATCTTCCGGGCCGGGCCCCGGTCCGCGCGGTGGCGGACCGGGTACGCGCGGTGGCGGACCGGGTACGCGCGGTGGCGGACCGGGTACGCGGGGTGGCGGCCCGGGTTCGCGGATCAGGGCGTGTAGGTCTTGGCCGCCTCCGAGACGAAGGGCTGCCGGACCGTGCGCATGCCGCCGGGGACGGACTTGTCGGGCTGGAGGATGACGGACTCGCGGGAGGACGGTGCCTCGGGGTCGCCGAGGTCGTGGGTCATGCCGAAGCCGGCGTCGTGGGCGTTCATCGTGAGGAGGGCCTTGTCGACGCCCTCGCGGGTGAGGTCCTTGTTCACGCAGGCCTTCTTCAGCGCCTCGCCGAAGACGCTCGCCGCGGTCCAGCCGGCGACGATGCCGTTGTCGAGTCCGTCGCCCGGGTAGGCGGCCCGGTAGTCGGCGACCAGCTTCTTGGCGGTGGGGGTGTCGGCGCCGATGGGCAGGCTCGGGGAGGCGAACCAGTACATCTTCTCCAGGGCGGGGCCGGCCTGGGTGCCGAGCAGCTGCGGGGCGAAGGCCGAGTTGTTGCCGACGACCGGGACCCGCAGGCCGGTGGCGGCGGCGACGCCGACGAGGGACGCGGCCTGGCGGGGGCCCGCGCTGATGACGACGGCCTTGACCCCGGCCTGCTTGAGGGCCGCCACCTGCGCGGACATGTCGTTGTCGGTGGGCTTGATCTTCTGCTCGACGACGACCAGGCCCGCCTTGCCGGCCGCGTACTTCGAGCCCGCCAGCGCGTTCTCGCCGTAGTCGCCCTCGAAGTAGACGTGGCCGAGCTTGTCGCCCGTCTTCAGGCCCTTCTCCGTGACGAGGAAGTCGACGGCGTTGATCGTCTCGACGTCGTACGTGGCGCCGAGGACGCGGATGTACGGGGAGCCGAGCAGCGAGGCGGACCACGCCTGCGGCAGGACGAGGCCCTTGTCCTGGCCGTCGACCCGGGACTTGACCGCGGCGACGAACGGGGAGCCGATGAACTGGGTGTAGCCGACGACCTTCGGCTCCAGTTCGGTGTAGGCGGCGAGCGCCTTCTGCGGGTCGTAGCCGTGGTCGCGGACCGTCAGCTCCAGCTGCCGGCCGCAGATCCCGCCGGCGGCGTTGACCTGCTTCACGTACAGCTGCTGGGCCTGGGTGACGCTCTTGCCGAGCGTGGCGTACACACCGGTCATGTCGGTGAGCGCGCCGAGGGCGATCGTCTTGTCCGTGACGCCCTCGCCGGTCTTCACCCCGCCCGCGCCGGTCTCCTTGCCGTCGCCGGTCTTCGCCTTGGAGCTGCAGCCGGCGGCGGTGAGCGCGACCAGTGCGGCAAGGGCTGCGGCCAGGCCCCGCACGGCCTGTCGTCGGTGGTTCATCGTGCTTCTCCTGAGGGTCGGTCTGACGTCGGGGTCTTGCGTGTCCGGGCGGCGAGGCGGACCAGGCCGCCGGGCAGGAAGAGCACCACCGCGACGACGGCGGCGCCGTAGAGGTAGCGCGCGGCCTCCCCCGGTGCGATCCCGCCCGTCCCGGGGGCGGAGACCAGGGGCAGCGCGTCGCTGTAGCGGGTGAGGAGTTGCGGCAGGAGGGAGACGAAGACGCCTCCGGCCACCGCGCCCGCGACCGAGCCGAGACCGCCGATGACGATCATGGCCAGGTACTCGAGGGAGAGCGCCATGCCGAAGTACTCGGGCACGGTGCGCTGGAAGACCAGGGCGAGCAGGACGCCCGCGAGGCCCGCGTACATGGACGACAGGACGAAGACGGCCGCGCGGTAGCGGGCCACCGGGATGCCCATCACGCCGGCGGCGATCCGGTGGTCCCGGATGGCGTTCATGGCGCGCCCGGGGCGGCCCCTGAGGACCCCGCGGGCGAAGAGGACCCCGCCGGCGAGCAGCACGAGCCCCAGGTACCAGAGCTTCTCGACGGCGCCGAACGGCACCTGGGCGACGATCAGTTCGGTGTCGTCGAAGGTGAGGCCGAAGAGGGAGAGCGGCGGGACCGCGCGGCCGTTGTAGCCGCCGGTGACGTCGTGGGCGTTGAACAGCACGTGCTGGCCGATGAAGATCAGCGCCAGGGTGGCGATGCCCAGATACGCGCCCCGCAGCCGTCCCGCGATGGGGCTGAACACCCCGCCGGCCAGGCCCGCGAGGGCGACCGCGAGGACGGCGGCGAGCCATCCGGGCAGCCCGAGGCCGGCCAGGCCGTCGGAGCCGTCCCCGGCGAAGGCGCAGTAGCCGTAGGCGCCGACGGCGAGGAAGAAGGCGTGTCCCATGGAGAGCTGTCCGGTGGCGCCGGTCAGCAGGTTGATGCCGACGGCCCCCAGGGCGGCGGCCATCGCGAACAGTCCGGCCTGGAGCCAGAAGCGGTCCAGGTAGAACGGGAGCGCGGCGAGGAGCAGGCCCGCGGCTGACCAGCCGTACACCAGGGCGCGGCCCCGGACGACGGGGCGGGCGAGGGTCTCAGACACGGGCGAGCTCCTTCGTGCCGAAGAGTCCGGCGGGGCGGATCAGCAGCACCGCGACCATCACGAGGTAGGGGGCGACGTCGCCGATCCCCCGGCCCAGGAAGGTCAGATCGCCCTGGTAGCCGGTGGCGAGCGACTCGGTGATCCCGACGAGCAGGCCGCCGACGAGGGCGCCGGTGGTGGAGTCGAGACCGCCGAGGATGGCGGCGGGGAAGGCCTTCAGCGCGGCGAGCGAGGTGGTCCGCTCCAGGCCGGGGGTCGGGAAGACCGTGAGGAACAGCGCGGCGACGGCGGCGAGACCGCCGGCGACCGCCCAGGCGCCCAGCGACACCCGGCCCAGCCGGATGCCCATCAGGGCGGCGGTCTCCTGGTTCTCGGCCGCGGCCCGCATCGCCACGCCCCAGGAGGTGTACCGGAAGGCGAGCAGGAACGCGGTGATGAGCAGGGCTGCGGCGAGGAGCGCCGCGATCCGGGTCTCGGCGATCGTGACCGGGCCGACGGTGACGACGGCGTCCCCCCACGGGTCGCCGAGGGCGAGGATGTCGGTGCCGATCCGCCGGGTCAGCTCGGTGGCGAGGAGGATGTCCACGCCGATCGTGACGATCGCGAGGACGCTGTGGTCGCCGCCCCGGTGACGGCGCATCACGAGGAACTCGACGGCCGCGCCGACCACCGCCGCGCCCGCGACGCCGGCGAGCAGCGCGGGCCAGAAGCCGATCGTGTCGTGGAGCACGGCGGTGACGTAGCCGCCGGCGAGCAGGAGGGAGGCGTGGGCGAAGTTGACGACCTCGGTGGCGCGGAAGATCACCACGAAGCCGAGGGCGATGAGGGCGTAGATCGAGCCCAGTGAGACGCCGTTGATCAGGAATTCGGCGAAGGTGCTCACGCGGCGGTCTCCTCTCCGAGGTAGGCGCGGACGACCGCCGGGTCGTTCTGGACGTCGGCGGGGGCCCCGTCGGCGATCCGGCGGCCGAAGTCGAGGACGGTGACGGAGTCGGCGAGCCGCATCACCAGGCCCATGTCGTGTTCGACGAGGAGCACCGAGATGCCGAGGCTGTCGCGGACTCCCGCGATGACCGAGGCGGTACGGCGCCGCTCGTCGGCGGTCATGCCGGCGACCGGCTCGTCGAGCAGCAGCAGCTTCGGCTCCATGCACAGGGCACGGGCCAGTTCCGCGAGCTTCTGCTGCCCGTACGGCAGGGAGCCGGCGGGTCGCGCGAGTTGGCCTTCGAGGCCCACGAAGGCGGCGATCTCCCGGACCCTCGCCCGGTGCCGTGCCTCCTCCCTGGCCGCCGACGGCAGCCGCAGTCCGGCCGCCAGGAAGCCGGTACGGGTGAGCCGGTGGCGGCCCAGCATCAGGCTGTCCTCGACGGTGGCGCGCGGCGGCAGCGCCAGGTTCTGGAAGATCCGGCCCACCCCGAGGTCCGCGATCCGGTGCGGCGGCAGGGCGGTCAGCTCGTGCGCGCCGAACCGGACGGAGCCCTCGGTGGCGCGGTACACCCCGGAGAGCACGTTGAAGCAGGTGGACTTGCCCGCCCCGTTGGGTCCGATGAGGGCGTGGACGGTCCCGGGCCTGACGGTGAAGCCCACCCCGTCGAGGGCGGTGAGACCGGCGAACCGGACGGTGACGTCGCGGACTTCGAGGGCCGGAACGCCGGGCCCGGCCGCGGGCGGCGCGGCGGCGCCGGACCCGGGGTCGCCGGGGACGGCGGGCGAGGGGCCGGCGGCCGTCGGCGTGGCGGCGCCGTCGGCGCCCGGCTCTTCGCCGGGCGGCGGGGTGCGCGTCATCGGGTCTCCTCCCAGCGGGACAGGACCGGGTGGGCGGCCCGTGCGTCGGCGGCGTCGGCGGCGGCCGTCTCGTCGACGACGCCGAGGTAGCGGCGGCGCACCTCGTCGGAGGCGGCGAGTTCGGCGGCGGGGCCCGAGAGCGTGACCTCGCCGACCTCCAGGACGTACGCGAGGGAGGCGAGCCGCAGCGCGAGCGCCGCGTTCTGCTCGACGAGGAGGACCGCCGTGCCCTGGGCGTTGATCTCGCGGACGGCGTCGGCGATGCGGGCCGCCATCAGCGGCGCGAGGCCGAGCGACGGTTCGTCCAGGAGGAGGAGCCCGGGCCGGGCCATGAGGGCGCGGCCGACGGCGAGCATCTGCTGTTCGCCGCCCGAGAGCAGCCCGGCCCGCTGGTGGGCGCGGTCGGCCAGGACGGGGAAGAGCTCGTGGACGCGCCGGAGCGCGGCCGTCTTCGCCGCCCGGCCGCCGCGCCCGCCGAGGGCGCCCGCGCGCAGGTTGTCCTCGACCGTCATCCGGGCGAAGACCTGGCGGCCCTCGGGGACCTGCGAGACTCCGGCCGCGACGACGCGGTCGGGCGGCAGTCCGTCGAGCGGCCGGCCGTCGCGGCTCACCGTGCCCGAGACCACGGCGCCGCCGTGGAAGCGGAGGGTGCGCGAGACCGCCCGCAGCAGGGTGGACTTGCCGGCCCCGTTGCCTCCCAGGACCGTGACGACCGTGCCGGCCGGCACGGTCAGCGACACCCGCCGCAGCGCGTGCACGGGGCCGTATCCCGCCGTCAGGTCCGTCACCTGGAGAGCGGGTGCGGTACCTCCCATGGTTCCCCTTTCCCCGGCCGCACTTGCCACCGGCCGTTCAGTGGCGCTCACCCCAGCACCGCGCCGGACCGCGCGTCCACGTTCCGCGGCCGAAACGCTGCCGGTGACCAGCGGGCGCGGCGGCGGGCTGTGCATGCGCACAACGCTGCGCGTCAGGGCTGTGCGCGGGGGCCCCGGGCGGTGGATCCTCCCGGCATGGGACGGCGCAGACGGCGGACCGGTGACGACTGGAAGGTGCTCGCTCAGGCGTGCGCGACGCTTCTGGAGCGGGTACCGGAACTGGTGGACGAGCATCTACGGGAGCTCCACGCGTACGAGCCCGCCTACGGGCGGATCCTTCCGTACGACCAGCACTGGCAGGAGGCCCGGGAGGCGATGCGGATCGGGATCGAGATGATCTCGGCGCCCCGCAACTCGCCCCGCCGGGACCTCGAGCACGCGGACGGGATGGGCCGGCGGCGGGCCGCGCAGGGCATGCCGCTGGAGCTCGTCGTGCACGCGTACCGGCACGCCGGGCACCTGGTGTGGGACGCGCTCATCGAGAGCGCCGGCACCGATGCGGGGCAGCTGGCCGCGCTGATGCAGTCCGCGACGACGGTGTGGTCCGCGGTGGACGCCCAGGCCGACACCGCGTCGGAGGCGTACCGGGCGGCCGAGCTGGAGCTCCGCCGCCGTACGGACGAGCAGCTCCAGGCCCTCCTCGACGCCCTCCTCCAGGGCCGGCGCTCCCCCGAGCTGGTGTCACGGGCGGCGGCCGGCCTCGACCTGCCGGAACAGGGCCGGTACGCGGTCGTCGTCCTCCGCTACGACCGGCGCGAGGAACGCGAGCCGTTCCACCGGCAGGTGCAGGGCGAAGGCGTCCGCTTCCTGTGGCGCATGGGCGCCGACTGCGAGCTGGGGGTGGTGGCGCTCGCCGGCGACACCGGACTCGACGCGCTCTCCGAACTCCTCGACGGCCGGTGCCCCGGTCCCGGCGGCATCAGTCCCGTCGTCGTCGGCCTCACCGAGCTGGGCCGCGCCCGGCGGCTCGCCGAGCTCGCCCTGCGCACCTGTCCGCCCGGCAGCCGCGAGATCGTCCGCCTCGACCGGCGGATGGCCGGCGCGCTCGTCGTGTCCCAGCCGGAGATGGCCGGGCTCCTCGTGTCCGACGTGCTCGGCGGGCTGCTCGAACTCGATCCGGCCGACCGGGCGGTCCTGCTGGAGACGCTGGACGCGTGGCTGGACTGCGAGGGGTCCGCGGGGCGGGCGGCCGGTCGCCTCTACTGCCACCGGAACACCGTCTTCAACCGGCTCCGCCGGCTCGAACAGCTCACCTCGCGGTCCCTGTCGCGGCCGCGCGACCTCACCGAGATGACCCTCGCGCTCGACGCCTTCCGCCTCACCCCCCAGCCCGGCCCCTGACCCGGGGCTCGGGCCTGCGAAGGGGTGGGTCAGGAGAGGAAGTCCTGGGCCAGGACGGCGGCGGTGGCTTCGAGGAGGGGCCCCGCCTGGGCGATGCAGGTGGCGGGGTCGGGCTCGAGGGCCGTGAGGGGGTACGCCCGGCGGATGCCCGCCGCCGCGAGCGCCTCGGGCGGGAGCACGAGACGGCCGCAGACCGCGACGACGTCCTTGCCGGCGGCCCGCGCGGCCGCGGCGACGCCGGCGGGGGCCTTGCCGTGGAGGGTCTGCTCGTCGAGGGAGCCCTCGCCGGTGATGACGAGGGTGGCGCGCTCCAGGGCGGGGGCGAAGCCGAGGACGTCGAGCATGAGCTCGATGCCGGGCCGGAAGCTCGCGCCGAGGATGAGCGCGCCGTAGCCGATGCCGCCGGCGCCGCCGGCCCCGGGGGCGAGGGCGGCTTCGGCGGCCCGGGGGCCGACGGCCTTCTCCAGGACGGTGGCGTAGTGGGCGAGGGCCGCGTCGAGGGTGCGGACGTCGTCGGGGGTGGCGCCCTTCTGGGGGCCGTAGACGGCGGGGGCGCCCTTGGGGCCGGTGAGCGGGTTGTCGACGTCGCTCGCGAGGATGAGGTCGATGTCGGCGAAGCGGGGGTCGAGCCCGGTGAGGTCGGCCGTGGCGAGGGCGGCGAGCGGCGCGCCGCCGGGGCCGACGGGTTCGCCGGCCGCGTCGAGGAAGCGGGCGCCGAGGGCGGCGAGCATGCCGGCCCCTCCGTCGGTCGTGGCGCTGCCGCCGACGCCGAAGACGATCGTGGTGGCACCCGCGTCGAGTGCGGCCCTCAGCAGCTCCCCGGAGCCGTACGTGGTCGCGGTGAGGGGTGCGAAGACGCCCCGCGGGAGGAGCTGGAGGCCGGAGGCCTCCGCCATCTCGACGACCGCGGTGGTGCCGCGCAGCGCGAACGCCGCGGTGACCGGCTCGCCGAGCGGTCCCGTCACGCGCACCTCGCGGCGTTCGAAACCGGCCGCGACGGCGGCCGCGACGGTGCCGTCGCCGCCGTCCGCGACGGGCAGGGTCTCCACCGTGAGCTCGGGGACGACCCGTCGCAGTCCTGCTGTGACCCGCTCCGCGACCTGTACGGCCGTGAGCGAGCCCTTGAACTTGTCGGCCGCCACGAGCACGTGAGCGACCTGAGTTGCTGCTCCGTCCGTCACCTTGCATCCCTTGCTTTCGAACGTGCAGTCGCGCCGAGGCTGACCCTATCCGGACCGCCGGACGGCGTGCCACCCCCTGATGAGGCGATATTCCGCACCATAGTGGGGTCACATGAGCACGGAACGGATCGAACGGGGACCGCGCGAGCGGCCCGCGCCCGAGGGCCCGGGCGCGGGCCCGGCCCGGCACCACGCCCCGCACGGGCTGCGGGACGCGGTGCGGACCCCGGTCGGGGAGGCGAGGGCCGAGCGGGGCGGCGACCCTCACCACCGCCCGCGCCGGGCCGCGAGGGCCCGTACCGGCGGGGAGCCTTGCGAGGGGGAGGGCTGAGGTGGACCTGGGACACGACGCGCTCGCGGACCGGATCCTGGGCGGCTGGACGGGCCGGATCGCCGGGAACATGCTCGGCAAGCCGGTGGAGCGCGGGGACCACTGGACCCGGGAGCACATCGACGCGTACCTGCGGCTGACGGACGCGCTGCCGCTGACGGACTACCTGCCGCCTCCGCCGCCGGACGCGACCGGTTTCGAGCTGCGGCCCGAGTGGCCGAGGTGCGTGCGCGGCGGCGTCGACGGCAGCTGCCGGGACGACGACGTCGACTGGTCGGTCCTGGGGCTGCACCTCCTGGAGACGCGCGGCTTCGGCTTCACGACCGAGCAGCTGGGCGAGGAGTGGCTGTCGCGGCTGCCGTACCTGCAGACCTTCACCGCCGAGCGCGTCGCGTACCGGAACCTCGCGAACGGGCTGCGGCCGCCGCTGACGGCCACGTACGACAATCCGTACCAGGAGTGGATCGGCGCCCTGATCCGGGCCGACGCCTACGGCTGGACCTGTCCGGGCGACCCGCGCCGGGCCGCCTCGCTGGCCCGCCGGGACGCGGTCCTCTCGCACACCGGGAACGGCGTGTACGGCGCGATGTGGGCGGCCGCGATGATCGCCGCCGCCTTCACCGCGCCCGACGTCCGCTCCGTCCTGGAGGCGGGCCTGGAGCGGATCCCGGCGAGCAGCCGGCTCGCCAGGACCGTGCGGGGGACGATCGCCCTGTACGCGTCGGGGCTCGGCTGGTCCGACGCGCTCGACGAGGTGGCGGAGCGGACGGCGGGGCTCGGTTGGATCCACACCGTCCCGAACGCGGCCGTCCTGACCGCCGGACTCCTGTACGGCGAGGGGGACTTCACCCGCACGATCGCGCTGACCGTGCGCGGTGGCCTCGACACGGACTCCAACGGCGCGACGGCGGGCTCGGTGGCGGGGGTGATGTGCGGGGCCGCCGCCATCCCGTCGCGGTGGAAGGAGCCGCTGCGGGACCGCGTGGACAGCGCGGTGTTCGGCTTCGACGGCGTCCGGATCAGCGAACTGGCCCGGCGGACGCTGCGGTTGGCGGCGCCGTCGGCGTGACGGGCGGGAAGGCCGTCGGCTCGGCGGACCCGTCCGGCAACGGGGGCTCAGCCCTGCGGGGGCTCCGGCGGGACGATCTCGCCGGTGCGGTGGGGCTCGTCGCGACCGGCGACCCGGGCCTCGGTACGGTGTCCCCGCGCGATGTAGTCGCGGACGACGGCCTCCACCGCGTCCTGCGGGCTGCCGACCCCCGCCAGCACCATGACTTCCACGACGAGTTCGGCGTCGAGCGCGATGTTCACCTTGGCCATGCCGGCAACGTAGCACCCGGAAACCCGTTCGCGGGAGCGGGCGGCCCGTGCCTAGGGTCGTCCCATGACCATGGTGGCGATTCTCAGCGGGGCCGGCATCTCGACGGACTCGGGCATCCCCGACTACCGGGGGCCGAACGGCCTGTGGCGCCGGGACCCCGAGGCGGAGCGGCTCGTCACCTACGGGCCCTACATGGAGGACCCTGAGATCCGCCGCCGCTCGTGGCGGATGCGGCTCGACGGCCCGGTGCTGCGCGCCGAGCCGAACGTGGCGCACCGCGCGATCGCGGCGTACGAGCGGGCCGGCGGCCACGCGCTGCGGGTGATCACGCAGAACGTGGACGGGCTGCACCAGGCGGCGGGGGTGCCCGAGCGGAAGGTCCTCGAACTCCACGGCTCGGCGCGGTCGGTGGTGTGCACGGCCTGCCACGCCCGCTCGTCGATGGCGGAGGCGCTCGACCGGGTGCGGGCCGGGGAGGACGACCCGGCGTGCCGGGTGTGCGGCGGGATCCTGAAGTCGGCGACGGTGATGTTCGGCCAGCGGCTCGACCCGGTGCTGCTCGGTCAGGCCATGTCGATCGCCAAGGCCGCCGACGTGTTCGTCGTGGTCGGCAGCAGCCTCCAGGTCCAGCCGGCGGCCTCCCTCGCGGGGATCGCCGCCGAGCACGGGGCCCGCCTGATCATCGTGAACGCCGAGCCGACCCCGTACGACCCCGTCGCCGACGAGGTCGTGCGGGAGCCGATCGGCACGGCGCTGCCCGCGCTCCTGGACCGGCTCCGGTAGGCGGGACCTTCCGGACGGGGACCGGGGGCCCTAGAAGAGGGCGGCGGGCTCCTGCGTTCCCGACTCGAAGGCGAGGAGGCGCTGTTTGCGGTCGAGGCCGCCGCCGTAGCCGGTGAGGCCGCCGCCCGCGCCGATCACCCGGTGGCAGGGGACGATGATGCTGACGGGGTTCTTGCCGTTGGCGAGTCCCACGGCCCGGGACGCTCCGGGGTTGCCGAGCTCCTCGGCGAGTTCGCCGTACGTCCGGGTCTCGCCGTACGGGATGCGGAGCAGCCGGTCCCAGACGCGCAGCTGGAACGGCGTGCCCATCAGGTTCAACCGCAGGTCGAACGAGGTGAGTTCGCCCGCGAAGTAGGCGTCGAGCTGGCGGATCGCCTCGCCGAAGGGCCGCGGGTCGGGCTCGCCGAACGTCTCCTCGGGCGGCCGGTGGCGCTGGCCGGTCATGTGGACGCGGCTGAGGACGCCGTCGACGGCGACGAGCGTCAGCGGGTCGTACGGGCTGTCGACGACGGTGTGCCGGACGGTGGGGGCCATGGTGCTTCAGTGTCCTTCGCTGGGCAGGTGGTTGATCGGGTGGTCGTCGGTCGCCCAGAGGTACTGGACGGCGTAGGCGCGCCACGGGCGCCAGTGGGCGGCGCGGGCGACGAGCGCCGCCGGGGTGCCGGGCAGGCCCAGTCCCCCGGCGGCACGGCGGACGCCGAGGTCGCCGGGGAGGAAGGCGTCGGGGTCGTTGAGCGCGCGCATGGCGATGATCTCGGTGGTCCACGGCCCGAAGCCGGGCAGGGCGAGCAGCCGGGCGCGCGCCTCCTCCCGGTCGTCGGCGGGCCCGAGGGTCAGGGAACCGTCGGCGAGGGCCCCGACCAGGGTGAGCAGGGTGGTCCGGCGGCTGCGCGGCAGGGCGAGGGTCGCGGGGTCGAGGGCGGCGAGCGCCCCGGGGTCCGGGAAGAGGTGGGTGAGGCCGCCCTCGGGGTCGTCGACGGGGACTCCGTGTGCGGCGACGAGCCGGGCGGCGTGGGTGCGGGCGGCGGCGGTGGAGACCTGCTGGCCGAGGACGGCCCGTACGGCGAACTCGGCGGGGTCGACGCTCCCGGGCACCCGGCGGCCGGGGGCCGCGTCGACGAGCGGTGCGAGCAGCGGGTCGGCGCGCAGCCGCTCGTCGACGGCGACCGGGTCGGCGTCGAGGTCGAGGAGCCGTCGGCAGCGGCTGATCGCGTGGGCGAGGTCGCGGGGGTCGGTCAGGGACAGCCGGCAGGCGATGTGGTCGGCGCGGGGGGCCAGGGCGACGATGCCGTGCCCGTACGGGAGGCTCAGCGTCCGGCGGTAGGCGCCGTCGCGCCATTCCTCGACGCCGGGGACGGCGGTGGCGGCGAGGTGGCCGAAGAGGTTGGAGGGCTCCAGCGGGGCGCGGAACGGCAGCCGGAGGCTGATCACGCCGGGGGTGGCGGACGCGTCGGCCGGGGACCGGCGGGCGGCCCGGGCGCGGAGTTCTCCGGGGGTGAGCGCGAAGACCTCGCGGACGGTGTCGTTGAAGGTGCGGATCGAGGAGAAGCCGGCGGCGAAGGCGACCTGGCCCAGCGGCATCGGGGTCGTCTCGATGAGCACCCGGGCGGTCTGGGCCCGCTGGGCGCGGGCGAGGGCGAGGGGTCCGGCGCCCAGTTCGGCGAGGAGCTGGCGCTCGATCTGGCGGGTGGACCAGCCGAGGCGCCGGGCGAGGCCGGGGACGCCCTCCCGGTCGACGACGCCGTCCTGGATGAGCCGCATGGCACGGGCGACGGCGTCGGCCCGGACGTTCCACTGGGGCGAACCGGGGCTGGTGTCGGGCCGGCACCGCTTGCAGGCCCGGAAGCCGGCGCGCTGGCAGGAGGCGGCGCTGGGGTGGAACTCCATGTTCTGCGGCTTGGGCGGCACGACGGGGCAGCTGGGCCGGCAGTAGATCCGGGTGGTGCGGACGGCGGTGAAGAACACGCCGTCGAAGCGGGCGTCCTTCGACTGGACGGCCCGCACGCAGCGCTCGGTGTCGGTGTGCATGCCTCCAGGATCGGGGACGGACGGCTCGCGGGCTGGCGAGAAAACGACATGGTCGTCCGGCCCCGCTCCCGGGGGCGTCCGCGACGGCGGCGTCAGACGGTGACGGTCCGGTAGTGGGTGGTCAGCCGGCCGTCGTCGCCCAGGACGTGGAAGGCGAGGCCGGGCGGCAGCCCGAGGTGGACGTTCTCGTCGTCCGGGCTCGGGTTCTCCCAGGGCAGCCGGAGGGTGGAGACGACGCCCGGTGCGACCAGCAGCGGGCGCCCGGCGAAGGTGGTGGCGGCGGCGGTGTGGGCGTGCCCGGCGAGGAACGCCGTGAGGTGGGGGTGGCGGTCGGCGAGCGCGGCGAGCCGCTCCTCGCCGAACTGCCGGATGCCGTCGACGTACGGGGTGTGCAGCGGTACCGGCGGGTGGTGGAAGCCGACGAGCACGGGCACCTCGTGCGGGGTGTCGGCGAGGACGCCGTCCAGCCACTCCAGCGTCTCGTCCTCCAGGTACCCGTCGTCCTCGCCCGGGACGGAGGAGTCGCAGAGGGCGATCACGAAGCCGTCGCCCCGCAGCACCTGGTTGACGGGCGCGTCCGGGCGCGTGCCGGCGCCCTCCGGGAGGAGGCTCTTGCGGAAGTCCGCCCGGACGTCGTGGTTCCCGGGGCAGACCAGCAGCGGGTGCCGGGAGACGAGCAACTCCCGCGCGACGGCGTATCCGTCCGGGCTCCCGAGGTCGGCGATGTCGCCGGTGACGAGGACGGCCGCGAGGTCGTGCGGGAGTTCCTCCAGGTACCGCATGACCGCCCGGGTGCGGGCGGCGCTGCGCGGGTCCACGTCGACGTGGATGTCGCTGACATGGGCGATGACGATCACGTGACTCTGTCCTCCGTCGGTTCGGGTGAGCGGATGCCGTCCCGACCGTACGGTGATCACCGTCCGTTCCGTAAGGGCCGCCGTGCGGGTGGTGGCCCGTTCCCGGCGTCGTCCTACTCGAACCGGGTGGTGTCCCCGGCCCCGCGCCGCACGATCTCGGGCTCGCCGCCGGAGAAGTCGACGACGGTGGTCGGTTCGGTCCCGCACTCGCCGGAGTCGAGCACCGCGTCGACCTGGTGGTCGAGGCGCTCCTTGATCTCCCAGCCCTGGGTGAGGGGTTCGGCCTCGTCGGGCAGGAGGAGGGTGCTGGAGAGGAGCGGCTCGCCGAGTTCGGCGAGGAGCGCCTGGGTCACCACGTGGTCGGGGATGCGGACGCCGACCGTCTTCTTCTTGGGGTGGAGCAGCTGGCGGGGCACCTCCTTGGTGGCGGGGAGGATGAAGGTGTACGCCCCGGGGGTCGCCGCCTTGACCGCGCGGAACACGTCGTTGTCGATCTGCACGAGCTGGCCCAGCTGGGCGAAGTTCTGGCACATCAGCGTGAAGTGGTGCCGGTCGTCGAGGTCGCGGATCGACCGGATGCGGCTGATGCCGTCCCGGCTGCCGAGCCGGCTGCCCAACGCGTAGCAGGAGTCGGTCGGGTAGGCGACGAGCGCTCCGTTCCGGATGCTGTCGGCCACCGCGGAGATGGTGCGGGGCTGGGGGTTGTCGGGGTGGACGTCGAAGTACTTGGCCATGGGGGCAGTCTATTTTCGCAGCCGTCGCCACACGGCCTTCGCCGCGTTGTGGCCGGACATCCCGTGCACGCCGGGGCCGGGCGGGGTGGCGGAGGAGCAGATGAACACCGCGGGGTGCGGGGTGGCGTAGGGGCGCAGCGAGAGCGTGGGGCGCAGCAGGAGCTGGAGGCCGCGTGCGGCGCCGCAGGCGATGTCGCCGCCGACGTAGTTGGCGTTGCGCGCGGCGAGTTCGGGCGGTCCCGCGGTGGCGCGGGCGAGGACGCGGTCACGGAAGCCGGGGGCGAAGCGCTCGATCTGGCGCTCGATCGCCTCGGTGAGGTCGCCGCGCCAGCCGTTGGGCACGTGACCGTAGGCCCAGAAGACGTGCTTGCCCTCGGGGGCGCGGGACGGGTCGACGAGGCTGGGCTGGGCGGTGATGAGGAAGGGGGCGTCCGGGGCGGTGCCGGAGGAGGCCTCGCACAGCGCGGTGTCGATCTCGCCGGCGCTGGGGCCGACCTGGACGGTGCCGGCCCGGCGGGCCTCCTCGGCGGTCCACGGCACGGGGCCGTCCAGGGCGTAGTCGATCTTGAAAACGCTCGCGCCGTACTTGTAGTGGTCGTAGTGCCCGCCGAAGCCCGCGATCCGGGCGAGGGCGGTCGGCGACGTGTCGAAGACGTAGGCGCGGGCCGGCGGCAGGTCGTCGAGGCGCTTGACCTCGAAGTCGGTGTGGACGGCGCCGCCGAGGTCCTTGAGGTACGCGGTGAGGGCGTCCGAGATCGACTGGGAGCCGCCCCGGGGCATGGGCCAGCCGCCGGCGTGCGCGGCGAGCGCGAAGACCAGGCCGACGGCGCCGGTCGCGAAGCCGCCCAGCGGGGCGATCACATGGCCGACGAGGCCGGCCAGGAGCGCCGGGGCCTTCTCGTCCCGGAACCTTCTCATCAGCCAGGTGGAGGGCGGCAGCCCGGCGAGGCCGAAGCGGGCGAGGGTGACCGGATCGCGGGGCAGCGCGGTCAGCGGCAGCTGCATGAAGTCCCGGGCCAGGGTGTCCCACTTGCCGACGAAGGGGGCGACGAGCCGGCGGTACGTCCCGGCGTCACGCGGCCCGAAGGAGGCGGCGGTCTCGGCGACGGAGCGGGCGAGGACGGCGGCGGTGCCGTCGTCCCAGGGGTGGGCCATGGGAAGTTCGGGGTGCAGCCACTCCAGGCCGTACCGGTCCAGCGGCATCGTCTTGAAGACGGGCGAGCCGGCGCCGAGCGGGTGCACGGCGGAACAGGGGTCGTGCCGGAAGCCGGGGAGCGTCAGCTCCTCGGTCCTGGCGCCGCCGCCGACGGTCGGCTCGGCCTCGAACACGGCGACCGAGAAGCCGCGCCGGGCCAACTCCACGGCGGCGGTCAGTCCGTTGGGCCCCGCCCCCACGACGACAACATCGAGCATCGACGTCCTGTTCGTCACCTTCGGACTCCTTCGTCAGCCGATGGCCAAGGCTCCCAGGATAGGCCGGTGGTCCGGCCGGGCTCACCGCCCCCCGAGGAGTCCGCGGATCCGCTCCGCGGTCGCCGCGTCCCGGGCCGCGGTGAACGGCATCGCGTTGCCCCCGGTGATGCGGAACGGCTCGCCCGCGACCGTCGTGTCCGCACCGCCCGCCTCGGCGACCAGGAGCAGTCCGGCGGCGTGGTCCCAGGCGTACTCCCAGTTGAACGCGACGGCGTCCAGCGCCCCCCGCGCCACGGCGAGGTACTCCAGCCCGGCGGAACCGCACGGGCGGCGGCGCACGCCCTCCGTGTCCAGGCTCAGCAGGGCGCGCTTCTGCTCGGGCGTCGTGTAGTCCGGGTGCGAGGTGGCGACCTCCAGGACCGCGCCGGGACCGGGCGATCCGGACCGCAGCGGGCGCCCGTCGAGCGTGGCCCCCCGGCCGCGCACCGCGACGGCGAACTCGTCCAGGGCGGGGGCGAAGGTCCAGGAGGCGAGGACCTCGCCGTGGCGGGCCAGCGCCACGAGGGTGCAGAAGGCGGGGTCGCCGTGGACGAACGGGCGGGTGCCGTCGACGGGGTCGACGATCCACACCGGCGCGTCGCCGCGCAGCGCCTCGTAGACGACCGGGTCGGCGTGCACGGCCTCCTCGCCGACCACGACGGAGCCGGGCAGCAGCGCGGTCAGGGAGGCGGTGAGATGGGCCTCCGCGGCCCGGTCGGCCACCGTGACCAGGTCGTGCGGCCCGTTCTTCTCCACGATCTCGTCGGCGGAGAGCTGCCGGAACCGCGGCATGATCTCGGCGGCGGCCGCCTTGCGGACCGCCTCCTCCACCTCGGCCGTGCCACCGCTGAGGACGTGCTCAAGGAAGTCTCCGATCATGCCCCCAGCTAAGCACGGCCGTCTGACATCCGGACCACCGCTGCGGCCACCTCCCGTTCACCCGGCCGGCCGCGCCCCGCGCCGGTCCCGGCGTCAACCGGCCGTGACCGGGGTGGGCCTTGATCGTTGACGAGCAGGCGGGCCGGGACGGCGCGCGGGACGGGCAGAGGAAACGTCCCGGCAGCGCGCGGGCCCGGGATGCGTGGTCGAGGTCGGAGGGTTCATGGGCTGGGCGAGGAAGGTCGCGGCGGCGGTGGCGGGGGCGGCGGCCGGAGCGTGGGTGCTCGGAGCGGGGGCCGCGGAGGGGATCGTGGGCGGGCAGGAGGCGAGTCCGCACCAGTACCCGTACATGGCCGGTCTGGTGGACCTGGAGGAGAGGAGGGTGATGTGCGGCGGGGCGCTGATCGGGGAGCGGTACGTGGTGACGGCGGCGCACTGCGTGACGGGCTCGTACAGCCGCACGGAACGGGTCGGGGTGCTGCTCGGCGAGCATGACCTCACGTCGCGGGAGGACAGCCCGAACGCGGTGATGGCGGCCGCCGCCCGGATGATCGTGCATCCCGAGTACGACCCCGAGAGCCAGCGGAACGACATCGCGCTCGTCCGGCTGGCCGAGCCGGTCGCGTTCGGCCGGGACGTGCGTCCGATCGACCTGCCCGCCCCGTTCGCCCGCGGGGCCTTCGACCGCACGTGGGTCGAGGCGCCGGGCTGGGGCGCCACCTCGTTCGGCGGGCGCACCTCGGACGTCCTGCGGACGGTGACGCTGGAGACGATGAGCAACCCGGTGTGCGGGAGCCGGGGGATGCCGGACGTCACCCCCGCGCAGCTGTGCACGTACGCGCCCGGGCGGGACACCTGCCGGTACGACTCCGGCGGACCGCTGGTGCGCACGGTCGCGCGGAAGCCGTACCTGGTCGGCCTGGTCTCGTACGGGAAGGGCTGCGCGACCGACACCCCGGCGGTGAACACCCGGGTGTGGTCGTACCTCAGCTGGATCGAGCGGACGACCGGGCGGCCGGTCCGCGCCTCATGAGGGCGGTGTGCAGGAGCAGGGAGGCGACGAGGCCGACGGCCCAGCCGTAGTCGGCGAGGGGCTTGAGGAAGGGGATGAGGCCGTCCTCGGGGAAGGGGCCGGTGCCGGGGGCCGAGTGGGAGCCGCCGACGGCCAGGACGCCGCCGACCGCGAAGGCGAGGACGGCCGCCGGGTTCCAGCCTCCCCGGTACCAGTAGGGCCCGTCGGCGCGGTAGAGCCCTTCGAGGTCGAGGACGGTGCGGCGGACGAGCCAGTAGTCGGCGATGAGGATGCCGGCGACCGTGCCGAGGAGCCCGCCGACCAGGCCGAGCCAGGTGAAGATGTACAGCTCCGGGGTGGCGGTGAGCTTCCACGGCATGACGAGCACGCCCACGACGCCGGTGATCAGCGCGCCCGTGCGGAAGTTCACCAGTTTCGGGGCCAGGTTGGCGAGGTCGTAGGCCGGGGACACCACGTTCGCCGCGATGTTCACCGACAGGGTGGCGACGAGGACGGTGACCAGGGCGAAGAGGAGCCCGAAGACGCTGTCGGTCTTGGCGGCGAGGGCCACCGGATCCCAGACGGGCGCCCCGTACACGGCCTGCGAGCCCGAGGTGACGAGCACCGACAGCAGCGCGAACAGCGTCATGGTGGTGGGCAGGCCGAGACTCTGGCCGAGGATTTGGGAGCGCTGCCCGGCTCCGAAGCGGGTGAAGTCCGGGATGTTGAGGCTGAGGGTCGCCCAGAAGGCGATCATGCCCATGAGGGCCGGGAAGAAGACGGGCCAGAAGTCGGCGCCCCAGCCGAGCCGTGAGGGCTGGTCGAGGAGGGGGCCGAGGCCGCCCGCCTCGACCGTGATCCATCCGAGCAGGGCGAGCGCGCCGACGATGACGAACGGCGCGGCCCAGTTCTCGAAGCGGCGCAGCGCCTCCATCCCCCGGTGGATGACGGCGAGTTCGAGCACCCAGAAGAGACCGAAGCAGAGCCAGAGGGTCCACGGCTGCCCGGCGACCCGCGCCGCGTCCGCCCAGCCGCCGCCGGTGAGCTCCTGGAGGATCTTGTCGAGCAGGACGAAGACGCCCTGCCCGCCGATCCAGGTCTGGATGCCGAACCAGGCGCAGGCGACCCCGGCGCGGATGAGGGCGGGCAGGTTGGCCCCGCGCAGCCCGAAGGAGGCGCGGGCGAGGACCGGGAAGGGGATGCCGTACTTGGGGCCGGCGTGGCCGGTGAGCAGCATCGGGAGCAGGACGACGACGTTGGCGAGGGCGATGGTGAGGACGGCCTGCTTCCAGTCCATGCCGAGGGCGACGAGACCGGAGGCCAGCATCCACGACGGGATGTTGTGGGCCATGCCGACCCAGAGGGCGGCGAAGTTGTACGTGGTCCAGCGGCGCTCCGCGAGGGGGACCGGGAGCAGGTCGTCGTTGACGAAGCGGGAATCGGCGGGGGCTGCGCCGGGCGCGAGCTCGACCCGCCCGTCGGAGGGGTCGGATATGCCGGGTTGCCCGGAGGAGGCGGTGGCGGTCATGGACGGAACCTTTCGTTCGGGGACGGAACGAGGTCACGTGCGGCGGAGCGGTCGCGTGCGGCGGAACGCGGTCAACGGGCAGCTGTACCCGAAGCACCCCGCGCCTCACCTCCTGCACGATCTGGGCACGACGATCCGGCGGGACCTCGCGTTCTGGAGCGAGGAGGACATGGCCGGGTTCCTGCCGGATCCGGTGGGGGCGAAGCCCGGCGAACCGCTGCCGGCGGCGACGGCCACCACGGGGGAGACGGTCTTCCTCCGTGTTCCCGCGGAGCCCTCGTCGCCCTGGCGCGTCCTGGTCCAGGAGTATGGACAGTCCGTCCTGGACCCTCTACGAGACGACGTTCGGCCCGTGGCTGCTCGCCTACCTCAAGGGGAGGGACGTGACGCCGTGTTCCCGCGGCCGCGCCCCTGACGGTCCGACGTACGAGTTCCTTCCCTGACGTCCTCGGGAACGGCCGGCCCCCCCGCCGCCCCGTCGCGGGGTCCTGCCGCTCCCCGGTCCTCACGCGCCGCCGAGGGCGGGGATGATGTCGGATCCGTACGCGTCGATGGTGGCCTCCTTGGCGTCGTGCATGGCGTAGACGGCGAACTGGTCGACGCCCATGTCCCGGAGGCGCCGGAGCTTCTCGACGTGGGCCTCGACCGGGCCGAGGAGGCAGAAGCGGTCGACGATCTCGTCGGGGACGAAGTCGGTGGACGGGTTGTCGGCGCGGCCGTGGTGGCTGTAGTCGTAGCCGTGCCGGTCCTTGATGTACGCGGTGAGCTCCTCCGGCACCATCCCCGAGTGCTCGCCGTACTTCTCCACCAGGTCGGCGACGTGGTTGCCGACCATGCCGCCGAACCAGCGGCACTGCTCGCGCGCGTGGGCCAGGTCGTCCCCGACGTACGCGGGAGCGGCGACGCAGATGGTGAGGGCGTCGGGGTCGCGGCCGGCCTCCCGCGCCGCCTCGCGCACGGCCTTGACCATCCACTCGGTGAGGAAGGGGTCGGCGAGCTGGAGGATGAAGCCGTCGGCCTTCTGCCCGGCGAGGGCGAGCGCCTTGGGCCCGTACGCGGCCATCCAGACGGGCAGCTTGCCGTCCTTGACCCACGGGATGCGGATCGGGTTGCCGTCGACCTCCGCCTCCCGGCCCTCCGCGAGGTCGCGGATGACGTCGATGGCCTCGCCGAGCCGGGCGAGGGTGTTGGGCTTGCGGCCCGCGACGCGCATGGCGGAGTCGCCGCGGCCGATGCCGCAGACGGTCCGGTTGCCGTACATGTCGTTGAGGGTGGCGAAGGTGGAGGCCGTCACCTCCCACGTGCGGGTCCCCGGGTTGGTGACCATCGTGCCGACGTGGAGCTTGGTGGTGTGTTCCAGGATCCGGCTGTAGATGACGAAGGGTTCCTGCCAGAGCACGGCGGAGTCGAAGGTCCAGCCGTAGCGGAAGCCGTTGCGCTCCGCCCGGCGCATCAGCCCGACGACCTGCGAGGCGGGCGGGTCGGTCTGCAGGACGAGTCCGAAGTCCAACGTCGTTCTCCTAGTTCAGGTACTGACAGGTGGAGCGGGGGGTGAAGACGCCGTGTCCGGCGCGGCCGGTGAACTTCCGCTGGTCGATGACGGGTTCGCCGCGCGAGAGGACCGTCTCGACCTGTCCGGTGATCGTCTTCCCCTCGTACGCGGAGTAGTCGACGTTCATGTGGTGGGTGGCCGCGGAGATGGTCTGGCGGGCGTGCGGGTCGTAGACGACGATGTCCGCGTCGGCGCCGGGCGCGATCGTCCCCTTCTGCGGGTAGAGGCCGAACATCCGGGCCGGGGTGGCGCAGGCGATCTCGATCCAGCGGCGGCGGGAGATGTGCCCGTCGACGACGGCCTGGTGGAGGAGGTCCATGCGGTTCTCCACGCCCGGCAGGCCGTTGGGGATCTTCGAGAAGTCGCCGCGGCCGAGGTCCTTCTGCCCGGTGAAGCAGAACGGGCAGTGGTCGGTGGAGACCACCTGGAGGTCGTTGGTGCGCAGTCCGCGCCAGAGGGCCGCCTGGTGCTCCTTGGGTCGCAGCGGCGTCGAGCAGACGTACTTGGCGCCCTCGAAGCCCGGCTCCGCGAGGTTGTCGGTGGAGAGGAAGAGGTACTGGGGGCAGGTCTCGCCGAAGACCGGGAGGCCCTTGTCGCGGGCGGCGGCGATCTCGGCGACGGCCTCCTCGGCGGAGACGTGGACGACGTAGAGCGGTGCGCCGGCGACCCGGGAGAGCTGGATCGCGCGGTGGGTGGCCTCGGCCTCCAGGAGCGCCTTGCGGACCTCGCCGTGGTAGCGGGGGTCGGTCTCGCCGCGGGCGAGGGCCTGTTCGACGAGGACGTCGATGGCGATGCCGTTCTCGGCGTGCATCATGATCAGCCCGCCGTTGTCGGCGGAGCGCTGCATGGCGCGCAGGATCTGCCCGTCGTCGCTGTAGAAGACGCCGGGGTAGGCCATGAAGAGCTTGAAGGAGGAGATGCCCTCCTGGACGAGCCGGTCCATCTCCTTGAGGGTGTGCTCGTTGACGTCGGAGAGGATCATGTGGAAGGCGTAGTCGACGGCGCAGTTGCCGTCGGCCTTGGCATACCAGGTGTCGAGTCCTTCGCGCAGGCTGCGGCCCACGCTCTGCACGGCGAAGTCGACGATGGTGGTGGTGCCGCCCCAGGCGGCGGCGCGGGTGCCGGTCTCGAAGGTGTCGGAGGCGAAGGTGCCTCCGAAGGGCAGCTCCATGTGGGTGTGGGCGTCGACGCCGCCCGGCAGGACGTAGCGGTCGGTGGCGTCGATGGTCCGGTCGGCGGTCCAGCCCGCCGCCGCGTCCGAGCCGTGGGCCGCGAGGGCGGCGACGCGGCCGTCCTCGATCAGCACGTCGGCGTGGACTTCGTCGGCGGCGGTCACGACGAGACCGCCCCGGATGAGGGTACGGGTGCTCACGGGACTTCTCCCCTGCCAACTAGAGGGTTCGGAGGGCGTGTTCCTAGAGGGTTCGGAGGGCTTGTTCGAGGATGGCGGCGCCCTCTTCGGCCTCGGAGACGGTGAGCGAGAGCGGCGGGGCGATGCGCAGGGTGCTCGTGTTGTGGCCGCCGCCCTTGCCGATGAGCAGTCCGCCCTCGCGGGCGGCCTCCAGGATCGCGGCGGCCGCGTCCGGGTTCGCCCGTTCGGTTCCCGGCTCGGTCAGCTCGATGCCGATCATGAGGCCGCGGCCGCGGACCTCCCGTACCTCCGGGACGCCGGCGCAGGCGGCCCTGACGCGTTCGATGAGGAGGCCTCCGACGCGCCGGGCGTTGCCCTGGAGGTCGTGTTCCAGGAGGTACGAGAGGTTGGCGAGCCCGGCGGCCATGGTGACCGGCGAGCCGCCGAAGGTCGAGATGGAGTTGGCGTCGAGGCAGTTCATGATCCCGGCGCGGGCGACGACTCCGCCGACGGACATGCCGTTGCCGATGCCCTTGGCGAAGGTGAGGATGTCGGGCGGCCCGGCCTGGCCGTGGGCCTGCCACCCCCAGAAGTGTTCGCCTGTGCGGCCCCAGCCGGTCTGCACCTCGTCGGCGATCCAGAGGATGCCGTGCCGGTCGAGGACGCGGCGGAAGGCCGCGTACAGGCCGTCGGGCGGGGAGGTGAAGCCGCCGACGCCCTGGATCGGCTCGGCGATGAGGGCGGCGACGTCCCTGGTGTGGCCGAGGAGGTCCTCGAGGTCGGCGACGCAGGCCTCCACGAACCGCTCGTCGGTGTACTGGGCGTACGGGCCGCGGGTGCGGACACCGCCGTGCACGTACAGCGTCTGGAGCGGGGAGAGGCCGGTGGGCGACCAGGCGCGGTTGCCGGTGATGCCGACGGTGGAGAAGGAGCGGCCGTGGTAGCTGTTGCGCATGGCCAGGATCTGGTTCGAGCGGCGGTACGCGGTGGCGAGCAGGAGGGCCGTGTCGTTGGCCTCGGTACCGGAGGTGGTGAAGAAGACGCGGGCGTCCGGGATGCCGGAGAGACCGGCGATCCGCTCGGCGAGCTCCACCATGGGCCGGTTGAGGTAGAGCGTCGAGGAGTGGATGATCCGCCCGGCCTGCTCGGCGACCGCCTTGGTGACCTCGGGCAGGGCGTGGGCGGTCATGGTGGTGAGGATGCCGCCGAAGAAGTCGAGGTACCGGCGTCCGTCGGCGTCCCAGACGTGGCGGCCCTCGCCGTGGGTGATCTCGATGGGGTCTCGGTAGTAGAGGGCGACCCAGTCGGGGATGACGGCCTTGTGCCGGTCGAAGAGGCTGCTCACGGCTGCACCAGCCCGTCGTACGCGTCGGGGCGGCGGTCCCGGTAGAAGGCCCACTGCTGGCGCACCTGTTCGATGAGGCCGAAGTCCAGGTCGCGGACGATCAGTTCCTCCTCCTTGTCGGAGGCGACGTCGCCGACGAACTGTCCGCGCGGGTCGACGAAGTAGCTGGTGCCGTAGAAGTCGTTGTCGCCGTACTCCTCGATGCCGACGCGGTTGATGGCGGCGACGAAGTACTCGTTGGCGACGGCCGCGGCGGGCTGCTCCAGCTGCCAGAGGTGGGAGGAGAGGCCGCGGTGGGTGGCGGAGGGGTTGTAGACCAACTGCGCTCCGTTGAGTCCCAGTTGGCGCCAGCCCTCCGGGAAGTGCCGGTCGTAGCAGATGTAGACCCCGACCCGGCCGACGGCGGTGTCGAAGACCGGCCAGCCGATGTTGCCCGGGCGGAAGTAGTACTTCTCCCAGAAGCCCTTGACCTGCGGGATGTGGTGCTTGCGGTACTTCCCCAGGTAGGTGCCGTCGGCGTCGATGACGGCGGCGGTGTTGTAGTAGAAGCCCTCGCCCTCGACCTCGAAGACGGGGACCACGATCACCATCCCGGTCTCCCGGGCGAGCTCCCGCATCCGGGAGACGGTGGGGCCGTCGGGGACGGGTTCGGCCCAGCGGTAGTGCTCGGGCTCCTGGACCTGGCAGAAGTAGGGGGCGTTGAACACCTCCTGGAAGCCGATCACCTTCGCACCCTGCCGGGCCGCCTCCCGGGCGTGCTCCTCGTGTTTGGCGATCATGGATTCGGTGTCGCCCGTCCAGGTCGCCTGGACGAGCGCGGCGCGTACGACGTCGGTCATGAGCTGCTCCTTCGGCACGGCGTCAGAGAGCCTCTACGCACGTAGACGCGATGCGTAGGAGGAGAACGTAAGCCCCGTCACACCCCGGAGCAAGACCGCCGCCGTGAAGCGGCCGGGTCGATCATGTTTCATACCCGAGTGGTCCACGTCGGACACGTACCGACACGTACGGACCCGTACCGCCTCGTACGGAAAAGGCCCGCGACCGGGCCCCCACGGACCGGCGACGGACGGGTCGGACCCGGCGGCAAGCGGGGGCTCGGGCCTGGCGGCAAGCAGGGTCCCGGCCCCGGCCTGCTCGGCCGGCGCGAACGAACGGCCGACACGGCCGGGGCGACCAGCGCGACCGGGGCGACCGGGCGTCAGACCGCCGCCAGGCCGGCCACGCGCAGGGCGTGCAGCAGGTCGCGCTCGCGGGAGTCGGACACCGCGCGGGCGGCGTCGAGGAGTTGGGGGACGAGGCCGCGCGGGTCCACGCCCGCGAGCCGGGCCGCGTCCTCGGGGGCACGGACGCGGACGAACGCCGTGAGCAGGGCACGGGCCTCGCGGTGGTGGCCCTCGGCGCGCAGCGCTGCGCACGCCCCGGCCAGTTCATCGACGGGCCGGGCCACGCCCTGGCGCAGGAGGTGCTCGCAGTCGGCCGCGCGGCCCGCGTCGGACAGCGCGCCCGCGACGGCGGCGAGCCGGCCCGGCGGCAGCGAGGCGGCCTCCCAGAGCAGGGTGGCCCAGTCGGCACCGAGCCCGGCCCGGTGCAGCTCCGCCGCGAGGGCGGGCAGCCGGTCGGCCGGTCCGCCGAGCGCCTCGCACAGCAGGGCGTGCGCCTCGCCGCTCCGGCCCTGGGCGCGAAGCCTGCGGAGCGCGTAGACCGCGTTGGCCGCGGCCCGGACCGCCTCCTCCGAGTCCGGCAGCGGGGCCCGGTCCGCGCGGCCCGGCCCGTCGGGCTCCGCCGAGCCCCCGAACCTGGCCCCCCGAGGTGCGTTTCCCCAAGCCGGCAGCACGGGCAGCGGCTCGGGCACGGTCGTCGCGTCCGGCCCCTCGGCGTCCTCCTCCAGCCAGGCGTACCGGGCGCCTCGCGGCCGCCGCCTGCCCTTGAGGGCCTTGGCGCCGTCCGCCGCCGGGCCGGCTGCCGGGGCCGGCGCGGCGAGCACCGGGCGGGCCGGCCGCGTCGGCGTGCCGACCCGCGGCCCCACCGGCCGGGTCGGCGCGGTCACCGCCGGGCCGTCCGGGCGGGCCGACGTGGCGATCTGCGCGCCGTCCGGCCGGCCCGGCGTGGTGGTCGTCGCGCCGTACGGGCGGGCCTGCACGGCGGCCACCGGGCCCACCGGCCGATTCCGCTCGGCCGCCACCGGGACCGCCGGGCGGCCCGGCATGGCGACCACCGGGCCGACGGGGCCGGTCAGGGCCGGGCTGCGGGCCTCCTCGGCCGCCGCACGGGCGAGACGGTCCGTCAGTTCGTGGACGCGGGCCACGGCCCTGGCGTGGTCGTCGTGGAGCCAGGCGAGGTCGTGCTCCAGCCGGGCGGTCTCGTCGGGACCCGGTGCGGGGGAGGCGCGGAGGCGGGCGCCGAGTTCGCGGGAGCGGGATTCGGCGTGACGGCGTTCGCGTTCCATCAGGTCCCGGCGTTCGGCGAGCGCGGCCGCTCCGCCGGGCCGGCGATCGTGGGCGGCGGCGGCCGCCGCGTACAGGGTCCGGCCGCTCGCGGCGAACGGCCCGTCGGCGGCCTCTCCGGCGTCCTGGAGGAAGGACTCGACGACGTCCCAGGGCAGCAGCTCCGCCCCGTCGAAGCAGGCGCGCAGACCCTCCGGGTCGCGTTCGGCGAAGACGCCGTACCAGCCGGCGCCGGGACGGAGGCGGACGGCGAGCTCCGCCAGCCACTCCGTGAACGTGCCGTTCTCCACCGGCGATCGATACACCGTCATGCGTTACGCACCTGCCCCGCGGTCGACTGGAACCGTCCGGTCCGCGGGTATTGGACCGCAGTCGTGTTACGGGACGACTACGGACCGTTTTCAGAACGTCACGACGATCCCGGTGTGCGGGCGCTTGCCGCGCCGGGCGATCATGGCCGGCACGTCGGTCAGCCAGAACTGCCAGCCGTACTTGCGCGACAGCAGACCCCTGATCCGGCGCAGCTCCTCCCCCTCCACCAGCCTGCCCTCGCCGCTGACCCGCTCGGCCCCCTCGGCGACCTTGCCGCGCACGTCGCACACGGCGACCTCGACCCGGGGGTCCTTCCGCAGCCGCTTGACCTTCCACGAGTCGGTGCGGGTCCAGGCGTACAGCTCGGAACCCTCCACCGCGTACCAGACGGGCGTGGCGACGCCGGTGCCGTCCTTGCGGAAGGTGGTCAGGCTGACGTAGCGGCCGCGCCGCAGCTCTTCGGAGATCATGCGAGGAGCCTACGGCCGCCCGATGACGCGCGTCGGGCCAGGCCGGGGCCGGGTGGGATCAGACCGGGGCCGGGGTGCAGAGCACCACGAGCTCGTCCATGGAGAGGTCGAGGACCCCGGCGAGCGCGGCGACGGTGAAGAAGGCCGGCGTCGGGGCCCGGCCCGTCTCGATCTTGCGGAGGGTCTCGGCGGACAGGCCGGCGGCGGCGGCGATCTCCACCATGGACCGCTCGCCGCGTGCCGAACGGAGGAGGAGGCCGAGCCGCTCGCCGCGCTCGCGCTCTTCCGGGGTCAGGGGTGTGCGTACCATGCCGCCATTCTAATACCGGTATAGTAATTGGCATGGTGGAGATCAAGACGAACGAATCCCTGGCGGCCATGCGCGAGGCGGGGCGCGTGGTGGCACGTGCCCTCGCGGCCGTACGCGAGAAGGCGGCGCCCGGCGTGGCGCTGACCGAGCTCGACCGCGCCGCCCGCGAGGTCCTGGCGGAGGAGGGCGCCGGCTCCCCCTTCCTCGACTACCACCCGGAGTGGGCGCCGGTGCCGTTCCCGGCCGTCGTCTGCCTCTCCGTGAACGACGCGATCGTGCACGGCATCCCGGGCACGACCCGGCTGGCCGACGGCGACCTCGTGTCCGTGGACTGCGGCGCGACGCTGGGCGGCTGGGTCGGCGACGCGGCTGTCAGCTTCACCGTCGGCCGCGCCCGGCCCGAGGACACCCGCCTGATCGCCACGGCCGAGCGGGCCCTGGAGGCCGGCATCGCGGCGGCCGTCGTCGGCAACCGCGTCGGCGACATCGCGCACGCCGTCGGCCGGGTCTGCCGGGACGCCGGATACGGCATCCCCGACGGCTTCGGCGGCCACGGCATCGGCCGCACCATGCACGAGGACCCGGGCGTCCCCAACGAGGGACGCCCGGGCCGCGGCATGAGGCTCCGGCACGGCATGGTGCTGGCGATCGAGCCGATGGTCATCGGCGGCGGCACGGACGACCACTACACGGCCCGTGACGGCTGGACCATCCGCACCTCCGACGGCTCCCGCGCCTCCCACGCCGAGCACACCGTGGCCGTCACGGACGCCGGCCCGCGCGTCCTCACCGCGCCGTAGCCCCGGCCCTAGGGCGCCGGGCGGACCACCATCGCCGAGCCGCCGCCCCTGCGGACCGTCTCCGCGGCGGCCAGCCAGCGGCCGTCGGGGAGGCGCTGGACGCCGGTGGCCGCGCCGATCTCCGGGTTCTGCCGGAAGCCGTGCCCGATCGCCTCCAGCCGCGCCCGCAGCGGACTGTTCCACAGGGCGGGTTCGAGTTCGGTGGTGGCCTGGTTGCGCTGGCTGGCGCGGGGCGCGGCGATCGCGTCGACGAGCGGGAGGCCGCGGTCGACGACGCCGGTGAGGGTCTGGAGGACGGTGGTGATGATGGTGGCGCCGCCCGGGGAGCCGAGGGCGAGGACGGGCCGGTCGTGGCGGTCGAGGACGATCGTCGGGGAGATCGAGGAGCGCGGCCGCTTGCCCGGTCCCGGCAGGTTCGGGTCGTGCACGGCCGGGTTGGCCGGCGCGAAGGAGAAGTCGGTCAGCTCGTTGTTGAGCAGGAAGCCCCGGCCCGGCACGGTGATCCCGCTGCCGCCGGTGGACTCGATGGTCAGCGTGTAGGCGACGGTGTTGCCCCACTTGTCGGCCACCGTCAGATGGGTCGTGTTCTCGCCCTCGTACGTGGTCGGGGCCGCCGTCCCGCCGCTCGCGCACGGCACCGGGTTCGCCGGGTCGCCGGGCGGGAGGGGGCTGGTCAGGGCCGTGTCGTCGCGGATGAGGCAGGCGCGGGAGTCGGCGTAGCGCTGGGACAGCAGGCCGCGCGTCGGCACGGACTCGAAGGCCGGGTCGCCGACCCAGCGGCCGCGGTCGGCGAAGGCGATGCGGCTGGCCTCGATGTGCCGGTGCAGGTACCCGGCCGGGGAGGCGGCGGCGAGGTCGGTGCCCTCCAGGATGTTCAGCGCCTCGCCGACGCTCGTGCCGCCCGAGGACGAGGGCGCCATGCCGTACACGTCGAGCCCGCGGTACGAGACCTTGGTGGGCTTGCGGAACTCGGTGCGGTACGCGCCGAGGTCACGCTCCGTCAGGTCGCCGGGACGGACGATCCGGGTCGCGCCCGGGCGGACCCGGGGGGCGCGGACGGTGTTCACGATGTCCCGGGCCAGCGGCCCCCGGTAGAGGGCTCCGACGCCCTCGCGGCCGAGCTTCTCGTAGGTGCGCGCCAGGTCGGGGTTCTTGAACGTGGCGCCGACCACCGGCAGCTGCCCGCCGGGCAGGAAGAGTTCCGAGGTGGCGGGGAAGTCGCGGAACCGGGCCTCGTTGGCGGCGGTCTGGGCACGGAAGGTGGTGTCGACGGTGAAGCCGTCGCGGGCGAGTCGTTCGGCGGGTTCGAGGAGGGCGCCGAGCCGTTTGCTGCCCCACGCGTCGAGCGCGGCCCGCCAGGTGGCGGGGGTGCCGGGGGTGCCGACGCCGAGGCCGCTGGTCTGGCCCTCCTCGAACGGGATGGGCTTGCCGTTCTCCGTGAAGAGGTTCGCGTCGGCGGAGCGGGGGGCGGTCTCGCGCCCGTCGATGGTGTGGACGGTGCGGCTCTTCGCGTCGTAGTACACGAAGTAGCCGCCGCCCCCGATGCCCGCCGAGTAGGGCTCGGTGACGCCGAGGGCGGCCGCGACGGCGACGGCCGCGTCCACGGCGTTGCCCCCCTTGCGGAGCACCTCGACGCCGGCGGCCGAGGCGTCGGCGTCGACACTGGCGACGGCCCCGCCGTACCCGACGGCGACGGGTTCCTTGACGGGTGGCGGCGCGGCGGCCGGCGGGGACTGGGCCGGGGCGGCGGCACCCATCGAGAGCACCGTCGCCGCGACGGCGAGAGCGGAGACCTTCCCAGCGGCGGAGCGACGCATTCCTACCTCCAGTCAACGACCGTCCGCGCAGCGTAACTTCCTCCCGCCCCTTCCGTCAGGACCGCCTCGAACAAGGGGCCGGTCCGCCGATAGCATGCGCGCCCATGAACGAAGACGTGCGGAACATCGTGCTCGGGGTCCTGGCGACCGGGGTCAGCGCCTCCTTGGGATGGCTGGCCCGCACGTATCTCTGGCGGCGCCGGCTCCGCCGCAAGCAGGCCTTCTTCGGCCTGCCCTCCGGCACGGAGTGCCTGCTCGTGGTGAACCGTCTGGCCGGCAGCGAGCGCGGCGTGCACGCCACCGACGTCTCAGCGCTGATCGAACTGTCGGCGCTGGTCAAGGACTGCGGGGCACGGCCCCGCATCGTGCAGCACGACACGGCCCGGCAGGGCCTGGGCGAGATAGCGGAGTTCTGCATCGGCGGTCCCTACTCCAACCGGCGCATGGCAGCCCATCTGCCGAACCTGCTGCCGGGACTCACCATGAACGTCGAGCAGGAACCGGTCGAGGACCGGGGGATGTTCACCGTGGCGGGCGAGGCCTACCGCGCGGAGTGGGGAGTGAGCGAGTACGTCGTCCTCGCCCGCCTCACCCGCGGCGAGGGCGTCCGTCCCGTGTTCCTGCTCTGCGGCCAGGCCGCGGTCGCCAATCAGGCCGCGGCGAGACATCTGGCCCGCCACCACAGGGAACTGGCCGGCACGTACGGGTCGGACGGCTCCTTCGTACTGCTCCTGAAGGTGGTCAACTCGCAGGCCTACGGCCCCGACGTCGTGGAGCTCGTCGCCGACGTCACGCGGGTCGCGCTGTCGGCTCCTTCAGCCGCACCGGCAGCGACTTGATCCCGTTGATGAAGTTGGACACCAGCCTGCGGGGCGGCCCGGCGAGCTCCACGCCTCCGCAGGCCCGGCGCGCCTCCTCGTACAGCACCCGGAGCTGAAGCCGGGCGAAGTGGGCGCCGAGGCAGACGTGCGGGCCGTCGCCGAAGGAGACGTGCGGGTTCGGCGTCCGGCCCAGGTCGAGGCGGTGCGGATCGGTGAAGACGCGCTCGTCGTGGTTGGCCGAGGCGTGGAAGACGACGACCTTCTCGCCCGCGCGGACGACCTGCCCCGCCAGTTCGGCGTCGCGGTTCGCCGTGCGCCGGAAGGAGAGCACCGGCGGGTGCACGCGCAGGAGTTCGTCGACCGCCGCCTCCACGGGAACCTCCGCGTTCCACAACCTCCGCTGTTCGCCGGGGTGTTCGGCCAGGGCCAGGAGGCCGCCGGGGGCGGCACTGCGGACCGTGTCGTTCCCGGCGACGGTCAGCAGGAAGAAGAACATCTCCAGTTCCGCGTCGGCCAGTTCGGACGTGGCCAGCGACGTCATGACGTCGTCGGCGGGATGCGCCCGCTTGTACGCGGCGAGTTCCTGGGCGTACGCGAACATCTCGGCGAGCATCGCGGGCGAGCGGGGGTTCACCGGCCGGCCCTGCGGGTCGAGGACGGGCGGCTCGTCGGGGTCCTGGTAGGCGATGACCCGCTCGGTCCAGGTGTGGAGCAGCCCCCGGTCGCTCGCGGGCACCCCGAGCAGGTCGGTGAGGTTGAGGAGCGCGTAGTCGTCGGTGACGGCCCGGACGAGGTCCACCTCGCCGCCGGCGGCGAGCGCTTCGGCCAGCAGCCCCCCGGCCCGCTCGCGCGCCGTCACCGCGAACCGCTCGATCCGCCCCGGCGTGAAGGCCCGGCTCACGAGCCGCCTCAGCCTCCCGTGCTCCGGCGGGTCCTGATTGAGCATCATGCGCCGGATGAAGGGCAGGTCGGCGGGGTCCGGGTCCCGGATCTGGGTGGCGCCGAGGTGCGAAGAGTACGTCTCCGAGTCCTTGAGCACGCGGACGACGTCGGCATGCCGGGTCACGGCCCAGAAGCCGGTTCCGGCGGGCCAGCCGAGGATCTCCGGCTCCGCCTGCCGGGCGACGGGGTGGTGGTCGCGCAGCTCGCGGAAGCGGTCGTGCGGGACGCCCGCGGCGTAGATCCGCGGATCGAAGACGTCGGGTGCGACGATCCTGCTCTGCACCAGGCCTCCCGTCGGAGTGAAGACGTCACCATCATGACAGGTCAGAGGCCGTTTTCGTAGGACGGAACGCACAGTTCGAGAGCCTTGTCCGGCCCGTCCCCCGACTCCCAGAATCTCCGTCGTGCATCACACGGAGAACAGGGGGCACATGGGAGACACACGGAAGTACGACGAGGACGCGGTACTGCGGGCGCGGGTCCTGCTGCTCGGGTCGGAGCGGCTCGGCACGCGGGAGCTGCTCGATCCGTACCGGGTGCTCGCCGAGGTCAGTCCGCGGGCGTATCTGCCGAAGCTGGTGCGCGCGCTGGTCAGGCGTGGGTGGGAGGTCGGCGATCCACGGGTGCGGGTGGCCCTGCACGCCGAGGCGGCGGAGGCCGCGCGGCGGCTCGGCGCGGAGGCACAGGACCGGGAAGAACGCCTGCACGACGTCCTGGACAGCTACGCGCACTCGCTGTTCGCCGTCGGCCGGCGGGCCGAGGGGCGCGCGGTGTGCGAGGAACTGGCGGCGGGCGGGCGGTACCGCCGCCTCGCGAACGTGCTCGCCGAGGAGGGCCGCCACGCGGAGGCGGCCGAACTGTACGGGCGGCACATCGTGCCCGGTGACGAGGACGTGTCCGACTGGACCCTGATCGAGTGGGCGGCGGAACTCGACGCGGCCGGGCTGCGCGCGGAGGCGCTGGAGGTGTTCGGCCGCGTCGTGGACGCCGCCCGGGGCAAAGCGGCGGAGGACCGGGGACCGCTGGCCACGCCGGTGTGGCGGCTGAACCACTACGCGGGGATGCTGCGGGCCGCCGGTCGCCGGGCGGAGGAGGCCGCCTCGCGGCGCGAGGCGCTGGCCCTGCTCGCCCGTCTCGCGGCGGGCGGCGAGCCGGTGAGCTGGAGCAACATCCAGGCCTCGTGGGTCACCCTGTTCGTCCTGTCGGGGCGGGAGGCCGAACCGGCCGCCGCGCCCGACGCCCCGCTTCCGCCGTTCGGGGCCTGTCTCGCCCACGGCTGGTCGCCCGACACCCGGGAGGCCTATGTCGACTCGATCCCGGCCCTCGAAGCGCGGACGGCCGCCCTGCGCGAGTCCGGCGACCTCCCCGGACTCGCCGTCGCCCACCGCCGCCTGACCGTCCGCCGGGCGCTGCGCTGGGAGACCGCGGGCCGCAGGGCCGCGGAGTCGCTCCGTCCGTCCTTCGACGAGGGGGTGGGCCTCGCCCGCCGCCTCACCGCGGATCCGGGCGCCCTCGCCCGGGCCCTGACCGACCGGTCGATGTTCCTCGTCGCCGTCGGGCAGTACGGGGAGGCCCATGCGGACCTCCTGGAGGCGGAGGACCTCCTCACCCCGCCCCCAATCGTTACCCGCACGTAACTTACCGACTGGTTACCACGGGTAAGGCACTCCCGTTACCGTCGGGTCACTTTCACTGCCCCCCATCAGTGACCCCCAGTGAGGAGTGCCCCGTGCGCACATCCCTGGCCCTCGCCGTCTCGGCCGCTCTCGTGGCCGGGACGGCGCTCGGGCTCGCACCCGCCGCCCAGGCCGCCGACACCTCGATCCGCTTCGTCGACATCGCGGGGGACGGCGGCACCGTCCTCAAGGCGAACGTCGTCACGCCCGCGGGTGGTGACGGCTCCGCCCGCTACCCCGTGATCGTGCTGCCCACCAGCTGGGCGATGCCCCAGATCGAGTACCTCGCGCAGGCGCAGAAGCTCGCCGACTCCGGTTACGTCGTGGTGAGTTACAACTCGCGCGGGTTCTGGCAGTCCGGCGGGCAGATCGAGACCGCCGGTCCGAAGGACGTGGCCGACGCCTCCAAGGTGATCGACTGGGCCCTCGCGAACACACCCGCGGACCCGGCGCACATCGGCATGGCGGGAGTGTCGTACGGCGCCGGCATCAGTCTGCTCGCCGCCGCGCACGACCCGCGGATCAAGGCCGTCGCCGCGCTGAGCGGCTGGGCCGACCTCATCGAGTCCATCTACAGCGGGCGGACGCAGCACCTCCAGGCCGCCGCGCTCCTCGGGGGCGCCGGGTACCTCACCGGCCGACCGGGCCCCGAACTCCAGGAGGTGCTGGGAGACTTCCTCTCGTCGAACCTCGACAAGGAGGACGAGATGATCGCCTGGGGCCGCACCAGGTCCCCCGCGACCCACCTCGACCGGATCAACGCCAACGGCGCCGCGATCATGCTCGGCAACGCCTGGGGAGACACGATCTTCCCGCCCAACCAGTACGCGAGCTTCTACGAGAAGCTCACCGGCCCCAAGCGGCTGGAGTTCCGCCCCGGCGACCACGCCACCGCCGAGGCCACCGGCCTGTTCGGGCTCCCCAACGACACCTGGACCAGCGCCCACCGTTGGTTCGACCACTACCTCAAGGGCGCCGACAACGGCATCGACCGCGAGCAGCCGGTCCAGCTCAAGTCCCGCTCCACGGGCGGCTACGAGGGCTACGCCGACTGGAAGTCGGTCCACGCGAACCAGCACAAGTTCGCCCTCGGCGGCACGCAGCGGGTCTGGGCGAACGTCGACTCCGGCGCCAACGGCGGCATCACGCTGCTCACCAACGCCCTGGACCAGTTCCTCCGCACCCCGCCCGTCGTGTCCGTCCCGCTGCTCCCCCGCGCCTTCGCCGGCGTCTGGCAGTCCGAGTGGTACGACACCCCGCAGCGGGTGCGCGGCACGGTGAAGGTGCACACCACGGTGACCTCCACCGACGAGAGCGGCACCCTCGTGGCGTACCTCTACGACGTCGGTCCGCTCGGGATCGGCAAGCTCGTCGCCAACGCCCCGTACACCTTCCACGAGCGGACCCCGGGGCAGTCGTTCCCCGTCGACCTGGAGCTGTTCTCCACGGCGTACGACGTACCGGCCGGACACCGGCTCGCGCTGGTCGTCGACACCGTCGACCCGCTGTACATCGAGCACAACCCGACCGGCGCGCAGCTGACCTTCTCCTCCCCGCCGGCCGACCCGTCGTACGTGTCGGTCCCGCTGCGGAAGGAGTGATCACCGGCTGCTGCCGGGCGGGCAGGCCTTCACACCGGCTACTGCGCTCCCGGCAGCAGCGTTCCCGGTTCGGCCGGAGCGACGTCGACGGCCTTCGTCCTGGGATCGCGGCGCTCCCGGCGGGCCACCCAGGTGGCGAACCAGGAGAGCAGCATGCACATCCCGATGTAGATCGGCGAGATGACGAGCACGACGGGGATGAACGGCAGGTCGTAGTCCAGGTTGGACGCGATCAGCTTGCCCCCGTGCAGGAACTCCTCGTAGGTGATGAGGAAGCCGAGCGAGGTGTCCTTGAGGGCGACGACCAGCTGGCTGATGATCGCCGGCAGCATCGCCCGGACGGCCTGCGGCACCAGGACGTAGGTCATGACCTGCGTCTTGCGCATGCCGAGCGCGTATGCCGCCTCGCCCTGGCCGCGGGCGACGGCGTGGACGCCGGTGCGGAACACCTCGGCGAGCACCGAGCCGTTGTAGAGGGTCAGTCCGGCCACGAGGGCGGGCAGCGGCTGCACCTTGAGCGCCACGAAGATGAAGAAGATCATCACGAGGACCGGCATGGCCCGGAAGAACTCGACGACCAGGCCCGAGACCCAGCGCAGCGCCCGGTGTTCGGAGAGGCGGCCGGTGGCGAGGACCGCGCCCAGCGCGAGCGAGAGCACCGAGGCGTAGGCGAAGGCCTTGAGGGTGTTCCCGAGGCCCCTGAGCAGCAGTTCCTGGATGCCCTCGTAGGCGAAGGGCGCCCATTTGGTGGTGGTGAACTGTTCGGTGTCGAAGAGGAGGTAGAGGATCCAGCCGGCCAGCGTGAGGAGCACGACGGTGGACAGGAGGCCGTAGATCAGGTGGCGCCGCCGGGCCTGGGGCCCGGGGACGTCGTAGAGGGCGGTGGACTCGGTCATCGGGCGACTCCCCAGCGCTTCTCCATGACGTGGAACAGGGCGCTGATGGTGAGGGTGATGATCAGGTATCCGACGGCGATCCAGACGAACGTCCACACGATGTTGTAGCCGAGCTCGCTCAACGTCTTGTAGGTGCCGAGGAGTTCGGTGACGCTGAACGCGCCGGCGATCGCCGAGTTCTTGGCGAGGGCGATCAGGTTGGAGCCGATCGGCGGGATCACCGTGCGGAACGCCTGCGGGAGGACGACCGTGGACAGGGTCTGCGCGAAGTTCATGCCCAGACTGCGGGCCGCCTCGCCCTGTCCGCGCGGCACGGTGTTGATGCCCGAGCGCAGGGCCTCGCAGATGAACGCCGAGGTGTAGCAGCCGAGCGCGAGGACGGCGAACACCTCGAAGGGCAGCACGAGTCCGAAGCGGGGCAGGCCCAGCATGACGGCGAAGAAGAGCAGGGTCAGCGGGGTGTTGCGCAGGACGGTGACCCAGACCGTGCCGAAGACCCGGAAGGAGCCGACGGGCGCGACCCGGAAGGAGGCCATGACGAAGCCCAGGGCGAGGGCGAGCACCGAGGAGTAGACGGTGAGTTCGACGGTGCCGAGGAAACCCTCGCCGTAGAGCGAGAAGTTGTCTGTCAGTACGTCCATGTCAGCGGGGAACGTCCTCAGTTGGCCGGGTAGCGGTCGATGGCGGGCGGCGTCGGGGCGGGGACGCCGGAGAGGCCGAGAGTGGCGTCGTACGCCTTCTTCCAGTCGCCGTTCTTCTCGTGCGCGGCGATCGCGTCGTCCAGGGCGAAGCGCAGGGCGTCGTCCCCGTGCGGGACGCCGATGCCGTAGGGCTCCTCGGAGAACGGCTCGCCGACGACCTCGAGTTCGTCGGGGACCTTCGCCGCGTAGCCCATCAGGATCGTGTCGTCGGTGGTGACCGCGTCGACCTGGTAGGTCAGCAGGTTGTCGACGCAGACGGAGTACGTGTCGTAGGCGACGAGTTCGGCCTTCGGGTAGTTCTTGGCGATCCGCTGGTACGGGGTGGAGCCGGCGGCCGAGCAGACGCGCTTGCCGTCGAGGTCCTGCGGCCCGTCGATGTCGTCCTCGTCGGTGCGGACCAGGAGGGACTGGCCCGCCTGGTAGTAGGGGCCGGCGAAGCCGACGAGCTTCTTGCGGTTGTCGTTGATGGTGTACGTGCCGACGTAGTAGTCGATCTGGCCGTTCTGCAGGGCCGTTTCGCGGTTGGCCGAGGCGATCGTGCGGAAGTCGATGCCGGCCGGATCGAAGCCGAGGGAGGCGGCCGTCATCTTGGCGATCTCGATGTCGAAGCCGGAGTAGCGGCCGGTGGCCGGGTCCTTCTCCCCCATGTAGGGCTGGTCCTCCTTGGCGCCGACGACGAGCCTGCCGCGCTTCTTCGCCCGGTTCCAGGTGGCGGAGCCGGGCAGGGTGAAGGCCGACTGGACCTGGTAGTGAGGGAGTCGGTCGGGCTGCGGGCCCTTGACGGGCGGGCTGCCCTCCTTGCCGCAGCCGCCGAGCGCCGACACGGCGAGCAGCAGGGCGAGCGCGGCGAGGGTCCGGTGCGTACGCTGCATGGTTCCCACCCCGGTCAGTGCTTGAGGATCTTGGAGAGGAAGTCCTTGGCGCGCTCGCTGCGCGGAGCGGTGAAGAACTCCTCCGGAGTGCGGTCCTCGACGATCCTCCCGTCGGCCATGAAGACGACCCGGTTCGCGGCGGAGCGGGCGAAGCCCATCTCGTGGGTGACGACGACCATCGTCATGCCGTCCCGGGCCAGCTGCTGCATGACCTCCAGGACCTCGTTGATCATCTCGGGGTCGAGGGCCGAGGTCGGCTCGTCGAAGAGGAGGGCCTTGGGGTCCATGGCGAGGGCGCGGGCGATCGCCACCCGCTGCTGCTGGCCGCCGGAGAGCTGCGCGGGGTACTTGTCGGCGTGTGCGGAGAGTCCGACCCGGTCGAGGAGTTCGCGCGAACGCCGGTCGGCCTCCTCCTTCTTGCGCTTGCGGACCTTGATCTGCGCGAGGGAGACGTTCGCGAGCACGGTCTTGTGCGCGAAGAGGTTGAACGACTGGAAGACCATGCCGACCTCGGCGCGCAGCCGGGCGAGCGCCTTGCCCTCCTCGGGGAGGGGCTGCCCGTCGATGACGATCTCGCCCGACTCGACGCGCTCCAGCCGGTTCATCGCCCGGCAGAGGGTGGACTTGCCGGAACCCGACGGACCGATGACGACGACCACCTCCCCGCGCCCGACGGTGAGGTCGATGGACTGGAGGACGTGCAGCGTGCCGTAGTGCTTGTTGACGCCACGCAGTTCGATCAGCGGATCGACGACGGCCATGCGCTGCCCTGTCCCCTTCTCGGCGGTGTCGCGGTCAGCGCAAACTATTCACGAGAAAAAGGGACTTCACGCCCGACACGCATGAAACCGGAATTAGCAGTATTTACTGCGAGAGGGTGGCGGGCGGGGCCCGGAATCAGTACTCGGCGGCCTCGGCGTACACGTGGTAGAGCTCCGGCGAACCCGTCATCGCCCAGTCGAGACCGGCCTCGACGACCTGGATCTCCCGGCCGGAGACGAGCCGCACCACCGGGCCGCCGCCGGGCCACACCTGCCACCGCGCGTCCGGCACGTTGCGGACGATGACGGTGCCGAGGTAGAGCCCGGCGTCGTTCCCGATCCAGGGCAGCTCCTCCGCGTCGTTCCGCCAGCGCGGCGGCAGCTGGTCGAGCTCCTGGAGGGAGTGGGGGGTGTCGTCCAGGACCACGCCGGCCGCGCCGACCCTGGCACGCAGCAGCTCGCACTCGGAGAGCAGCTCGGCCACTCCCTCCGGGTCGCGGTCGAAGGCCGCGGCCAGGGGAGCGTCGACCGGCTCGGGCTCATGCCGCTTGCGCCAGTTGTCCAGAAACGGGATGTTCATCCGAACAGCCTTGCACCGTCACCCGCCGGTCGACCACCCGGCGCGCGGAAACGATCTCCGCGGCCGGGACGGACCACCGGTCAGACGTCGAGGTCCACGACGACGGGCGCGTGGTCCGAGGCGCCCTTGCCCTTGCGCTCCTCGCGGTCCACGTAGCCGTCCGAGACGGCCTCGGCGAAGGGCTTGTTGCCGTAGACCAGATCGATCCGCATGCCCTTGTTCTTCGGGAAGCAGAGCGCGCGGTAGTCCCAGTACGTGAACGGGTGGTCGTACTTGAGCGGGCGCGGCACCACGTCCGTCAGGCCGGTCTCGCGCAGCCCGGCGAGCGCCGCCCGCTCCGGCTCCGTCACGTGCGTGGCGCCCTCGAAGACCGCCCGGTCCCACACGTCGTCGTCCGTCGGGGCGATGTTGTAGTCGCCGAGGACCGCGAAGGGCCGCTCCCCCGCCGCGTCCTCCGCGACGGCCGCCTTCAGGGCCTCCAGCCAGCGCAGCTTGTACGCGTAGTGCGCGTGGTCCACCTCGCGGCCGTTCGGCACGTACACCGACCAGAGGCGGACCGGGCCGCACGTCGCCGAGATCGCGCGCGGCTCCTCCACCGCGTCGTACTCCGGACCGCCGGGCAGCCCCGTGACCACGTCGGCGAGGCCGACCCGGGAGACCAGGGCCACGCCGTTCCACCGGCCGGTGGCGTTGACCGCCGACTCGTACCCCAGGGCACGGAGCTCCTCGACGGGGAACTGCTCGGCCGTGCACTTGGTCTCCTGGATGCACAGCACATCCGTGCCGCTGCTCTCCAGCCATGCCAGGAGCCGGGGCAGCCGGGCGGTGATCGAATTGACGTTCCAGGTGGCGATGCGCATGCCCGCAAGCCTACTGGCGGGGTGTGACAGTCGTCCGGCACGGCGGCGCCGGGTCTCGGCGCGGGTGCGGCCACGGGGCGTCGGCCGCGGACGGGTCCCGCTCCCCCAGGTGGTCTCCGCCGCCCGGCTCCGGTCAGACCTCGGCGGACGCCCCCGAGGCGAGGCGGGAGTGGTCGGTGCCGCCGAGGGCGCCGATCTGGCGGTCGTAGATGGGCCGGGCCAGGTCGGTGAGCAGTGCGTCGTGGATGTCGTACGCCCGGCGCGGCTTGACCTCCCTGACGTAGTCGATGACCTCGGAGATCTTGTTCCAGGGGGCCATGACGGGCAGCAGCAGCGTGTCGACGGGGTGGTCGGGCACGGTGAGCGCGTCGCCGGGGTGGAAGACGGAGCCGTCCACGAGGAACCCCACGTTGGTGATGCGCGGGATGTCCGGGTGGATCACCGCGTGCAGCTCGCCGTGGACCTGGACGTCGAAACCGGCCGCCGTGAACGTGTCGCCGTGGCCCACGGTGTGCACGCGCCCGGGGAAGGCCGCCGAGAGCTGCTCCGCGACGCTCCGCAGCGTCCAGATCTCGGCGGCCCCGTTCGCCTCCAGCGCGGCGCGCAGCCGGCCCTCGTCGAAGTGGTCGGGGTGCTCGTGGGTGACGAACAGGGCGTCGGCCCCGCGGACCGCGTCCTCCTCGGTGAACATGCCGGGGTCCAGGACGAGCGTCCGCCCGTCCTTCTCCAGCCGAACGCACGCGTGGGACTTCTTCGTCAGCTTCACGCCGTCAGGTTACGCCGGAGGCGTCGTCTCCTCCTCGATGACGCGGGCGACCACCCGCAGGCCGGTCTCGGCGGCCGGCAGCCCGCAGTACACGCCCGCGTGCAGGACGACCTCGCGGATCTCCTCCGGCGACAGGCCGTTGCGCAGGGCGGCCCGCGTGTGGTCGGCGAGCGCCTCCCGGTGGCCCCCGGCCACCAGCGCGGTCAACGTCACCACGCTGCGCGTCCGCCGGTCCAGGCCCTCCCGGCCCCACACCTCGCCCCAGGCGTAGCGGGTGACCAGCTCCTGGAACGCGCCGTCCGGGTCGTCGGCCAGCGCCTGGTCCACACGGGCGTCGCCCAGGATCTCGCGCCGCAGCCCGAGGCCCTTCTCGTACGGGTCGGGCCGCCCCGCCCCGGCGGGCCCGGCCACCGGCACGGCCACCACGGGCTCGGCCGCGGGAGCCGGGCCCGCGGGCATCGGCGGCACCGTCAGCGTCCCACTGGTCTCCTGTGCCGTCCCGGCGAAGTGCTCGGTCAGCAGGTCCGTCACGGCCGCCGGCTGCTCCACCGGCGCCAGGTGCGAAGCGCCCGGCACCACCGCGAGGCGCGCGTCGGGTATCCCCGCGACCAGCGTCCGCGCCTCCGCGGGACCGGTGACCTGGTCCTCGGAGCCCACCAGCACCAGGGCCGGCACGCCGATCCGCCCGAGCGCCTCCCGTACGTCGAACACCGCCAGCGCCTCGCACGCCGCGATGTAACAGGCCGGGTCCGTCGTACGCACCATCTGCACCGCCCAGTCGACGATCGCCGGCTGCGCCCCCGCGAACACCGGGGTGAACCATTGCTCCGGTGCCGCCCTCGCCATCGGCTCCAGCCCGTTCGTCCGGACGATCACGCCCCGCTGCCGGAACTCGTCCGCGCTCCCGAACCTCGGCGACGTCGCCACCAGCGCCAGCGACGCCACCCGGTGCGGCGCCCTCAGCGCCAGGTCGAGCCCCACGGCCCCGCCCAGCGAACAGCCCGCGTACCCGAACCGCTGCACCCCGATCCCGTCGAGCGTCGCCAGCAGCCGGTCCCCCAGCTCCGCCACCGAACTGAACGGCCGCGCCGGCGCGCCCCCGTGCCCCGGCAGGTCGAAGCGCACCACCCTCCACTCCCGCGCCAACTCCGGCACCTGCCGGTCCCACATATGCCACGTCGTCCCCAACGATGGCCCGATGACCAGAACCGGCGCGTCCTCCCGCCCGTCGACGCGGTATTGCAGGGTGTCCGTCGATGTCTCACTCACCCGCAAGACCCTCTCATCTCGGGGCGGGGGAGTGCGCGGGCGGGGGCGGAGCAGGCCGGACCGTTCCGGTGGACATAGGATGAAAAGTTCGGGAAAGGGGCGGGGGAAGGCCGTGCTCTAGCCGAGGGAATCAGGGTTCCCCTCGCTTTCCACAGGCACTCCCCGCGCGAGAGCACCCGCCCCCGCCGCCTGCCTCACCTGCTCGTAGGAGTACGCGAGCTCTTCGGCGGCGCTACGCGTTTCGGGATGCGCCGACCCGAAAAGCCGCTCGGAGTCGGCGTACACGCGCTCCTGCAGAGCGACGGCCTCGTTCAGCCGACCCGCCGACTTGTAGGAAACGGCAAGGTTGATGCAGGCCGTCATGGTTTCGGGATGGTCCGGACCCAGGATCCGCTCGCGGTCGGCGAGAACCGGCTCTTCCATGGCGATGGCCTCTTCCAGGCGATCCGCCGTGAAGTAGATGTAACCGAGGTCGGCACGGGCGGAGATCGTGTCGCGATGCTCCCCACCCAGGATCCGCTCACGGTCGGCCAGAACCTGCTTCGCCAAGGGGATCGCCTCGTCGATCCGTCCCGCCTGCGCGAAGGAGCCGGCGAGGTCGGCACGGGCGGTGAGGGTGTCCGGGTGCTCCGGCCCCAAGATCCGCTCGGAGTCGGTCAACACGCTCTCTTGCAGGGCGAACGCCTCATCCGTCCGACCCACCGCCTCGTAGGAGAAAGCGAGGTCGGCGCGGGCGAGGAGGGTGTCGGGGTGTTCTTCGCCCAAGACGCGCTCGCGGTCGGCGAGAACCTGCTCCTCCACGGCAATGGCCTCGCCGATCCGCCCCACCCGCCTGAAATCGAGCGCGAGGACGGCACGGGCAGTGATCGTGTCGGGATGCTCAGGCCCCAGAGCCAGCTGGGAGTCGACAAGCACCCGCTCCCGTAGAGCGATGGCCTCCTCGAGCCGCCCCGCCTTTCCGTAGGAGAAGGCGAGGGCGATCCGGGCATGGCGAGTGTCGGCGTGCGCCGGACCGAGAACCCGCTCGGAGTCGACGAGAACCTGCTCCTGCAGACCGATGGCCTCCTCGACCCGGCCCGCCTGCTCGTAGGAGTCCGCGAGCGCGGCACGGGCGTCGAAGGTGTGCCGGTTCTCCGGCCCCAGCACCCGCTCCCGGTTGACGAGAACCTGCTCCGCCAGAGCGATGGCCTCGTCGATCCGCCCTGCCTGCCTCAACGAGCGGGCAAGATCGGCGCCGGCGGCCAGCGTGTTGAAGTGGTCCGGGCCCAACACCCGCTCGCGGGCGGCGAGTACCTCCTCGTGCAGGGCAATGGCCTCATCGGTCCGCTCCACCTGCCAGAAGGTGGAGGCGAGGTCGGAACGCGCGGTGAGGGTCTCGGGATGTTCCGGCCCCAGGACCAGCTCGCAGTCGACGAGCACCCGCTCCTGGAGGGCGATGGCCTCATCGGTCCGGTCCGCGTCCATGAAGGAGAGGGCTAGGTCCGCCCGGGCCGTGAGCGTGTCGGGATGCCTCGGGCCCATGACCCTCTCGAAGTCGACGAGCACCCGCTCCTGCAGGGCTATGGCCTCATCGACACGGTCCACCTGCCAGAACGTGAAGGCGAGGTCCGAGCGGGCGCTGAGCGTCAGAGGATGCTCCGGTCCCAGAACCCTGCCGAAGTCGACGACCGACCGCTCCAACAGGTCGATGGCCTCGTGGGTCCTCCCCACCCGCCGCAAGGAGAGGGCGAGGTCCGCCCGGGCTGCGAGCGTGTCGGGGTGGTCCGGACCCAAGGCCCGCTCGCGGTCGACGAGCGCCTGTTCCTCCCGGACGACGGACTCGTCGGTCGGCTCCTGGCCAGGGGCGGTGCCGCCACCCTGAGTGTCCGGCAACCGCGTCTCGGACCTGTCACCGCCCGGAACGGAAGACGAGCCGGAGCCGGCCGGCCGAACCTCCGCTTCACGCGGTTCTCCCTGAGCGGCCGCTGCCGCTCGCTGGAGTGGCGCGGCCTCCGCCGCATCTGCGGCCGGGGAGTGGGCGGCACCACGGCGCGGTTCCAGCGACTCCGCTTCCGGCGCGGCCGTGGGCCGGAGGCCGAGTCGTGCCAGGAGTTGTGTCCGGAGCCAGCCGAAGGAGTGCGCCGTGCCTTCGACGAGCGTGGTGCCGTCGGGATGGCCGACCCAGGCGGGGAAGACGGCGGCGCGGCCGACGGCGGATTCGATGCGGCGGGTGAGGGCGTCGGCGGTGCGGAGGAGTTCGCGTGGGGGGACGGCTGTGAGGAGGACGCGGCGGGCGTCGGCGGCGAAGTCGAAGCGGCGGAGGTGCGGGAGGCGGCGGGGCTCGGTGGGGTCGAGTTCGTGCATGAGGCCGCCGAGGAAGACCTCGGTGAGGTGGCCGGGGTCGGTGGGAGGGCCGACGGCGGCTTGGACGAGGCGCATGACGGGGGGTGTGACGGGGGCGACGGCGGCCATGTGGGCGGCGAGGCGGTAGGCCTCGGTGGAGGCGGCCGCCTTGAAGCGGAGGACGGCGTCGGCGCCGGTGACACGGGGGTGGGGGCCGGTGTCCTGGGTCCGGGGGTCGGGGGCGCGGTCGGCGTCCTTGGCCCGGGCGCCGGGGGCGGCGGACACGGGTTCGGAGGTCCTGGCCGGGGCCGTGGGGCCGGTGGGCGGGGCGGCGGGGGCCCAGAGGGGGAGGAGGGTGGTGGTGCCGGGGGCGGCGATGAGGTGGGCCCAGTCGGCGATGGCGGTGGGGGTGGGTTCGAGGACGGGGACGGGGACGGAGTCGAAGCGGACGAGTTCGGGCGGGAGGGTGGGGTCGGTGACGTGCCAGGCGCGGGTGGGACCGCCGCGGCCGGGGGTGGTGACCTGCCAGGGGCGGGCGTCGATGCCGGAGCTCGACCAGAGGCGCGGCGGGAGGGCGTGGACGATCGCGGTGGGGCCGGATCGGGCCCACCGCTCCATGACGCGGAGCATCCCGCCGTCCCGCCAGGCGGGGCCGACGCCGTCGCTGACGACGAGGACGAGGGTGTTGCCCGTGGGGTCGCAGAGGGTCTTGGGGGACTCGGGGCGGGTGCCGTGGCCGTAGGGGCTGCTGCGCAGGGTCGGCGTGGCGGTGCGGGTGTCGAGTCCGTACACGCGGACGTCGCGGAACGAGCCGGCGCGTTCCATGAGGGCGCGGAGGTCGGAGGCCAGACGCTGCCACAGGAGCATGGAGATGCCGTCGTCGACGACGAGGCCGAGGGTGAGCCAGCGGCTGCGGAGGGGCCGGGTGACGGTCTCGGGTACGCCCGTCTCTGCCATGGCGCTGACGGTGCCGGGGATGTCGAGGGAGCGGCGGCGCGGGTCGGGGAAGCGCTGTCTGAGGGGGCGGAGGGATTTCTCCAGCCGGAGGCGGCCGGGACCGAGGGAGTGGTGGTCGGGTACGCCGACGGGATGGGCCGGGTACGAGCCCGCGGCTTCGTCGCCGCTGCCGCGGCGCCCGTGCGGGGCGGCGAGGAGCGGGTGTTCCGGGCGGGCCGCCCGGCGGGGTTCGGTGGGTGGCGAGTCGGGCTGCGGCGCCTCGGGGCCCTCGGGCCGGTGGGGCGGGGGCGCGTCGGGGTGGGACGACGGGTCGAGGGCGGCCTGGATGAGGGGGCCGGTGGGGTGGGGCAGCCGCCCCGCGAGCCAGAGGGCGTCGAGGAGTTCCTCGTGGGAGAGGTCGAGGCCGCTGGCGGCGAGGAGGTCGGTGACGTGGGAGATCACGGGGTCACACGGCTCCGCCGAGGCGGTGCAGGACGGCGTGGAGGAGGGGGCCCGCGTCGAGGTTGATGCCGCCCTTGCGGAGGAAGACGGCGTTGAGGAGCTGGTCGGTGGCGAGTTCGCCGGCGGCGCGGCGGGCGAGGAAGGTCTCCAGGAGGTCGTCGACCTGGTCGAGGGCGGCCGGTCCGAGGTGGGCGGCGACGATGTCGCGGAGGCGCCGCTCGTCGGGTTCGGGGAGGTCGAGGCGGACGCAGCGGCGGAGGAAGGCGGGCGGGAACTCGCGTTCGCCGTTGCTGGTGATGATCACGACGGGGAACTCGGCGCAGCGGACGTGGCCCCGTTCGACGGGGGCGGGCCGGTCGGGGTCGTCGGTCCGTACGTGGACGGGGGCGTGGTCCCTGGGGAGCCGGGCGAGTTCGGGGATGACGAACTCGCCCTCCTCGAAGACGGTCAGCAGGTCGTTGGGGAGGTCCACGTCGCCCTTGTCGAGTTCGTCGATGAGGAGGACGCGGGGGCGTGCGCGGTCGCCGGGCGCCCCGGCCCCGCGGCGGCGGCCGCGGTCGACGAGGACACCGGCCCCGCGGGGGCGGCCGCGGTCGACGAGGGCGTTGCCGAGGGGGCCGAGCTGGATGTACCGGCCGATGTCGGGTTCCGTGCCGTCGGCGTCGCGCGGGAGGGTGGCCTCGCGGAGCCGGCCGACGGCGTCGTACTGGTAGAGGGCGTCCTGGAGGGTGGAGCGGCTGTTCACGGGCCACTGGAGGACGCGGCCGAGGTTCAGTTCGTGCGCGATGGCGTGGGCGAGGGAGGACTTGCCGGTGCCGGGCTGGCCGGTGACGAGGAGGGGCCGGCGCAGGTGCAGCGCCGCGTTGACCACGTCGGCCTCGTCGGGGCCGATGAGGTAGGGCCGGGGGTAGGGGACCTTGGCGCCGGTCCCGGTTGCGGGGCGGTCGAAGCGGCGCCACGGGGGCGCTTCGGGGAAGTCGACGTCGCGGCGCTCTCCGTTCCCGCGGAAGAGGCGCCAGTCGCTTCCGGCGAGGCGCGGGGCGTCTTCGTCGAGGAGCCGGTCGTCTCCGGCGGGGGCCCGCTCCGGGGAGCGCGGGCCGGTCGGCTGTTCGGGGGTGGTCATGACGCGTGGGTTCCTCTCCAGGGGTCCCTCAGGTGCAGCTGTTCGGTCCTCGGGTAGGAGCCTTCGGGTTCCCAGACGAGCGAGGGGCGGGCCCGTCGTTCCTCCGGGTGGGCGGCGGTGCGGCTGCGGAAGACGCGTACCCGTTCGGCGAGTCCGTCGAGCTCGCCGGAGGGCGCCAGTTCGCCGAGCCGGTCGGCGTCGTCGTAACCGGTGGCCTCGCGGTCCCAGAGCACGACGGGCACGCCGAGGGCGAGGCAGGTCTCGAGCCGGGCCACGCGCTGGTCGGCGGGGCCGTGGAGGACGACACGGGCGGTGTCGCGGTGTTCGGTGCCGAGCAGGTGCATCAGCTTGCGCACGTCGCCGCAGGACGGTTCGGTGACGACGACCGAGGTACGGCCCTTCTTCCACCGGCGTTCCCGGTCCTGGCCCCGGTCGGGGACCATCCGGTCGAGTTCCGGGCAGCTGAGGGAGATCTGGTAGTCGGCGCCGATCGGGGAGGGCGGGAGGAGGCCGCCGGGTGCGCCGGACTCCCATTCGTCGACGGTCAGGTGGAGGCCCGGCCGGTCGACGACGACGGTCACCCAGGGCACGTGGTCGTACCCGCCGGGCTCCTGCCGTGCGGCGCTGACGGCCTCGGCGAGGGCGCTCGCCGCCTCCCGCGGGGTCTTCGGCTCCGACGACGGGCTCTTGAGGATCCGGTGGGTGCCGTCGGTGCGGAGGAGCAGGATCCGGCACACGTACCGGTCGCCGTCCCCGGCGCCGTCGCGCTCCAGTTCCATGACCACGCGGGACACCAGCGAGTTCCGGCGGCGCTCGGCCCACCGTGCGGCGTCCATGCGCCGCTCCCCCAGGGCGTCGCCGTGGACGCCGATCCGGTCGGCCGTCCGCTTCGACCAGGCGCGCAGCTCGTCCTGTCGTACGCCGTCCACGGCGGCCGCCACGTACTCGACGAGGCGGAGGAGCGCGGGGACGGGCGGGCTGCCCTCGGGGATGCTCTCGCCGTCGGGGAGTTCCTCCAGTGCCTCGACCGCCTCGGCGAGTTCGTGCTCCTCGATGCGGGGCCGGTCGAGGCAGCCGGGCAGTGCCGCGTACGGCAGCGCGTCGCGGGCGGCCTGGGGCAGGAGCGCCGACTGCTCGTCGCGGATCCGGCGCAGCAGGTGCAGGAGGTCGTCGAACTCCTCCGGCGAGAGGAAGGGACCGCGGCCGAGCACCCTGGCGTGGGAGAGGAAGGCGGTGAGGCAGGAGCGGAACGCCTGGTCCACGGCGCGCGCGGCGAGGGCCTGGCCGAGTGCGGCGTGCGCACGGGGGTGCGCCAGGAGGAGGGTCACGAGATCGGCGGCGGTGGGGGCGTAGTCGGCGGTCTCGTAGCCGAGTTCGCCCGCGAGTTCCCGGGCGTGGGCGGTGCGGGCGGCGGGGTCGGCGAAGAGCGGGCGGAGCAGCTGCTCCAGGGCCCGTTCGGCGGGGGTGCGTTCGGCGCCGGGCGCGGCCCTCGGCGCCGGTACGCCGATCGCGACGAGCTCGGCGGAGGCGCACGCGTGCTCGGCGAGGTGGTTCAGGAAGTCCGCGTCCTGGACGAAGGAGTGCGCGGGGACGGCGAGCAGCCTCCTGGCGCCGTAGGCCTCGGGTTCCTGGACGACGACGCCGACGAGCCTGTGGTCGCAGAAGACGGCGGCGCCGGAGACCCCTCCCCAGGCGTTCTTGCCGTCCTCGCCGGGTTGCGGGGCGGGCCCCTGGTCGAGGACGTAGTGGCGGCCGGAGCCGGAGAGGGGCGACAGCGTGCCCCGCAGGTTCTCGACCTCGCGCGTCTCGACGGTGGCGGCCTTCGGGTAGCCCAGTCCGGCGTACGGCAGCGGCGCCCGGCCGGCGGGGCGGCCCCAGAGGACGGCGCCGGGGAGGTCGACGGCCTGGTCGATGCGCAGCAGCGCGACGTCGAGGCCGTCGGGCGGGGTCCACAGCAGCTCGGCCCTGACGGTCCGCGTGGGGCCCTGCCCGGGGTGGCCGATCTGGACGGAGATCTTCGGCCATGGCGTGCCGGTCCCCCGGTCCACCAGGAGGTGACGCGCCGTCAGCACGAGTCGCGGGCCGATGAGATACCCGGAACCGGTGCTGCGCCGCCCGTCCTGCGTACCGCCGCGGATCAGCGCCAGTCTGCCCGGCTCCACGTCACTCCCCGTCGTCCCACGACCCGGTCTCGTCGTCGTTGACCTCGGGTCGGGTGCCGCCTGCGGCCTTGTCCGCGACGGACAGCCGGATCCTCAGCGTGTGGGTGCGGACGCTCGCCCGCTCGACGCCCCCGCCGACGGTGACGACGCCGAAGGAGAGCTTGCCGTCGCCCTTCTGCGAGTGGCGCAGTTCGAGCTGGAGTTCCAGCTCCGCCTCTTCCACGCCGAAGGCGAACTGCTGGCCGGCGCCCTGCCGCTGCGCCTCGTACAGCTCCTGCCGCAACTCCTCGATGGCCGCGGCCAGACCGATCGTCGACATCCCGGCGACTCCCCCGCTCGGACCCTCGGACGGACTCTCGGACAGGCCCGAGAACAGTGGGTCAGCGGTACGTTACAGCGAACGGGGGATGCCTCGAACGCGCCTGTTGACAATCGGCCAACGGGAGGGCGGCGTCCGGAAACGCCTGCCCTGCGGGCCCCGGCCCGGCGTACGCTTCGGTTGGCGTGAAAGCGACGGGGGGCGGAGTGCATGACGGACGGTCCGGAGCAGCGGTGGGCGTCGGCTCTCGATGCGGTGGTGGTGTACGCGCGGGGCGCGGTGTGCCGCCGGCTGGCGCGGGGGACGGTGGCGCCGGGCGGACGGGTGCGGGTGACGGGGCTGCCCCGGTCGCTGGACCCGGGGTCTCTGCGGGCCCGGGTACTCGGCGCGTCCGGGCTGCGGGTCACCGAGGCGCGGGTGGTGGTCGAGGCGGAGCCGCTCGGGCCGGACGTGTCCGACGGGGCACGGCGTGAGGTCGAGCGGCTGAGGGACGCGCGCGTGGCGGCGGAGGCCCGGCGGGACCGGCAGCTGGGTCTGATCAAGGAGGTCGAGGGGCTCCATCCGGTGGCGCCCGGCCGGAAGCGGGACGAGCCGTACCGCCGGACCCCGGTCGACGCCTGGCTGGAACTCGCCGACTTCGTGGACGAGCGGCTGACGGCACTGCACACGCGCCTGGCCGAGCTGGAGGAGGCGGTGGTCGAGGCCGAGCACGCGTTCGCCGTCGCCGCCGACCGTCTCGGCCGTGCCTCGACCGACGCGCCGTCGGAGCACGTGGGGACCGTGGTCTGCGCGGCCCTGACCCTGGACGGCGCCGGTGCCGGTGACGTCGAGGGCGAGGTGGAGGTGGAGCTGGAGTACGGGGTGCCGGGCGCCGTCTGGGTGCCGACCTACCGGCTGTCGCACCGTCAGGGCGACGGCAGCGGGAGGCTGCTGCTGCGGGCCTCGGTGGCCCAGCGCACGGACGAGGACTGGACCGGCGTGCGGATCGCCCTGTCGACCGCCGATCTGCGGCGCCGCACCGACCTGCCGAGGCTGCGGTCGATCCGGCTCGGCCGCCGTCAGGAGGCCCCCGCGCCGTCGGGCTGGCGCGAGCCGCCGGCCGGGCTCGCGGACCTGTTCGCCGGGTACGACGCGGCGGGCCCGCGCCCCTTCACGCCCTCCGCGCCGGGCGCCGTCGCGGCCGGAGCGGCCGAGGCCGGCGTCCCCGTGCCCGTGCCCGTGCCCGTTCCGCCGCCGGTGCCTCCGCCGGCGCCCGCCGTCCGCGCCCGGCGGTCGGCCGTCCCGCCCGCGCCGCAGCCGCCGGGCGGCGCGTACGGCGGAGCTCCGCCGGCGTTCGCCGGGCCCCCGGCCTCCTTCGCGCCCGCGGCGCCCTTCATGCCGGGGGCTCCCGGTGCGGCGGCGCCGGCGCCTCAGCCGCCGCCACCGCCGGGACCGCCGCAGCCGAGCGGCGCCGAGCTCGACTACGCCGCGCTCGTCCTGCGCGGCCCCGACGAGCAGGGCGACCGCCGGGGCCGGCTGTTCCCCGACGTGTCCTTCGACCCGGTGGCGGCCGAGTGCCGTCGCCGCGCCGAGACGGTGGCCGGGCTTCCGCTGCCCGGACAGGCCGTGTGGCCCCGCGAGTCGGCGGGCTCCTTCGACCACCGCTTCGACGCGGCCGCGCGCGCCGACATCCCGTCGGACGGCACCTGGCACACCGTCACCGTCGGCGAGATCGCGGTCGGTCTGCGCACCGAGTACCTGTGCGTGCCGTCCGTCGAGCAGACCGTGTACGCGACGCTGGTCCTGTCCAACGCCACCGACCAGGCGCTGCTCGCCGGTCCGGTGGAGGTCACCGTCGACGACGACTTCCTGCTGACCGCGGCGCTGCCCACGCTCGCCCCGGGCGGGGTCCGGCGGGTGGGACTCGGGCCCGCCGAGGGCATCCGGGTCACCCGCCGGACGAACCTGCGGGAGTCGACCGCAGGTCTGCGCAACAACGTCACCGTGCTCGACCACCGCGTCCACGTGGAGCTGGCCAACCGGCTCGCGAGGCCCGTCACCGTCGAGGTCCACGAGCGGGTGCCGGTCACCTCGGACGGGGACGTCAGGATCGAGGAGCGGGCCGACTGGACGACGCCCGAGGAGGGCGCCGGAGCCGACCGCCACGCACCGGGCACCCGCGTCTGGCGCCTCGACCTGCCCGCGGGCGCCACCGCCGCCCTCGACGGCGGCTACGAGATCCGCATCCCGACCGGCAAGGCCCTGGTCGGCGGAAACCGCAGGAGCTGACACCGCCATGACCACGACCACCCACACGACCACCGCCGTGCAGCCGATCGCCCTCCCCGTCACCGCCGTGACGTGCCTGGAGGACCGCGCCCACGTCGAGCGCACGGCCGTGCTCGACCTGGCGGCCGGCGTCCAGCGGCTGCGCCTCGGCCCCGTCAGCGCGCTGGCCGTCGACCGGACCCTGCACGCCGAGGTGACCGCCGATCGCCCCGCGACCGTGCTCGACGCGCGGATCGTCCGGACCTGGACGCCACGCGCGCCGCTGCCCGCCCACGACGGCGACTCCGCCCTGCGCCGGCGGTCGGACGCCCTCGAAGCGGAGCAGTCGTCCCTGGAACGGCAGGGCGACCGGCTGCGCGCCCGCCTCGGTCTCCTCGGCCGGCTCGCCGCCGACCTGCTGCGCGAGATCGGCGAGGGCGTCGGCGCCGGGGAGAGCGAGCGGTCCCGCTGGGCTGCCGAACTGGACCGGGTCGACGGCGAGCGCGACGCGTACGCCGAACGGCTCCGCCGCGTGCAGGCCCGGCTGGTCGAGCTCGACGCCGAGTTCGACGAGACGCAGCTGGCGCTGTACGCCTCCGGGGACGAGCCCGCCGAACTCGTCGGCCACGTCGAGCTGACCGTGGAGGCCGCGGCAGCCGGGCCGGCGGAGCTGCGGCTGACCCACCTCACCCCGTGCGCGCTGTGGCGGCCGGCCTACCGGGCCGTGCTCGACGGCGACTCGCTGACCCTGGAGACCGACGCGATGGTCTGGCAGCGGACCGGCGAGGACTGGTCGGACGTACGGCTGACGCTGTCGACGGCCCGGTCGGCACTGGCCACCGATCCGCCGCGCCTCGCCGAGGACCGGCTGACGCTGAAGGACCGCTCGGCGGCGGAGCGCCGTACGGTCGACGTGGAGCTGCGCGAGGAGGAGGTCGGGGAGCTCGGCCCGGCGGCCGTGCTCGGTCTGCCGGGGGTGGACGACGGCGGCGAGGCGCGGGTGCTGAGCGCCCCCGCGCGGGTCTCGGTGCGCGGGGACGGCCGCGCCCACCGGGTGCCGCTCTCCGCGTTCACCACGGCGGCGCGCGGCGAGTACGCCTGCGCGCCGGAGCTGTCCCCGCTGGTCACCCAGGTGGTGCGGTGCGACAACCTGTCCGGCCACGTGCTGCTCGCCGGGCCCGTGGACCTGGTCCGCGACAGCGGGTTCGGCGGCCGCGGCACGCTGGACTTCACGGCCGTCGGCGCCCCGGTCGAGCTGGCCTTCGGCAGCCGGGACGACTACCGGGTGGTCCGGCGGACCGAGGAGTCCCGCGACTCCGTCGGCCTCACGCAGCGGACGGTCGTCACCCGCACGGTGCGGCTGCACGTCTCCCGTTTCTCCGCGCCCGGGGAACGCGGCGAGCGGACGGTCGTCCTGCGGGAGCGGATCCCCGTCTCGGAGGTGTCGGCGGTGGAGGTGCGGCTCCACAAGGACGCCTGCTCCCCGGCGCCCGACGTGATCGACGCCGACGGCATCGCCCGCTGGGACCTCGCCCTCCCGCCCGGTGGCCGCCGCACGGTCACCCTGGTGTACGAACTGTCGGCGAGCGGCAAGGTCACCGGGCTCTAGGAGGCGTCTTGCCGATCAGGCCGGGCTCGCGGGGGCCGGCCCGGGCGGGTCCCGCCACCGCCGTCAGGGGCTGGTGGCGGAGACGGCGTACACCCGGGGGAACGCCGGGTCGGTGAGGTCGACGGTGATGTCGGTGTCCGGCCGGGGTTCCTCACGGGTGACGGTGGTGCCCGCCCAGACCGTGGCGCCGGTCGTCCCGTCGGTGGCCCCGGTCGCGCCGGTGGCGGGGCCGCCGGTGGCCGGAGCGGCGGTGCCGGCGGTCGCCGGGGTGACGGGGGCGCCGGTCGCCGGGGTTGTGGGGCCGCCGGCCGGGCCGTCGTCGAAGGTCCAGTCGGCGATGTCGGCGTCGCGTTCGCTGACGGTGACGTGGCCCGGGGTGAGCTGGGCGCGGCTGGTGCCGGACTCGGCGAGGAAGGCGTCGAGACCGGTGGCGGTGGTCGTGAACTGGACGTACAGCCGGCTCGTCTTCCAGTTGCTGGTCTCGTAGTAGGCGACGTCCCAGGCGCCGGCGGGGATCGGGACCTCGAAGACCCGGCGCTTCATCTGGGAGGGCCGGTTCGCCTGGAGGCCGGCCGCCGAGGACTCGCGTTCCTTGTCGCGGCCGCTGTCACGGCTCTGGCCGGCGGAGATGACCAGGTAGCCGGCCGGGATACCGACGAGCAGCACGATGATGACGGCCGTCAGCCAGCGGCGGCGGATCATGTGCCGGCGGTCCTCGGGGAGCTTGGCCCGCGGATCGTGCGGAGGGGGGGACGGGTGGGGCAGGGTCATGAAGGGGGGTCCTCGGGGGTACGGGGGGCCCGGCCCGAGGTCCCGTTGCGCAGGGCCTGGGCGTAGCGCTCGTACCGTTCGTACCGCTCGACGCGGCGCCGGTTGGCGCGGCGGAAGCGGCGGGCGACGAGCCGGGCGAGGTCGGCGGCACCGACCATGCCGGCCTCGGGGCCGAGCTGGGCGCGGGTGATGCGGGCCTCGGGGCGGTAGCCGCGGCCGGTGAGGTGGCGGCGGAAGGCGTCCCGGGCGGGGCCGATGAGGAGGTCGTCGGCGGCGGAGACACCGCCGCCGATGACGAAGCAGGAGGGGTCGAGGGCGGCGGCGAGGTTGGCGATGCCGACGCCGAGCCACTGGCCGATGTCCTGGAAGAGCTCGACGCACATGGCGTCGCCCTCGCGGGCGAGCTCGGTGATGAGGGGGCCGGTGATCTCGGGGACGTTCCCCTTGACCCGTTCGATGATCTCGTACGCGACCGGGGAGTCGGCGGCGGCCAGCTCGCGGGCCTCGCGGACCAGCGCGTTGCCGGAGCTGTACTGCTCCCAGCAGCCGCGGTTGCCGCAGGGGCAGCGGTGGCCGCCGGGGACGACCTGCATGTGGCCGAACTCGCCGGCGACGCCGAACTTGCCGCGCTTGACCTGGCCGTCCTCCAGGATGGCGCCGCCGATGCCGGTGCCGAGGGTGATCATGACGAGGTGGTCCTCGCCGCGTCCGGCGCCGAAGCGCCATTCGGCCCAGGCGGCGGTGTTGGCGTCGTTGTCGACCATGACGGGTACGGCGAGGCGGCCCTGGAGGGCGTCGCGGAGGGGTTCGTTGCGCCAGGCGAGGTGCGGGGCGAAGAGGACCCGGGCCCGGTCGGCGTCGACCCAGCCCGCGGCGCCGATGCCGACGGCGTGCACGTCGTGCCGGTCGGAGAGGTCGAGGACCAGTTCGACGATGGTGTCCTCGACGACCTTGGGGCTCTTGGACTTGTCCGGGGTCTCCGTGCGGAGCTTCTCCAGGATGTTGCCGTCGGCGTCGACGACACCGGCCATCACCTTCGTACCGCCGATGTCGATGCCGACGGTCGGCACCCGCGGCGCGGTCAGGTGGGAGCGCCGCTCCCGGGTCCCCACGGTCCGCAGGACCGTGCCGCGGGCCGAGCCGCGGTGGGTCAGGTCACGGTAGGTACTCATCGGCTCGATTCTGCCAGGTGGGGTGTGAGGGGCGCGTCACGAAGCGGCGGGCCGCTCCAGTTCGTGGCGGAGGTCCTCCAGCTCGGTGCCGCCGGCCATCTGCCGGGTCAACTCGTCGAGGGTCACGGAGTCCTTGGTGTGGCTGCCGGCCATGACGCCCCGCTTGAGGAGGACGAAACGGTCGCCGACGAGGTAGGCGTGGTGCGGGTTGTGGGTGATGAGGACCACGCCGAGACCCTGGTCGCGGGCGGCGGCCACGTACTTCAGGACGACGCCGGACTGCTTGACGCCGAGGGCGGCGGTCGGCTCGTCGAGGACGAGGACCTTGGCGCCGAAGTGGACGGCGCGGGCGATGGCGACGCACTGGCGCTCGCCGCCGGAGAGGGTGCCGATGGGCTGGTCGACGTCGCGCAGGTCGATGCCCATGCGGAGCAGCGCCTCGCGGGTGGTGGACCGCATCAGGCCGACGTCGAGCCGCTTGAGGGGGCCGGAGCCCTTGGTGGGTTCGGAGCCGAGGAAGAAGTTCCGCCAGACCGGCATGAGGGGGACCACGGCGAGGTCCTGGTAGACGGTGGCGATGCCCCGGTCGAGGGCGTCGCGCGGGTTGGCGAGGGCGACCTCCTCGCCCTCGATGCGGAAGGTGCCGGCGTCGTGCCGGTGCAGCCCGGCGACGATCTTGATGAGGGTCGACTTGCCGGCGCCGTTGTCGCCGAGGACGCAGGTGATCTCCCCGGCGCGGACCTCCAGGGACACCCCTTCGAGGGCCCGGATGTTGCCGTAGTACTTGCTGACGTCGTCCAGCTCGACCAGGGAGGCGGAAGCGGTCTCGGTCGTCACTTGGTGGCCTCCACGCGCTTGCGGATCCAGGCGTTCAGCAGGGTCGCGAGCAGCAGCATCGCCCCGAGGAAGAACTTGAACCAGTCCGGGTTCCATTCGGCGTACACGATGCCCTTGCTGGTCATGCCGAAGATGAGGGCGCCGACCGCCGAGCCGATGGCGGAGCCGTATCCGCCGGTGATCAGGCAGCCGCCGATGACGGCCGCGATGATGTAGATGAGCTCGTTCCCGACTCCTTCGCCGGACTGGACGACGTCGAAGGAGAAGAGCAGGTGCTGGCCGGAGATCCAGGCGCAGAACGCCACGCCCAGGTACAGGCCGATCTTCGTCCGGTAGACGGGGACGCCGACCGCGCGGGCCGCGTCGGCGCCGCCGCCGACGGCGAAGATCCAGTTGCCGAAGCGGGTGCGGAGCAGGATCCAGGTGGCGAGGGCGACGAGGCCGAACCACCACAGGATGGTGACCTTGAACTCGACGCCGCCGATCGTCAGCTGCGAGGCGAAGAGCTTCCGGGCGGAGGGGAAGCCCTCCATGTCGGCGATGCTCTTGGTGGAGACGGTGCCGCTGATCAGCTTGGTGAGGCCCAGGTTCAGGCCGGTCAGCATGAGGAAGGTGCCGAGCGTGATGATGAAGCTGGGCAGCTTGGTGCGGGTCAGCATGAAGCCGTTGAAGAAGCCGATCGCCAGGGTGACGAGCAGCGAGACGCCGACGCCGACCCAGACGTTCGCGGTCATCTGGTAGCTGAACATCGACGAGATCAGCGCCGAGCTCGTCACCAGCACGCCGGCGGACAGGTCGAACTCGCCGCCGATCATCAGCAGGGCGACGGGGACCGCCATGATGCCGATGGTGGAGGCGGCGTAGAGGACGGTGCCGAGGCTGGAGGCGCGCAGGAAGCTGTCGGCGGTGACCGAGAAGAACACGAAGACGGCGAGGGCGCCGACGACCGAGCCGAGCTCGGGGCGGGCGAGGAGCTTCTTCAGCGGGGTGGTGCGCAGGAGCCGTTCGTCGACGTGGTCGACGCCGTCCGACGGCGGGGCGGTGGAGCTCATCGGGTGCCCCGCTCCGCGTAGCCGACGAGCGCGGCGGCGTCGTCCTCGGTGATGATCTGGGGGCCGGTGAGGACCGGCTTGCCGCCGCCGAGGACGTCGGCGTTGTAGCGGTACAGCCAGAGCAGGTCGACGGCCTCGTAGCCCTGGAGGTAGGGCTGCTGGTCGACGGCGAAGCCGAGGGTGCCGGCCTGGAGGGCGGTGGCGACCTTGGCGTTCAGGTCGAAGGTGTCGACCTCCGCCGTGCTCCCGGCGCTCTTCGCGGCCTGGACGGCGGCGTCGGCGAAGGGGGCGCCCAGGGTGACGACGGCGTCGATGGCCTTGTCGGACTGGAGCTTCGCCTCGATGGACGCCTTGACGTCCGGCATGTTGGTGCCGTCGACGTAGAGGTTCACGAGCTCGCCGCCGAAGGTCTTCTTCGCACCGGCGCAGCGCTGCTCGTGGCCGACGTTGCCCTGCTCGTGCAGGACGCAGAGGGCCTTCTTCCTCCCCCGCGCGTCGAGTTCCTCGCCGACGGCCTCGCCGGCGACGGTCTCGTCCTGGCCGATGTGGGTGAGCGCTCCGTAGGCCTTGGACTGCTCGGCGCCCGAGTTCACGGTGATCACCGGGATGCCGGCCTTGACGGCCTTCTCGACGGCGGCCTTCATGGCGTCGGGCTTGGCGAGGGTCACGATGAGGCCGTCGACGCCCTTGGAGACGTACGAGTCGATCAGCTGCGCCTGCTGCTGCGCCTCGTCGCTGTGGGCGTAGAGGAAGTCGACGTTGTCCTTGGCGGCGGCCTGCTGGGCGCCCTTCTGGACGATGTCCCAGAAGGTGTCGCCGTCCCCGGAGTGGGTGACCATGGCGAAGGTCCACTTCGGGGTGTCGACGGCCGCGCGGCCCTGGGCCTGTGCCTGGGCGGCCTTGCGGGCGTCCTCCGCCCGCTTTCCGCCGGTGCTGCTGCACCCCGCGAGCGCCCCTGTGAGTGTGAGCGCGAGCACGGCGCCGACGACGGCGCGTACCCCTCCGGTCCGAAGCCTGGTCACGAGGCCGTGCCCTCCTTTGTGTCCTTCTGCGTGCATTGCAGTATCGGTCATGCGGGTCATGGCGCTCGCCAGGGGGCCCCGTCCTGGTCCGTGCACCCCCTAGGGACGGGCCATCAGCCGGAACTCGAACGAGTAGCGGGCGGCCCGGTAGAGGTGGGAGCCGTGCTCGACGGCCCGGCCGGTGTCGTCGAAGGTGGTGCGCTCCATCGTGAGGAGCGGTGCGCCCTCCTCCTCGTCGAGGAGCGCGGCCTCGGCGGCGGTCGCGGCGCGGGCGCCGACCGACTGCCGGGCGCTGTGCAGGGTGAGCGCGGCGGAGCGGAGCATCCGGTACAGGCCGGTCGCCTCCAGGAGCACGGTGTCCGGGGCGACGAGCCCCGCGGGGAGGTGGTTGCGCAGGTACGCCATGGGTTCGCCGTGCGCGGTGCGGAGCCGTTCCAGGTAGTGGACCTCGCTGCCCTCGGGTACGCCGAGGGCGGCGGCGACCGGGCCGGGGGCGGGTTCGAGCCGGTTGACGAGGACCCGGGTGGCGGGGCGCTGTCCGGCGGCGTCGAGGTCGTCGTAGAGGCTGCCGAGTTCCAGCGGGCGCCGGACCCTGCTGTGCAGGACCTGGGTGCCGACGCCGCGGCGGCGGACCAGGAGGCCCTTGTCGACGAGGGTCTGGATGGCCTGGCGGACGGTGGGGCGGGAGAGGCCGAGGCGGGTGGCGAGGTCGATCTCGTTGCCGAGGAGGGCGCCCGGGGCGAGCGTCCCGTTCTCCACGGCGCTCTCCAGCTGCCGGGCGAGCTGGAAGTAGAGCGGGACCGGGCTGGTGCGGTCCACGGAGAGCGGGGGCGGGGCGGAACCGGACTGCTTGGACACGGGGGGAGCGTAGCCCCGGGGGGCGGAGGACAGGAAGCGTGATGACGGGAGGTCGTGACGTCCGGATGTCCTGACAAATCCTTGACAGTCGGGCAGGCCGCCCCCACGGTGGGGGCATGCGCATCGGACTGATCGGTACGGGACGGATCGGGAGCTTCCACGCGGGTGTGCTGGCCCGTCATCCGGAGGTCGGTTCGCTGGTCCTGGCGGACGCGGACGCGACGCGGGCGGCCGGGGTGGCGGGGGCGCTCGGCGCCGAGGCTGCACCGGACGTGGACGCGCTGCTCGGGCACGCGCTGGACGCCGTGGTGATCGCGTCGGCGACGGCGGCGCACGCGGAGCTGATCGCCCGCGCCGCCCAGGCGGGTCTGCCGGCGTTCTGCGAGAAGCCGATCGCCCTGGACGTGCCGGGCACGGCGACGGCGCTGGCGGCGGTGTCGGCGGCGGGTACGCAGCTCCAGCTGGGTTTCATGCGCCGCTTCGACGCGGGGTACCGGGCCGCGCGCGAGGCGGTGCGGTCGGGGCGGCTCGGCCGGCTGCACACCGTCCGGGCGGTGACCTCCGACCCGGAGCCGCCGCCCGCCGCGTACCTGCCGCTCTCCGGCGGTCTCTTCCGGGACTGCCTGGTGCACGACTTCGACGTCGTCCGGTGGGTGACCGGCCGGGAGGTCGTCGAGGTGTACGCGACGGGCTCGGAAGCGGGCCCGTCGATGTTCCGGGAGGCGGACGACGTCGCCACCGCCGCCGCCCTCCTCACCCTGGACGACGGCACGCTCGTGACGGTCACCGGGACCCGGTGCAACGGCGCCGGGTACGACGTGCGGATGGAGCTGGCGGGCGACCGGGACCAGCTCGTGGTCGGCCTGGACGACCGCGCCCCGCTCACCTCCCTCGAACCGCAGGGCCCTCCCCCGCCGGGGAAGCCCTGGCCGGGCTTCCTCGACCGGTTCGGCCCCGCGTACGAGGCCGAACTCGACGCCTTCGTACGCCTCGTGCGCGGCGAGGCCGCCAATCCCTGCGACGGCCGGGAGGCTCTCGCGGCGCTGCGCATCGCCGAGGCCTGCGAACGCTCGCGCCGGGAACGGCGTCCGGTGGGCGTCGATTCCCGCTGACCGCTCAGCGGCCTTCCGAGGGGCTTCCGGCCCCGGTCGGGTGCACGCCTCCCGTCACCACCGCACCGGAAGGGCGCGCACGCCCCGCATGAGGAGGCCCGGCAGCCACTCCCAGGGGGCGCCCTCGGGGTCGAGGGCCAGGTCGGGGAAGCGGTCGAGGAGGGTGCGGAGCGCGATCCGGCCCTCCAGGCGGGCGAGGGGTGCGCCCAGGCAGTAGTGGATGCCGTGGCCGAAGGCGAGGTGGCCGCGGGTGTCGCGCCGGATGTCGAAGCGGTCGGGGTCGGGGAAGCGGGCGGGGTCGCGGTCGAGCGCGCCGATCCCGACGAGGACGCTGTGGCCCGCCGGGATCTCGGTGCCGCCGAGGGCGACGGGCTCCCGGGTGAAGCGGAAGGTGCCGGTCTCCACCGGCCCGTCGTACCGCAGGGACTCCTCGATCGCGCCGTCGAGGAGGTCCGGGTCGGCGCGCAGGGCGGCGAGCTGCTCGGGGTGGGTGAGCAGGTTGCGGACGGTGTTGGAGATCAGGTTGACGGTGGTCTCGTGCCCGGCGATGAGCAACAGGTAGGCCATGGCGCGGAGTTCGGGTCCGGAGAGCCGGTCGCCGTCCTCGGCGCGGGCGGCGATCAGACCGGACAGCAGGTCGTCGGCGGGTCCGGCGGCCCGCTTGTCCTCGATGAGTTCGTCGAGGTACCCGCCGAAACCCTCCAGCGCCTCCTGGATGCCGCGCTCGCCGGTCGGCACGACGAGCTCGTGCGACCAGCGGCGGAAGGTGTCGCGGTCCTCCGCGGGCACCCCGAGGAGTTCACAGATGACGGTGATCGGCAGGGGGAACGCGTACGCGTCGACGAGGTCGGCGCGCCCGGCCGGTTCCATCGCGTCGGCGAGCTCGTGGGTGAGCCGCTCGATGCGGGGCCGCAGGCCCTCGACGCGGCGGCCGGTGAACTCCGCCGTGACCAGGCGGCGCAGCCGGGTGTGGTCGGGGGCGTCCGCCGCGAGGAGGTGGACGCCGATGACGTCCTCCTCCGGCGGCCGTACGCCGATGACGGACGGGGACTTGGCGAGCCGCGGGTCGGCGAGCGCCGCGCGCCCCTCCTCGTGCCCGACGACCAGCCAGAACCGGAAACCGTCGGGCATCCGCACCTCGTGCACGGGACCTGCTTCACGGAGCTTCGCGTAGTAGGGGTACGGGTTCGCGGTGAAGTCCGCGCCGTACTCCCCCAGTTCGATGACGGACATCGACGCAGACTATCCGACGGGCCCTGTCCGACGGCTCGTGTGCGGCAGTCCACCGGACGGGCCTGCGGCCTCCGCGCGGCGGGTGCCCCCAGGGTCTCCGGGCAGGTCCAGGCCTTACCGGACAGGCCCAGGACGTTCAGGGCGGGTCCTAGCCGTTCGCGTTCCCGTCCTCGTCGCCGTCCAGGAGGCCCGCGTCGTGGACGAGGAGGGCGATCTGGACGCGGTTGTTGAGGTCGAGTTTGGCGAGGACGCGCGAGACGTGGGCCTTGACCGTGGGGACGCTCATGTACAGCTCGGCGGCGATCTCGGCGTTGGAGCGGCCGTGGCCGACGGCCACGGCCACCTCGCGTTCGCGCTCGGCGAGGCGGCCGAGGCGCTCGGCGGCCGTGGCGGCCCGGGGCCGTTCCGGCCCGCCGGCGACGTGGCTCATCAACTGGCGGGTGACGGCCGGGGAGAGGACGGGATCGCCGGCGGCGACCCGGCGGACGGCGGCGACGATCTCGGCGGGCGGGGTGTCCTTGAGGACGAAGCCGGCGGCGCCGGCCCGGAGGGCTCGGAGCACCTGCTCGTCGGCGTGGAAGGTGGTGAGGACGACGACCTCGGGGGCGCCCGGGTGGGCGCGGAGGCGTTCGGTGGCGGTGAGCCCGTCCACACGCGGCATGCGGATGTCCATCAGGACGACGTCCGGCGCGTGCCGGGCGACGAGTTCGGGTACGTCGCCGCCGTCGGCGCCCTCGCCGACGATCTCCAGGTCGTCGGCGCCGCCGAGCATGAACGTGAGGCCCGCGCGGACCAGGGGGTCGTCGTCGACGATGAGCAGCCGGATGGTCATGCGGGCCACGGTAGCCAGGCGCGCAGGGCGAATCCGCCGTCGGGGTCCGGTCCGTGGTCCATCCGGCCGCCGGCGAGGGTGGCGCGTTCGGTGAGGCCGATGAGTCCCTGGCCGGAGCCGGGGACGTGCGGGACGGGCCCCTCGGGGGCCGGGTTGTGGACGGTGACGGTGAGCCCTTCGCCGGGGCGGCCGCCCACGGTGACGGTGACCTTGGTTCCGGGGGCGTGCTTGCGGGCGTTGGTGAGTCCCTCCTGCGCGATGCGGTAGGCCGTACGGCCGGTGGAGGCGGGGACGGCGGCGGGGTCGTCGACGTCGACGTCGAGGACGACGTCCGCTCCGGCCTCCCGGGACTCGGCGGCGAGCGCGTCGAGGGTGGCGAGGGTCGGCTGGGGCCGGTCGCCGTCGCCGTTCTCGCCGGGGGCGCGCAGGACGCCGATGATCTCGCGGAGGTCCTGCAGGGCCTCGTGGGCGCTGTCGCGGATGACGCCGGCGGCCCGGGCGATCTGCTCGGGCGGGGCGTCGGGCCGGAACTCCAGGGCGCCCGCGTGGACGCTGAGCAGGGTCAGCCGGTGGGCGAGGATGTCGTGCATCTCTCGGGCGATGGCCTCGCGGGCGAGCCGCTGGGCCTGGGCGGCGCGCAGTTCGGCCTCGGCCTCGGCGCGGCGGGCCCGCTCGCGGAGGGCTTCGACGAGCTGGCGCCGGGAGCGGACGAGCATGCCCCAGGCGGTGACGAGGAGGATGAGGATCGAGCCGATGGCCACGCTGAGCCCGGCGTTGGTGGTGGGATCGGGGCGCGCGAAGACCTGGGCGGCGGAGGTGGCGACGGCCAGCGCCCCGATCCAGGCCACCTCGCGGAAGGGACGGCGTACGGCGACGCTGAACAGGCTCGCGAGGAGCGCTCCGGCGGCGACGGGGGCCACGACGTTCGCCAGGGCGAGGGCGACGGCGAGCCCCACCGGCCACCGCCGGCGCAGCCAGAGGGCCGAACAGGCGGCGGCCCCGGCGAGCTGGTCGACGAGGGTGACGGTCTCGCTGGTGTACTCCGCACTGGCGTCGGCGGCGAGCAGACCCACGAACGCGGCGAGCAGGAACAGCGAGGTGTCCACGACCCAGTCGCGGACGGTTCGGCGCGGCCGTCCCCCCTCGCTCCCGCCCGATTCGACCAGGTGGGAGGGGAGCAGCCAGCGCTGCCGGTCCGTACGCGTCATATCCGCAATGTACGCAGTTCAGGGGCCCGTAACGGGCACGGGCGGGCGGGACGCTACCTAAGTCGCGCGGGTCGATACTTCGGTAGCGGTGGTCGTGGACCGGTGGCGGACGCGGCCGGCCCCCCGCCCCGACCATGATCACGGCATGAAGAGATTCCTGGAGGTCGTCGGTTTCCTGCTCACCGTCTTCGGCGTCTGCGGGGTGGTCCGCGAGCTGACGGACGGCTGGTTCGGTCTGATGGGCCTGACCCGCTTCCTGACCGACAACGTGGGGTTCCTGGAGGGCCGGGAGCTGTTCGCCAACATCGTCATAGCGGTCCTCGGCCTGGTCCTGATGGTCGCGTCGGACCGCGTACCGAAGTCCTGACCCCCACACCGCCGCCGGGGGCGTACGGCTCGGACGGTCGTCGCCCCCGCGCAGGTACCGCTCAGGCTGCCGGCCGCCCCCGCGCAGGTACGGCTCAGACGGTCGTCGCGCCGTCGGCGGCGCGGCGGCCCCATGTCGTGCCGGCCAGGACGAGGACGGCGCCGGCGAGGCCGAGGACGCCGGGGCGGTCGCCGGCGACGGCGATGCCCGCGGCCGCGGCCCAGAGGGGCTCCGTGCCGAGGAGGAGACTGACCCGGGACGGGGAGGTGCGGCGGACCGCCCACATCTGCACGAAGAAGGCGAAGAGCGTGCAGAAGACGGAGAGGAACAGCAGCCCGGCCCACTCGCGCGGCCCGAAGTCGAGGGCCACGGCCCAGGGTGACGCGCCGGTGCCCGGGAAGGCCGCGATGACGGCGAACACGGCGACGGCCGAGCCGAGCTGGACCGTGGTGAGCGACAGCGAGTCGGCCGAGCGGACCGCCTTGATCCGGGACATGGCCAGGACGTGGACGGTTCGGGCGAGGGCGGCGAGCAGCATGAGCAGGTCGCCGGCGGACGGCGCGGTGAACCCGCCGTTCTGGGTCAGCAGGACCACGCCCGCCACGGAGAGCGCGGCCGCGGCGAGGAAGGCGCGGGGCGGCCTGACCCGCGTGACGGCGGCCTCCGCCAGCGGAGTGAAGATCATCGTGAGGCTGATGATCAGGCCCGCGTTGGTGGCCGAGGTGTGCACGACCCCGTACGTCTCCAGGAGGAAGATCCCGCCGAGGATCAGGCCGAGGGTCGCGGCGCCGCGCCACTGCGCCGCGTCCAGGGCCCTGAGCTTCCGCCGTCCCGCGGCGGCGAGGACCGGCAGGACCACCGCGAAGCGCAGGACGAGGACCGCGATGACCGTGTGGGTGGTGGTGATTCCCTTGGCCGCGAGGTAGCTGGCGCCCCAGACCACGGCGACGAGCAGCACGGGCAGATCGGCGAGCCAGGCCCGGCGGGGGGCGTCGAGGGACAGGGGTGCGGCGATCGAGGACATGGCGGCCGACTCTCCGACTCTCTGGGGGTGGTGGAGACTTCGGCGGCTCGCACGCGGAGCGATCACCGTACCCGGACAGGCCCGTGGTGGCTACACCTTTCGCCCGGACCCGCTCAGTAGCTGCCGTACTCGGGGCGGCCGGCCAGCTCGTACGTGTGGAGGGCGACGCCCGTGCCGGTGGTGCGCGCGTCGGTGAGGCGGAAGGCGGTGGGCCGGACCCCGTCGGTGAAGAGGCGGCGGCCGGTGCCCAGGACCACGGGGAAGACGTGCAGGTGGAGGGTGTCGATGAGGTCGTGGTCAAGGAGGGTCCGGGCGAGGTTCGCGCTGCCGTGCATCTGGATCTCGCCGTCCGTGCGTGCCTTGAGTGCGGCGACCTCCTCGACGACGTCGCCGTTCAGCAGGGTGGTGCCCTCCCAGTCCGCCGAGGTCAGGGTGGTGGTGGCGACGTACTTGGGGAGGGCGTTCAGCTTGGTGGCGACGGGGTCGGCGGGGTCGGTCCGCTTCGGCCAGTAACCCGCGAAGATCTCGTACGTGCGGCGGCCCAGGAGGAAGGCGGTCGGCCGGGCGAAGATCTCGTCGATGCGCCGTCCGAAGTCCTCGTCGCCGAACGGCACGGACCAGCCGCCGTGCCCGAAGCCGCCGCTGCGGTCCTCCTCGGGGCCGCCGGGCGCCTGCACGACGCCGTCGAGGGTGAGGAACTGGGTGAGACTGAGGGTGGCCATGGCGGTGCCCTTTCTGTTCTCGGGACCATCGTGTCCCACCCCTTCCGACTCCACCCCCCGGCGGAAGTCATCGGTGCCCGGGTCGGCGTCCGATTCCCGCCAGCCTCCCGCCACTTCTCCGACTTTCATTGAACCCGCAACCACTCAGTACTTCTCACGGAGGTTTCGGGATGTCCACGATGAACGGCACGGCGGTCCTGGTCACGGGCGGCAGCCGGGGGATCGGCGCGGCGACGGCCGTACGGCTGGCCCGGGAGGGCGCCGACGTGGCCTTCACCTACGTCCAGGACGAGGCACGGGCCAAGGAGGTCGCCGCGCGCATCGAGGAGACGGGCCGCAAGGCGCTCCCCCTGCGGGCCGACGCGGCCGACGCCGGCGACGCCGCGGGCGCGGTGGAGTGGGCGGCGGACGCCCTGGGCCGGCTCGACGTCCTCGTGAACAACGTGGGCGTCGGCGTCCTCGGCCCGCTGGAGTCCCTCACCCTCGCGGACGTGGACCGGGTCCTCGCGGTCAACGTCCGCGCCGCCTTCCTCGCCTCCCAGGCGGCGGCCGCGCGCCTGCCCGACGGCGGCCGGATCGTCACCATCGGCACCTGCATGACCCAGCGCGTGCCGGGCCCCGGCGGAAGCCTCTACACGATGAGCAAGGCCGCGCTGACAGGCCTGACGAAGGCGCTCGCCCGGGAGCTGGGCAGCCGCGGCATCACCGCCAACATCGTCCACCCCGGCCCCGTCGACACCGACATGAACCCGGCGGACGGCCCGTACGCCCAGGACCAGGCCGCCCTGACGGCACTCGGCCGCTTCGGCACCCCTGACGAGGTGGCGGCCATGGTCGCCTTCCTCGCCGGCCCGGAAGGCCGTTACGTGACGGGCGCCGAGTTCTCGGTGGACGGCGGGCACGCGGCGTGAGGATGACGGCCGAAGGACACCCGGGCCGCGACACCTGAACCGAGCCGAACCCACCGAGCAACGCCCACCCGCAGGCCCCGTCCCGTGACGCCCACACCCAGGACCGGCGAGTGAGCCGAAGGGCGCCGCCGGGGGAACGGCCCCGAGCGCGCGGAGCCCCCTGAGGAACGAAGGGGGCGAGCACGGTCGGGGCCGTGAGCCCGGCTGGGGGCGCCCGGAGGCGAACGGGCCCAAAAGAGGCGGAGGGCGCACCGGTGCTGTCGGGTCGGTGCGCCCTCGCGGGCCGGGCGGGGTGTCGTGCCCGCCCGGTTCGGGGGGCCGGTCGCGTGGACGCGTCCGGCCCGGGAGCGGGTGGTGTCAGCCGCCGAGCTCCTGGTGGCGGGCGGTGAGCCGCGCGGTGCCGGCTTCGGTGAGGGAGCCGAAGAGGCGGAGGCGGGAGATGCCGCCGTCGGGGTAGATGTCGATCCGGACGCGGGAGCCGACCGCCGGGGTGTCGAGGACGAAGCGGTGGTTCGTGTCGGGCTGGAGGCGGGTCCGGGGCAGGATCTCGGTCCAGTCCTCGGAGCCTTCGGCAGCGACGGAGACCGCGGCCCAGCCCGCGCTGTTGCCCTTGAGGTACGCGGTGTCGATCTCGACGGCGCGGATCTCGGACTCGGCGACCAGGCCGTAGCGGATCCAGTCGTTGCCCTTGTCGCGGCGGCGGCGGGTCTCCCAGCCGTCGTCCATCTTGCGGGAGCGGCCCGGCTGGATGGTGTTGGTGGCCGGGGAGTAGAAGCGGTCGGAGGCGTCCTCGACCTGGCCGCCGTTCTCCAGGGCCGCGAGGTCGAAGGTGCCGAGCACGCCGAGCCATGCCGGGTCGGGGGCGACCTCGCCGTGGACGCGGAGGCGGGCGATGCCGCCGTCGGGGTGCTGGTTGACGCGCAGGTGGGTGAAGCGCTGCTCGACGTCGACGGCGAAGCCGTTGGCGGCGTGGCCGCCGACGGCGGTGCGCGGGACGAGCGTCGTCCACTTCACGTCGTCGGCGAGGAGTTCCTCGGGCGAGGGCGAGCCGGTGACGGAGGTGGCCTCGACGGAGACGGCCTGCGGGTAGTTGCCGCGGAAGTGGGCGGTGTCGACGACGATGCCGCGGACCACGCCGGGGGCGCCGAGCCGTACGAGGGCCCAGTCGTGGTCGTCCTCGGTGGGGTGCGGCTGCCGGGCGGAGACGCCGCGGCGGCGGCGGGTCTCCCAGCCGTCCATGATCTTGCCCTTGTGGCCGAAGTGCTCGGGGTCGAACTCGGCGGCCTCGGGCTTAAGGAGGTTCTCGCGCTCGGCGAAGAACTCGTCGTTGGCGGCGATGACGCCCGCGCCCAGGCGGCGGTCGGCGAGGTCGGCGTACCGAGTGAAGGGGAAGTCGGCCGTCCGGTAGTCGGCGTACGGGTCGCCGCCGCCGTAGGGGCTGGCGTCACCGGTGAAGCTGGGTATGGACGACACGTCAGTTGTTCCTTTCGAGGAGGCGGCCGGAGGGCTCGGCGAGGGTGCCGTGGTCGGCGATGCGCTCTCCGCGCAGCCAGGTGGAGGTGACGACGCCGCTGAGGGTCCTGCCCGCGTAGGCGGTGATCCGGTTGCGGTGCTGGAGTTCGGCCGGGTCGACGGTGAAGGTGGCGTCGGGGTCGAGGACGGCGAAGTCGGCGTCGCGGCCGGCCTCGATGGCGCCCTTGCGGGTGAGTCCGGCGAGCCGGGCGGGGGCCTCGGACATCCAGCGGGCGACGTCCGTCAGGTCGAAGCCGCGGCGGCGGGCCTCGGTCCAGATGGCGGGCAGGCCGAGCTGGAGGGAGGAGATGCCGCCCCAGGCGGAGGCGAAGTCGGGGGTCTTGAGGTCCGCGGTGGACGGGGAGTGGTCGGAGACGATGCAGTCGATCGTGCCGTCGGCGAGTCCCTGCCACAGGGCGTCCTGGTTGGAGGCCTCGCGGATGGGCGGACAGCACTTGAACTCGGTGGCGCCGTCCGGGATCTCCTCGGCGGTGAGGGTGAGGAAGTGCGGGCAGGACTCCACGGTGATCTTGACGCCCTCGTCCCTGGCGGCGGCGATGAGCGGCAGGGCGTCGGAGGAGGACAGGTGCAGGACGTGGACGCGGGCGTTCAGCCTGCGGGCCTGGTTGATCAGGTTCTCGATGGCGGTGTTCTCGGCGTCCCGGGGACGGGAGGCGAGGAAGTCGGCGTAGGCGCCGCCGGAGCGCTGGGGCGCGGCGGCGAGGTGGTGCGGGTCCTCGGCGTGCACGATCATCAGGCCGTCGAAGCCGGAGATCTCGGCGAGCGAGGTCGCGAGCTGCTCCTGGTCGAGGGAGGGGAACTCGTCGACGCCCGAGGGCGACAGGAAGCACTTGAAGCCGTAGACGCCGGCGTCGTGGAGGGGCCGCAGGTCCTTGACGTTGTCGGGCAGGGCGCCGCCCCAGAAGCCGACGTCGATGTGCGCCTTGCGGCGGGCGACCTCCTGCTTGACGCGCAGGTTCTCCACGGTGGTGGTGGGGGGCAGCGAGTTCAGCGGCATGTCGAGCAGCGTGGTGATGCCGCCGGCGGCGGCCGCGCGGGTGGCGGTCCAGAAGCCTTCCCACTCGGTGCGGCCGGGGTCGTTCACGTGGACGTGGGTGTCGACGAGGCCGGGGAGGACCACGTCGTCGCCGACGTCCTCCAGCCGGGCCCCGGCGGGTACCTCGGCGTCGTACGGCAGCACGGCCGCGATCGTCCCTCCGGAGACGGCGATCGACGCCGGGCGCGTCCCCTCGGGGGTGATGACGCGTGTCGAGCGCAGGACCAGGTTGACGTCCACCCGTACCCCTTCTTCAAGCACTTCGGTTCAAGCACTTCGGCAAGAAATTCAACGAACTGTTGAAGGAGTCTTCACTTCCGGACGACATGTCGTCAAGGGCACACTTCCAGCATCGGCCCTCGATGAACCCGTCTTGGACGTTTCCACAAAGTGGAATGGAAATTCCGTACAGTAGAAGGTAGCTCCGCACATGTGGGGCGGACCCGGACCCCGCCGGGCCCTCGCCGACACCGGACAAACACCCCCTGACCGGCCCGTACACCGGGGCCGGGACCATGTGCCCCGGCCGGTGGCCCGGTAGGCTGCTGCCTTGCCCGCCTGCCTCGAAAGGACCGTTGACGTGCCGACGTCCAGCGCCAGCACCACCGACGCCGCCAAGCCCTCCGCCGCGAGCGGTGGCGTCCAGTCCCTTGAGCGTGCCTTCGACCTCCTGGAGCGGATGGCGGACGCCGGAGGCGAGGTCGGGCTGAGCGAACTCTCCGCCAGCAGCGGGCTCCCGCTGCCCACCATCCACCGCCTGATGCGCACCCTGGTGGCCTGCGGCTACGTACGCCAGCAGCCCAACCGGCGGTACGCGCTCGGCCCCCGTCTCATCCGGCTCGGCGAGTCCTCGGCCCGCCTCCTCGGCACCTGGGCCCGCCCCTATCTGGCGCGGCTCGTCGAGGAGACCGGCGAGACGGCGAACATGGCGCTGCTCGACGGCGACGAGATCGTCTACGTGGCGCAGGTGCCGTCCAAGCACTCGATGCGCATGTTCACCGAGGTCGGCCGCCGGGTGCTGCCGCACTCGACCGGCGTCGGCAAGGCCCTCCTCGCGCACACCCCGGCGGACGAGGTGCGCGCGCTGCTCGCCCGTACCGGCATGCCGGCCGCCACCGAGAAGACCATCACCACGCCGGACGGCTTCCTCGACGCGCTCGTCGCGGTCCGAGAGACCGGCTACGCCGTCGACGACAACGAGCAGGAGATAGGAGTCCGCTGCCTCGCGGTCTCCGTGCCGGACTCCCCCACCGCCGCGGCCATCTCCATCTCGGGCCCCGCGGGCCGTGTCACGGAGGCGGCCACGGAGAAGATCGTCCCGATCCTCCAGGAAGTGGCCCGGGAGCTCTCGGCCGCGCTGGCGAACACCTCGGGCAGCGGCCAGGCCTGACGCCCTCGCGGGGGCCGACGCCGACGGCGTGATCGGGGTGCGCGGGCCCGGCGGGCGCTGGGAGTTCCCCCTCGGCCTGCCGCAGTCCGCGCTCCGGCGCGACCGGTGAGCCCGGGAGTGCCTCCTCGGCTGCGGCGGGTCCTCGCGCCCCGCAGCGCCGCCGTGACCCGCGTGGAGACGCCTCCGACCCGGGCCGGTGGTTTTCAGGCCCGGACCGGTGGTTTCAGGCCCGGACCGGTGGCTTCAGGCCCGGGCCGGTCGCTTCAGGCCCGGGCCGGTGGTTTCAAGCGCGGCCGGTGGCTTCAGGCCCGGTCGGTGATTTCAGGCCCGGGGGCCGGTCGCTTCAGGCCCGGGCCGGTTCCGCGACCCTGCCGTCCTGGACCGTGACCGTGTGGTCCGTGCGGGCCAGATGGGTGCGGTCGTGGGTGACCAGGACGGTCGCCGTGCCGCGCTCGGCCGTCAGGGTGGCGAGCAGGTCCATGACCGCGGCTCCCCGCTCGTGGTCCAGCGCGCTGGTCGGCTCGTCGACGAGGAGCACGGACGGCTCGTTCATCAGCGCCCGGGCGATGTTGACGCGCTGGCGCTGGCCGCCGGAGAGCTGGTGCGGCCGCCGGTGGGCCTGGTCCGCGAGGCCCACCGCGTCGAGCAGCTCCAGGGCCCGGCCCCGTACCGCCTGGGGCGGACGCCCGGAGAGGTGGGCCATGACCTGGAGCTGCTCGGCCGCGCTGAGCGAGGGCAGCAGGTTGGGCTGCTGGAAGACGATCCCGATGTGCTCGCGCCGCAGCTCCGCCTTGGCGGCCGGGGTGAGCGGCCCCGTGTCCGTACCGGCGACGACGACCCGCCCCTCGTCCGGGGTCACCAGGGTGGCGGCCACCGCGAGGAGGCTGGACTTGCCGGAGCCGGACGGTCCGACGACGGCCGTGAGCGTACCGGCGGGGACGTCGAGGGAGACGGCGTCGAGGGCGGTCAGCCGGCCGTCGCCGTCGGGGTAGGTGAGGGTGACGGCGTCGAGGACGAGACTCATCGGGCGCTCCCGAGGGCGGTGAGGGGGTCGACGGCGGTGATCCGCCGGATGGACAGGGCGGCGCCGAGCACACCGAGGACGACGATCACGGCGGCCGGTCCGAGGACCGTCAGCGGCTCCAGGACGAACGGCACGTTCCCGCCGCTGACCAGCGCCCCGATGCCGACCGCGAGCGCGGTGCCGAGCAGGGTGCCGGCCGTGAGCATGAGGACGGCCTGCCCAAGGGCGTCCTTGAGGAGGTACGGGGTGGAGGCGCCGAGCGCCTTGAGGACGGCGACGTCACCGCTGCGCTGAATGGTCCAGACGGTGAAGAAGGCTCCTATGACGAGGGCGGAGATGGCGAAGAGGAAGCCGCGCATCAGCTGGAGCGAACCGTTCTCGGCCTGGTAGGACCCTATGGCGGTCAGGGCTCCGTCGATCGTCCGGGCCTCGGTCCCGGCGGTCTCGTCGCCGGCCGCCCAGTCCGTGCCGTCGCCGCTCAGCGCGATGACGGTGGCCTGCTCCTGCGGGGTGGTGCCGCTGCGGCCGAGCTTCTGCCAGTCGTCGAGCGAGGTCCACACCACCGGGGTGTGGCTGTACGAGGCGTCGCCGGACACCGCCGTGACCGTGACCTCGAGGGATCCGAGGCGGACGGTGTCCCCCGCCGCCACGCCCAGCTCCTCCGCGGCCGACTCCGAGAGGACCGCCTTCCCCGCGCCGGCGGGCACGGGCGCGAGCCCCGCGTCCGGCTCCGTGCCGAAGGCGGAGACGGCGGCGGTGCGGTCGCCGGCGGCGGCGTTGAGCGTACGGATGCCGATCGGGTCGGCCTGCGTCACCCCGGGCCGCCCGTCCCACCGCTGCCACTGCTCCTCCGTCACCGTCGAGTTGGTGAAGGACACCGACTGCCCGGACGGCGGTGCCGCGAAGGCCAGCCGGTCGGCGGGCAGGCCGGTGATCGCGGAGACGTTCTCCCGCGCGAGCCCGGCGGTCAGCCCCGACAGCAGCCCCACCAGCAGGGTGATCAGCACGATCACGGTCCCCATGAGGGCGAACCGCCCCTTGGCGAATCTCAGGTCTCTCCATGCCACGAACATGCTGACCAGAGTGGTCGGCGAGGTGCCCTGCGGGCATCGCGCCACGGATGGCTCCGCAATCAAACTTTCGGTTGAGTCCGGATTGTCTCCCGCTGTCTACCCTGGAGGGATCATGGATCCCCGCTCCTCCCTCCACCCCGCCCGGCGTCCCCTCACCCCCGCCCTGCGCGCGCTGCGCCTCTGCCTGCACCTCCTGATGGCGGGTCTGCTCGTCCTGGCGGCGGTACGGGCGGACTCGGCGGCCGGGACGGTCTTGGCGGCCGTCGTGGGCGCGGTCTACGCGGCGGGCTCGTACCTGCCGTCCGTGCGGAGCTCGCAGCGCGCCGCCGGCGTGTGGCTGGCGGTCCTCGGAGCGTCCTGGCTCGCGCTGCTCTGGCTCACCCCGGAGGCGCTCTGGCTGGCCTTCCCCCTGTACTTCCTCCAACTGCACCTGCTGTCCACGCGCTGGTCGCTGCCGGCCGTGGCGCTCACGGCGGTGGCGGCGATCCTCTCGTACGTGGGACACGGCGCCGCCCTCAACCCGGGGGTCTTCATCGGGCCGCTGCTCGGCGCGGCGGTGGCGGTGGCGACGGTCCTCGGCTACCAGGCCCTGTACCGGGAGAGCGAGCGGCGGCGGCGGCTCATCGAGGAGCTGATCGCGACGCGGGCGGAGCTGGCGGCGGCCGAGCGGCACGCGGGGACGCTCGCCGAGCGGGAGCGTCTCGCCCGGGAGATCCACGACACCCTCGCGCAGGGCCTGTCCTCGATCCAGCTGCTGCTGCGGGCGGCCGAGCGGGTGCTCCCCGCGGACTCCCCCGCCGCGGGCCACATCGGCCGGGCCCGCGAGGCGGCGCAGGACAACCTGGCGGAGGCCCGGCGCTTCGTCCGGGCGCTCTCGCCGCCGGACCTGGAGCACGGCTCCCTCGCGGCGGCCCTGGAGCGCCTGTGCGAGCCGGGTCCCGGCCACGCTCCGGAGGGTCCGGCCGGGGCGAGCCCGTACGGGCCGGGGCCCCGGATCCGCTTCTCGGTGAGCGGCACGCCGGTCGAGCTGCCCACCCCGTACGAGGTGGCGCTGCTGCGGATCGCGCAGTCGGCGCTGGCGAACACGGTGCGGCACGCCTCGGCCTCGCGCGCGGAGATCACCTTGTCGTTCATGGACGCGTCGGTGACCCTGGACGTGGTCGACGACGGCCGGGGCTTCGACCCGGCGTCCGTACGCCCCTCCTCGGACGGCGGTTTCGGGCTTCCGGCGATGCGCTCGCGGGCGGAGTCGCTGGGCGGGACGTTCACCGTCGAGTCGGCGCCCGGTCAGGGCACCGCCGTCGCCGTCGCCCTCCCTCTCCCGGCTGGAGCCTGAAGCATGACCATCCGACTCCTCCTCGCCGACGACCACCCGGTGGTACGGGCGGGCCTGCGCGCGGTCCTCGACACCGAGCCCGACTTCGCGGTGGTCGCCGAGGCCGCCACGGCCGAGCGCGCGGTGGAGCTGGCCGCCGCCGGGGACGTGGACGTGGTCCTGATGGACCTGCAGTTCGGCGCCGGGATGCACGGATCGGAGGCGACGGCGGCGATCACCGCGGCGCCCGGCGGGCCGAAGGTGCTGGTCCTGACCACGTACGACACGGACGCGGACATCCTGGCGGCGGTGGAGGCGGGTGCCTCCGGCTACCTCCTGAAGGACGCGCCGCCGGAGGAGCTGGCGGCGGCGGTCAGGACGGCGGCGGCCGGTCAGTCGGCGCTCGCGCCGGCGGTGGCGCACCGGCTGATGGACCGCATGCGGACCCCGGCGGAGGCCCTGACCAAGCGCGAGCTGGAGGTGCTCCAACTGGTGGGCGAGGGCCTGTCGAACCAGCAGATCAGCAAGGCGTTGTTCCTCAGCCAGGCGACCGTGAAGTCCCACCTGGTGCACGTCTTCGCCAAGCTGGGTGTGGACTCGCGGACCGCGGCGGTGGCGGCGGCGACGGCGCGCCGGCTGATCAGGCGGTGAGCCTCTCCGGCCGGCCTTGGGCGGCGTCTTGTCGATCGTGCCGGGTTCGCGGGGCCTGGCACGCACCCCGACCGGCCTGGTGGAGAGGACGGCCTCTAGACGATTAAGTCCGAAGTCCGGGTCAGTGGTCGTAGGCGATCAATGACCTGGTCAGCGGTGTTCCGTTGGTCCGGTTGTGCCAGATCGCGGCGGTCAGGGCGAGGATGCGTTGGCCGACGCGGGCCAGGACTCCGGCGGGGGTCCTGGCTCCGTGGCGTTCGAGGTCGAGCTGGCCCTTGAGGGTGTCGTTGACCGACTCGATGAGCTGCCGGATCGGTTTGAGCAGGTGCTCCCCGGGCCGGGGCTTGAGGTTGCGGTAGCTGGGCCGCAGCAGGGTCAGGCCGTGGTCGGCCATGAAGGCGTCGAGGTGCTTGGAGACGTAGCCCTTGTCGCCGACGATCGTCTGCCCGGGGTGGGTGGCCCATAGGTCCTGGTCCCCGGTGAGCATGTCGGCGAGGACTTCGCGTTCGTCGGTCTTGGGGTGGGCCAGGGCCCAGGCGATGGGCAGGCCGCCGGGGGTGCAGAGCAGATGTAGGCGCAGGCCCCAGAAGAAGCGGGAGTGGGAGGGGCAGTAGCCGTAGCCGGCCCAGCCGGCCAGGTCGGAGCGTTTGACGGTGGGCCGGGAGCGGGC
>NZ_JBWKCA010000018.1:0-176586 GCF_056436715.1 Streptomyces sp. NPDC043176
AAGGGCTACGTCTCCAAGCACCTCGACGCCTTCCTGGCCGACCACGGCCTGACCCTGCTGCGGCCCAGCTACCGCAACCTCAAGCCCCGGCCCGGCGAACAACTCCTCAAGCCGATCCGGCAGCTCATCGAGTCGGTCAACGACACCCTCAAGGGCCAGCTCGACCTCGAACGCCACGGGGCCAGGACCCCAGCCGGAGTCCTGGCCCGCGTCGGACAACGCATCCTCGCCCTCACCGCCGCGATCTGGCACAACCGGACCAACGGAACACCGCTGACCAGGTCATTGATCGCCTACGACAACTGACCCGGACTTCGGACTCAATCGTCTAGGGGCCGGCGCCGTCCCCGTGCGTCGCGGCGCGCGCCGTTGGATCCTTGAGGTATCGGAAGGGGCCGTGCCTCGGTTCCGCGCGGCCCGACGGTGCGAGGAGGCAGACCATGAGCCGCACTCTGGAGTGGACGGTCGGCGTGGAAGTGGTGGAGGACAACGGCAGGACCAAGGCCGAGGCCCGGCTCAGCACCGGCACGACGACCCTGACGGGTCACGGCTCCGCCCGGTGCAACCCGGCGGACGTGGACGTACCGGCGATCGGCGACGAGCTCGCCGCGAGCCGCGCGATGAAGGACCTGGCGGGCAAGCTCATGCGGGAGGCCAACCGGGACATGGAGGCCGTCGGCGCCGGGACCGTGCCCCAGCGCACCGGCCCGGGCTACGGCTGGCCGGAGGCGGTCTCCTGACGTCCCCGCCGACAGGACCCGCGGCCCGGATCCGCGCCGGCCGGACCGCGGACCGCGGCGGGACTCGCAGCGGCGGGCCCCGCCGCCCTCGGGGTGCCCCGCCGGTCGTCCCCGTCCGCGCCCGCTAGGGCTTCCCGTCCCCGCCCTCGTTCTCGTCCTCGTGAACCAGGCGGTCCACGACCTCCACGACCCCGTCCACGGTCTCGCACAGGCGTACCAGGACCGGGCCGAGCCCGCGTCGCTCCAGCGTGCCGCTGAGGGTCACTCGGCCCTCCTCGACGTCGATGTGCACGGCCGAGGGGGAGAGGCGGAGGATGCGGACGAGGACGTCCTCGCGGATCTCCTCCTGGATCGAGCGGTCGCGCCGCAGGAAGAGCTGGAGGAGGTCGCTGCGGCTCAGCACCCCGATCAGCCGGCCGTCCGCGTCCACCACCGGCAGTCGCTTGACACGGTGCCGTTCCATCAGGCGGGCGGCCTCGACGGCCGTCCAGGAGGGGCGGGCGGTGACGACGGGGCTCGTCATCATGGCCTCGGCGGTGCTGGGCCCGTCCTTGGCGGTGTGCCGGCGCAGGAGGTCGGCCTCCGAGACGACGCCCACCGGCCGGTCGTCGTCGTCGACGACCGGGACGGCGGTGATGCCGTACTCGTCGAGGAGCCGCGCGATCTCCTTGAACGAGGTCCCGCGCTGCACCGCTACCGCGGTCGGCGTCATCAGGTCCGCGACACTGCGGTGCCTCATCGTCCGTTCCGTCCCTTCTGCGTTCCGGATCCCATGGTCCCGCACCGTGGCCGCGGCTCGCACGAGGGGGCGGGGGAGTGGCGGGAAACGGGGGTGGAAAGGGGGGCGTGACAGGGGCTTGTGGGCATGACGCGTCCATGGTTACCTCCGGTAAGTCATCGTCGCGCCACGGAAGAAGGACCCCCCATGCCCTCTCCCCGTACGTCCGGGACCCGCCGCCTGCTCGGGGCCCTCGCCGTCTCCCTCGCCCTCGTGACCGCGTCCGCGGGCGCCGGTTCCGCATCCGCCCCGGAGCCGGCACCGGCCGCGGGCCCGGCCGCCTCCGCGGGGCTGCGCGAGGTGATGTTCGTCGGCAACAACTGGGACGGCACCGCCGATGTCATCGCCTCCCACGGAGACTTCCGCCGCATCGGCCGCGTCAACGTCGTCCCCGACAAGGAACAGCGGCTGCGCGAGATCTACCTCAACCCGATCCGGCTCGCCTACTTCCTCGGCGTCCGCAGCGGACCGGGCGAGGGCCACGACCAGTTCGTCGACGACATGTACGCCACCCCCGACGGCTCCGCCATGGTCGTCTCCCGGCCCAGCTTCGCCGACGTCGTGTCGCTCGACGTGCGGACCGGACGCGTCAACTGGCGCTTCCCCGTCGCCGGTTACCGGGCCGACCACATGGCCGTCTCGCCCGACGGCAGCAGGGTCGCGGTCTCCGCCTCGACGGCGAACACGGTGCACGTCCTCGACATCGCCACCGGTCGCGAGCTCGGCTCCTTCAAGACGGGCGACAAGCCGCACGAGAACGTCTTCACCTCCGACGGCCTGCTCTGGAACATGTCCATCGGCGAGGTCACCACCGCCCTCGACGCCCCCTGGCTCGACTGGTCCAAGGGCGACCGGAAGATCACCGTCGTCGACGCCGCCACCTTCCGCACCGTCCGTGTCATCGACATGCGCGACCGCCTCGACGCCTTCGGGCGCGGCGACCTCTCCGACGCCGTCCGTCCGCTCGTCTTCACGCCGGACGAGAAGAAGATCTACTTCCAGGTCTCGTTCCTCAACGGCTTCCTGGAGTACGACGTCGCGTCCGACCGCGTCACCCGTCTCAAGAACCTCCCCGGAAACCCGGCGACCGACCCCGACCGCACCACCTGGGTCAACGACTCCCGCCACCACGGCCTGTCGATCAGCCCCGACGGCGCCAAGCTCTGCGTCGCCGGGACGATGGACGACTACGTCACCGTCGTCGACCGGGAGACCCTCACGCAGGGCCCGCTCGTCCCGGCCTCCAAGCCGTACTGGGCGACCGTCAGCGGCGACGGCCGCTCCTGCGTCATCTCCGAGAGCGGCACCGACCGGGTCACCGCCGTCGACTTCGCGACCGGACAGCGGGTGGCCTCCGTGGACGTCGGGGACCACCCCCAGCGCGTCCGGCTCGCCCGCGTCCCCGCCGACTGGACCGGCCCCGAGGCCGGCTGACACCCGTCGACACCCACCCCGACACCCCGCGAAGGACATCGTGAAGAGAACGCTCCTGGGGGCCGCGCTCGTCGCGGCCCTCCTGGCCGCCGGAACCACGGCGGCCCCCGCGACCCCCGTTCCCGCGCCGACAGCGGCCGGGCCCGGCTCCGCGGCGGCCACCGCCCTCGCCGACAGCTGGCAGCCGCCCCTCAGCACCCGCGGACGGTACGTCGTGGACGCGAACGGCGACCGCTTCAAACTCGTGTCGGGCAACTGGCACGGCGCGCAGGGCTCGTGGACCGGATCGGGCGACCAGGCCGACCCCGCGAGCCACAACGCCGGCGAGAAGTCGGACCAGATGCCCCTCGGCCTCGACCGCGTGCCGGTCGCGACGATCCTCGCCGACTTCCACGCCCTCGGCATCAACAGCATCCGGCTGCCGTTCTCCAACGAGATGCTCCACGACCAGCGGCCCGTCCCGGACGCGGCCGTCGCCGCCAACCCGCAGCTGCGCGGCAGGACCCCGCTCCAGGTTTTCGACGCCGTGGTCGCCGCCACGACCGCCGAGGGCTTCGCCGTCGTCCTGAACAACCACACCACCACCTCCCGCTGGTGCTGCGGCCTCGACGGCAACGAACGCTGGAACACCAGCCAGACGACCGCCCAGTGGGAGAACGACTGGCTGTTCATGGCCAGGCGCTACAAGGAGAACAAGCGGGTCGTCGGCGCCGACCTCTACAACGAGGTCCGGCGCACCGTCACCGACGACGCCAACTGGGGCTGGGGCGACGACCACGACTGGTGGACGGCCACCCAGCGCCTCGGCGACCGGCTCCTCACCGAGGCGAACCCGGACCTCCTCGTCATCGTCGAGGGCATCAACTGGCAGGGGATCCCGACCGACGTCACCCCGCACTGGCGGCCCACCCTGGAACCCGCCCGCACCCTCTCGCACACGCTCGTCGCCTCGGACAAACTCGTCTACTCGGCCCACTTCTACGGCTACACCGGTCCGAACCACACCGGCGCGACGGGCACCGGCGAGACCCACGACTGGCGGTACCAGGAGCTCTCCCGCGACGAGCTCTTCGCGACCCTCTCCCGCCAGGCCTTCTTCGTCGCCTCCGACACGGGACGGCACTACACGGCGCCCCTGTGGATCAGCGAGTTCGGCATCGGCGCCGACGAGACCGACCCGAAGGCGCGCGCCTGGTTCACGAACTTCGTCGACCACCTCGTCGCGAACGACACCGACTTCGCGTACTGGCCGCTCGTCGGCTTCACCGGCCACGGACGCTGGAAGCTCCTCGACTACGACACCGAGGGCCGCCGTTCCGGCGTCCTCGACGGCTCCGACTGGCGCGCCGACGACTGGAACCGGCTGGTCGCCGCCTCCGGCAGGACCGGACCCGTGCCGGCCGCCGACACCTGGCGCATGCTGAACCTCGACCACGCCGACGCCGTGCAGTCCCTCCGGGCCCGGGCCCGGGGCGACTGGGACCAGGGCGCCCGCAAGGGCGTCTGCCCCGACGGCCTGCGGCTCGTCGGCCTCGCCCACCGCGACGGCCGCGGCCTCTGCACGGACACCGGCGCCGTCCGGCTCGCCGACCCCGCGGGCGGGTTCACCGTCGTGACCGACGAACGGTACGTCAGGGAAGGCGACTGGGCCGGCGGCTACAGCAAACTCCAGTGCCCGCGCGACCGGTTCGCCGTCGGCTACAGCGTGCGCGGCCAGGCGGTCTCCGCGGTCCTGTGCGCGGCCGCCGGCCGTCCCCTCCCGGTGACCGGCCGCACGCTCTGGTTCGACCGCGGCGACAACCGCCCGGCCGGCGGGCCCGGCGGGGAGTTCGCCCAGGGGAACCACAAGGGGCAGTGCTCCGACCGCGAGTACGTGGCCGGGATCGCCTTCACCGGCGCGTGGGCCAAGGGCAAGACGCCCGACGCCCTGCTCTGCCGGACCCTGTAGCGCGTACGGGCAAGAGAGAAGGGGCCTGCCGGATCCTGGATCCGGCAGGCCCCTTCGCCCGGTGCGCTCAGGACCTGTTCACCGACACCTCGACGAGCGAATAGCCCCAGCCCGTCGCCCTGCGGGCGCCGTGGATCCGTACGTACCGGGCCGACTGCGAGGCGAACTCGGCGGTGTCGTAACCGCCGTCGCCCGCCTGCGTGGACCACGCGGTCCGCCAGGTGCCGCCGTCTTCCGACAGCTCGATCCGGTACTCACGGGCGTACGCCTGCTCCCAGTCGATCGTGACCTTGCCGACCCGGTGCACCGATCCGAGGTCCACCTGCCACCACTGGTCGTCCGACCACTCACTGGCCCAGCGCGTCCCCGTGTCGCCGTCGACCGCGCGTCCCGGCGCGAAGCTGACGAAGGGGTTCCACCACTCCGACGTGCTCGCGGCCGTCGGCCGCCCGGCGGCGAGGTTCACCGCGGACTCGTGGTCCTCGGTCCGCTTCCACGTCGTCAGGTACGACTCCGCTCCCCGCGACAGCTCGTCCACGACGCCCGGGCCGCCCGCGCTCAGGCGGATCTGCTCGATCCAGTCCGGAACCAGGCCGTTGTGCGCCGCGCCGTCCGTGTTGAGGTCCCAGGTGCGCTCACCCGTGACCTGGCGGTCGAGCACCGAACCGCCGTCGAAGCTGCGGAAGGGGTACTTCACGGCGTTCGGCGCGTCGTTCCCGACCGGGCCCGGCCAGCCGCCGACCCCGTTCATGTCGGTGCCGTAGCCGAACCCGACCCCGTACTTCCTCCGCAGCTCCGCCTTCTGCGCGGCCTCGCCGACGAAGCCCTCGGCACCGTGCATGTACGAGGCCGCGAACCCGCCCAGCCGGTAGAGCCGCTCGGTCCAGTCCAGGTCCATCCAGCTGTGGCTGGAGAGGACGCCCGGGTACTCCTCGGCCTCCAGGATGTCGAGCGCGCGCCCGGCGGCCTTGACGCTCATGTGGTCCAGCTCCAGCATCATGCCGCGCTGGATCATGCCCTTCAGGGCGTACTCGCCGAGCCGGGTCAGACCGCGGGTGTTGCACTTGGCGTCGGAGGCGTACGAGGGGACGCTCACCCCGGCGGGCAGCTTCTCGGCCATCGCGGCCGGCGCGGCGGCGAGACCGATGGGGTTGTCGTGCTGCGGGCCGGCGCACTTCTCGGTGGTCCAGAAGGTGCCGGTGGACAGGAACTGGCCGATGTTGACCGCCACGCCCGTCGTACCGCTGTCGAACCGGACGCCGCACAGCGCGTTGTCGAACTTGTGGCAGAGGAACATGCTGCGCACGCCGAGCGCGTACAGCTCGTCGAGGCCCTTGTCGATGTCCGCCTGGCCGCACTGCGCGATGTCGAGGAGCTGCTTGCAGCCGAAGGGTTCCGAGGTCTCCACGCCGAGGACGACCGCGAGCTTGCCCTGCTCGATCACCGAGCGGGCCTGGGCGGCGCTGGTGACGATCCGGAACCAGCCCTTGCCGGGGCCGCCGTACATGCCGTCGACGTAGTCCTGCATCTCGTACGTCTTGCGGGCCTCCAGGCGGATCGCGGTCATCTCGTCACAGCCGCGGTCCCGCGGCAGCAGGGAGCAGATGAGGCCGTTGGTCACCAGGTCGTTGACGAGGACCCGCTGGCCGCCGCGCCAGGCGCGCTCGACCCAGGCGTAGTAGTTCTGCTGGTGGCTGAGGGAGTTGTTGGCCGGCCAGTCCTTGAAGGTGGGCCAGCCGACCGGGTCGTGCTTCCCGTTGTCGCCGCCGGTGAGGTGCTCGAAGAGGGCGCCCGAGCCGTCCGGGTAGTGCTCGGGGCAGTCCTTGAGGGCGTCGGCGACGCCCGCGGCCGAGAACGGCTTGCCGCAGATCATCCGGCCGCCGAAGCCCTCGTTGGACATCAGGTGGTTGTGCGCGTCGACGAAGCCGCGCACCTTGCCCTGCGCGTCCGTTCCGGTGAACGGCGCGCCCGTGACGTTGATCTGCGAATCGGCGGCGGGGCGCGCGGCGGGGTCCCACCAGGTGCTGCCGGCGTCGGCGGCGGGGACCGGTCCGGCGCCGAACAGGACGGTGGCGAGGGCGATGAAGAGGGAGGCGAGGGCGAACCGGCCGCCCGCCCCTCGCTGTGATGGTCGATTCATGATCGGCGATGCCTTCGGTCGGGGGGATACCGGGCTTGGGCCGCCGGTGTTTCCTGCGGTAACAGCGGCTCGGCCCGAGGATCGCGAGGATCGACGAGCGAGTCAAGGGTCCGGGTCAAATGACCTGTTGGCTCGCGGGGGAGTCCCCCGGTCCGCTCAGTCCCCGATCAGTGCGACGAGTTGATCCGCCGTCAGGTCGAGGTGCCCGTCCGCCGCCCGTGCGTCGCCCAGCACCAGGAACTGCAGCGTCAACCCGTCGATCGCCGCCGCCAGATACCGCGCGAGCACCTCCACCGGCACCTTCGGCTCGACCCCCCGCGCCTCGCCGACCTGCTCGATCAGCGCCGCGGCCGACGCCACGTACTGGTCGTACTGCGCCCGTGCCAGGTGCTCGAACCCCGGCTCCCGCAAGGCGTACTGGGTCAGGTCGTACGTGAGCATGTGCTCGCCCGGATGTGCCGTCACATGGTCCCAGTACGTCTGCAGCGCCCCCCGCACGGTCTCCCGCAGGGTCGCCCCCGGTTCCACCTCCGACAACACCCTCGCCACGTAGTCGCCCGTGATGGTCTCGATCGCCGCTTCGAGCAGCGCCTGCTTCGACTCGAAGCAGTAGTGGAACACGCTCAGCGAGACTCCGGCCTCGGCGCAGATCGACCGCGTCGTCGTCCGCGCCACCCCGTCCCTGGTCATCGCCCTGATCGCCGCCTCGACCAGCTGCCTGCGTCGTTCGGCGGACGACATCCGCGCCATGGTTCCTCCTCGCGTCCGGCGCAAGGGTAACCGCAGCCTCCGCGCCCTTCCCCCCGCCGGTCCCGTGCGCCACGGGACCGGCGGAGCGGGCGGTCAGGGGGTGTACGGGGTGTCGCTGTGGTGCAGTTCGGTCAGGGTGGGCTCCGTCACGCGGTAGACGGCGGAGCGGCGGATCGTCACCACGGCCGACGGGTCGGAGTCCCCGCGCGTGAGGTAGACGACGGTGGCCTGGCGCGGGGCCGGCGAGGACACGTCGATCGACACCACGGGCGTGCGGTCGCCGAGCGAGGCGGCCGCGACGGGCACCGGCGCGCCGGCGTCGTTGCGCCAGGTGACGAGGCCGTAGAACTTGCCCGTGCCGCCGGTGGTGACCTTCACGGCCGCCACGGCGTCCTCCGCGGCGTCGCCCGTCATGTCCCCGATGCCGCACTGCGGCTGAAGCTCGATCACCACGCCGTCGCCCTCCCACCGTCCGTCGGTGAAGGCGACCGTCCCGTCCGGCGCGTCGGGGAAACGGAAGGACGCGGTCTGCAGCGGCGCGTTCCGCAGCTGGTCACACGTCAGCGCCCCCGTCGAGCCGTCCTTGCCCGGCTTCTTCGGCTTCTTCGACGTCGTCGGCGACGGCTTGGCCGATTCCTTGCCCTTGCCCTTGCCCGGGGCCTTCGAGGCGCCCGCGGACTTGCCGGGCCTGGAGTCCTTGCCTCCGCCGCCTCCCGTGTCCTGGCACCCCACCGTGACCGATGCCAGCGCCAGCGTCGCGATCAGCCATGTCGCCCGTGCCGCCCGGCTTCTCTTCCCGTTCACCGCAGGACCCCCTTGTGTCCGTCCGCGCCGTCCGTCCACCGTCCGGCAGGTCCGAAGACGCGCCGCTCCGCACCGCGGTTGCGGGTGCGGGGCAGTGGGGTGAACGACGCCCCGTGGCCGGTACTCGTCCCCGCCGCCGCGGCCGGTGAGCCGACCGCCCCGGGGCCGGGCTTCGGGGCGCGCGGCTCAGCCCCGGTCGTCCCTCTCCCGGTCCGGGTCCAGGACGTCACGCAGGGCCGCCACCGCGTGGGCGCGGTGCTCGTCGAGGCGGCGGACGACGGTGTCGGCGTCGCCGTCGCGGAGGGCGGCGAGGACGGCGCGGTGCTCGTCGACGGCCTGCGCGCGGTGCGGGGTGTCGGTGTAGTAGAGGGAGCGGTAGGCGTCCGTGGAGTCCCACAGGGTGGTGATGAGGCGGACGAGGCGGGGCATGCCGGAGGCCTCGACGAGGGTGAAGTGGAAGCGGCGGTTCGCCGCGGCCATGCCGGGCACGTCGCCGGCGTCCGCGGCGCGTTCCACCTCCTCCTGGACGCGTTCGAGCGCGGCGAGGGCGCCTTCGGGCATCCGCCGCACGGCGAGGCGCACCGCCTCCGTCTCCAGGAGTTCGCGGATCCGGTAGATCTCCTCCAGGTCGGCGAGCGAGAGCTCGGCGACGAAGTAGCCGCGGTGTATGTGGTGGACGACGAGGCCCTCGGCCTCCAGGGCCTTGAGGGCCTCGCGCAGCGGCACCCGGCTCACCTCGAAGCGGGCCGCCAGGACGTCCTGGACGATCTGGTCGCCCGGCTTCAGCTCCCCGGTGGTGATGGCGCGACGCAGTTCCTCCAGGACGAACTGCTGGGCGGTCTGCGGCCGCCGTTTCTGCACCGCGCTGCTCATCGCCTGTCGACCTTCCGTTCCTTCGTGTCGCCACCGGCGGGCCCGCCCGCCGGTGGCGCCCATCTTCCTATGGATTAGGGTCTGCGCGCGGGCCGTCCCAGGGCGGCGAGCAGCTCGTCGGTGTGCTCGCCGAGGCGCGGGGGAGCGGCGCGGTAGGACGGCGGGGTGGCGTCGAGCCGGATGGGGTTCACCACCTGCCCGGGGCCCGCCGCGGACTCCGGGACCCGTGGCGCGAGGCCCAGGCGGTCGGCGAGGCCGAAGGCGGCGGCGAGGTCGTTGATGGGGCCGCAGGGCACGCCGGCGGAGGTGAGTTCCCCGAACCAGTCGTCGGCGGTACGGGTGGCGAGCGGCCCGGCCAGGGCCGCGGCCAGGTCCTCGCGGTGGGCGACGCGGGCCGTGTTGCCGGCGAACCGGGGGTCGTCGGCCAGTTCCGGCCGGCCGAGCCGGTCGCAGAGGGTCCTGAACTGCCGGTCGTTGCCGACGGCGAGGACGAGCGGCCGGTCCTGGGCCTCGAAGACCTCGTACGGGGTGATGCTGGGGTGCCGGTTGCCCATCGCGCGCGGCACGACGCCGGCCCCGAGGTACGCGGCGGCCTGGTTGGTGAGCGCGGACAGCAGCGAGGTGAGGAGGGAGACCTCGACCCGCTGCCCCTCTCCGGTGAGGTCCCGGTGCCGCAGGGCGGCCAGCACGCCGAGGCCGGCGTGGAGGCCGGTGACGACGTCGACGAGGGCGACGCCCGCCTTCGTACCGCTGCCGCCCGGTTCGCCGGTCACGCTCATGAGGCCGCCCATGGCCTGGACGAGCAGGTCGTAGCCGGGCAGCCGGGCTCCCTCCGCGGTGCCGAAGCCGGTCACCGAGCAGTAGACGAGCCCGGGGTTGGCCGCCCGCACGTCCTCGTATCCGAGGCCGAGCTTCTCCATGGTGCCGGGACGGAAGTTCTCCACCAGGACGTCCGCGCGGTCCACGATCGCGCGGGCCGTGGCGAGGTCGCCGGGGTCGGTGAGGTCGAGCGAGACGGAACGCTTGTTGCGGTTCACCCCGAGGAAGTACGTGGCCTCCCCGTCGGCGAACGGCGGGCCCCACGCGCGGGTGTCGTCCCCCGAGCCGGGCCGCTCGATCTTGATCACGTCGGCGCCCAGGTCGGCGAGCAGCATCGTCATGTACGGCCCGGCGAGTACGCGCCCGAAGTCGGCGACGACGATCCCGGACAGGGCACCGCCTCCGGCGCTCCCCGGGGTGTCCGGCTGGTCTGCGCGCATGCGGCGCTCCCTCGCTCTCGCTGGTGGACGCCGGCCCGTCCGGCGATGGGATCCCCCCGGACCGTAGGGGGCGTGCGGCCGGTTTTCAATACTGGATCCAATATCCGATCGGGCGCTACGCTTCGGCTCGCCGAGTTGCCACAGTCGCCAGGAGGCCGTCCGTGAAGTCGCCGTCCACCCCCGTCCACCCCTTCGACCTGCTCGCCGTCGACGGACTGCTGACCGACGAGGAGCGGGAGATCCGCCGTACCGTCCGCGCCGTCGCCGACCGCGAACTGCGGCCGCACGTCGCCGGCTGGTTCGAGAAGGGCGAGATCCCGGCCCGCGAGCTGGCCCGCACCCTCGGCGGCACCGGCGTGCTCGGCATGCACCTGGAGGGCTACGGCTGCGCGGGCACCAACTCGGTCGCCTACGGCCTCGCCTGTCTGGAGCTGGAGGCCGTCGACTCCGGACTGCGCTCCCTCGTCTCCGTCCAGGGCTCCCTAGCCATGTACGCGATCTGGAAGTACGGCTCCGAGGAGCAGAAGCAGCGGTGGCTGCCGAAGATGGCGGCCGGCGAGTACATCGGCTGCTTCGGCCTCACCGAGCCCGACGCGGGCTCCGACCCGGGCGCGATGCGGACCAACGCCAAGCGGGACGGCTCCGACTGGGTGCTCAACGGCACCAAGATGTGGATCACCAACGGCTCCGTGGCCGACGTCGCCGTCGTCTGGGCCCGGACCGAGGACGGCGTCCGGGGCTTCCTCGTCCCCGCCGGCACCCCCGGCTTCAGCGCCCCCGAGATCAAGATGAAGCTCTCGCTGCGCGCCAGCGTCACCAGCGAACTGGTCTTCGAGGACGTCCGCCTGCCCGCCGACGCGATGCTGCCGGAGGCCCGCGGCCTCTCCGGTCCGCTCGGCTGCCTCAACGAGGCCCGCTTCGGCATCGTCTTCGGCGCGCTCGGCGCCGCCCGCGACTGCCTGGAGACGGCCATCTCCTACGCCCGCGACCGGGTCGTCTTCGCCCGCTCCCTCGCCTCGTACCAGCTGACCCAGCAGAAGCTCGCCGACATGGCCGTCGAACTCGGCAAGGGCATGCTGCTCGCCCTCCACCTGGGCCGCCTCAAGGACGCGGGCGCGCTCACCGCCGAGCAGGTCAGCGTGGGCAAGCTCAACAACGTGCGCGAGGCGATCGCGATCGCCCGCGAGTGCCGCACGATCCTGGGCGCCAACGGCATCACCCTGGAGTACCCGGTGCTGCGCCACGCCAACAACCTGGAGTCGGTGCTCACCTACGAGGGCACCAGCGAGGTCCACTCCCTGGTCATCGGCAAGGCGCTCACCGGCGAGCAGGCCTTCCGCTGACCGCCGGGCCGTCCGTGACGGTCAGCCGGCCGTCACCCGGTCGACGAAGGCGTCCAGGTTGCCCGTCAGTCGGGCGACCTGCTCCTCGACGGTGAGGGACTCCTCGTGGCGCCGGCCGCGCAGCTTCGGCTGCCGCCTGCCCCGTACGTAGAGCGAGCAGGCGAGGTCGGCGCAGAGGTAGATCCCGACCGTGTTGCCCTCGCGGCCGCGGCTCCCGGCCAGCGGCGCCACGAGGAGCGTGACGCCCGAGGACGCGTGTCCGGTCAGGCAGACCTGGCACATGCTCGACTTCACGGCGCTGGTCCGGCCGGTGGCCGGCACCCGCAGGGTCACGCCGAGCGGGCCTTCCTCGCGGGGAACGACCAGATGCGCGCGGAGCGGCGCGCCCGGGTCGACCCAGCCGAGGAAGTCCAGGTCCTCCCAGGGCAGTTCGGCGAAGTCGAGGGGCAGCTTCAGGCGGGCCGCCTCGCCCTTCGTGCAGTTCACGAAGGACGCGCGGATCTCTCGGTCGGTCAGTGCTTCCACTCGGTGGACCGTACACGGACCGCGTCCGCCAGGCATCCGAATATGCACCGGGCCGGGCCGGCTCAGGCCACCCAGTCCGGGAGCGCCGGGTCGGCGAAGCGGCCCGGGGCGCCGTCGAGGGCCGCGGCGAGGCGCTCCGCCGCCGACTCGTACACGTCCTCCGGCAGCGTGTACGGGATGCGGAGCCGGTGCTCGTGGGTGCCGGGGTCGACGCCGAAGCGGGCGCCGCCCTCGACGCGCACGCCGTGCCGCAGGGCGCGGGACGCGAGCGCGGAGGCGATCGGACGGCCGAGGTCGATCCACAGGCACATGCCGCCGGGCGGCAGGGTCCAGCGCCACTCCGGCACGTGCCGGGCGAGTGCATCGCTCAGCGCGGTCCGGCGCCGGCGCAACTGCTCGACGCGCCGGGGGACGATCTCGTCGAGGCGGTCCATCAGGGCGACGGCCACCAGCTGGTCCAGGACGGAGCCGGACAGGTCGGCGGTGATCCGGACCCGGGCCAGCTCGGTCACGACCCGGGACGAGGCCCGGGCCCAGCCGACCCGCAGCCCGCCCCAGCAACTCTTGCTGAGCGAGCCCACGGTGACGACCTGTTCCCCGTCGCCCCCGCCGGCCGCCGCCGCGAACGGGGCCGGCGCGGGCACGTCGAGGGCCATGTCGGTGAGCGTCTCGTCCACCACCAGCCACGTCCCGGTGGCCCGCGCGGCCCGCGCCAGCTCACGCCGCTGCTCCGGCGGCATGAGGTGCCCGGTCGGGTTGTGGAAGTCGGGGATGAGATAGGCCAGGCGCGGCGCGGTCTGCCGGAGCGCCGCGTCGACGAGTCCGGTGTCCCAGCCGCCCTCGGTCACCGGCACCGGCGTCACCCGGAGCATGCGGCCGCGCATCGCGTCGAGGGCGTTGGTGTACGAGGGGTTCTCGGCGAGCACCCGGTCGCCGGCCCGGCCGAGCAGCGTGAGGACGAGCGACAGCGCCTGCTGCGCGCCGGTGGTGACGAGGATCTGCTCGGGGCGGGTCGGCAGGCCCCGGGCCGTGTAGCGCTCCGCGACGGCCGCGCGCAGCACGGGCAGCCCGAAGGGGTGGTAGCCCTGGGCACCGGCGTAGCGGGGGAGTTCGAGGGCCGCCGCCGTCAGCGCGGCGGCCAGCTCCGACTCGGGGGCCTGGGGCGCGGCGAGGGCGAGGTCGATGGTGGCCCCCGACTCGTCCTGGAAGGCGCCCAGGGCGGTCGGCGCCTGCCCGTCGGGCAGTGCGGTCCAGGTGCCCGCGCCCCTGCGGCTGTGGGCGTACCCGCTCTCCCGGAGCAGGTCGTACGCCCCCGTCACCGTCGTCCGGCTCACCTGGAGCACCGCCGCGAGCTCCCGCTCGGCCGGCAGCCGCAGGCGCAGTGCCACCCGCCCGTCGAGGAGCGCTTCGCGCACGGCCCGCGCGAGCTCCCGGTACCCGAAGCGGCCCTCCGCAGGCGGGGTGAGGAGCGACGCGAGCTGGCGGCCCGTCAGGGTTCGGTCCGCTGTGTGGACCACGCGTGCCACTGCCATGCCAATCACTCCTCATTGGCTCTGCTGTCCGGGCCAATAAGACTACAGACTCCTGTCAGTGGCCTGGTGGCCACGTTCCATCCGGGAGAGGAGACGACCGATGTCCGAGCACTTCACCGACCGCGACGAGCGCAGGTGGCAGCTGCGGGCGGAAGAGCGAGTGACCCGCCCCCTGCCGGTCGGAGCGTGGCTCCGCGGCCTGCGTGCCTCCGCGGCGCGCGTCACCGCCGGCCGCGGCGGCCTGTCGCGGGGCGCCGCCGACCGCCGCACCGCCCCGCCCGTCGTCTGCGAACAGGCCTGACCGCCGGGCAGCCCGGCGGGAACCGGCCGAGGCCGCGGCGGCGCGGGGCCGGGGGCGAGCTCTCGGGCCGGCGGGTCACCGCCCGCCCCCGCCGGGCAGCCGGCGTGACCCCGGTGATGCGGAAGGGGCCGCCGGCCGCGCTTCCCGGGCCCGAAGGCCGGGGGCGCGGGCCGGCGGCCCCTGTGGTCCGCGGCCCGGTCAGGCGAGGGGAGCCGTTCGCGGGCCCGGTGCGGGCAGGGAGACCGAACCCGATCCCGGGGCCGGGGGCGACGAGGAGACCGACGGTGAGAGCGAGGACAGCGACGACAGCGGAGCCACCGGCCGGCCGGCCGAGGACGAGGCCGGCTGGTCGGGCGGCGACTGCTCCGCCGACCCGCTCGTCAGACCGGCCGAACCGTCCGTCGCGGGCCCTGAGTCCGGGGGCGACGACTCGTCCGAAGGCGACGAGGAACCGGTGGAGGGCGACGAGTCGGACGGCGTCGGCGACGACGTCGACGCGGACGGGGAGAGCGTCGCCGGGCACGGCGACGGGGTGACCCCGTTGCTGGGCGTCGGCGTCTGCGTGCCGGTCACCGTCACGCAGGGCACGGGGGACAGGGGGGAGGCCGACGTCGACGTCAGGGACGGCGAGGGCGAGGCCGAGGTGGACGGCGACACCGTGTCCGGCGGGGGAGGCGGCGGCGTGGGCTTGTCGTGCCGGCCCGTGTCGCCGTGCTTCCGTGCGAACCAGCCGTCGTCCTGGGGGTCGTACACGATGAAGACGTTCACGACCGTCACCGAGGGCGCCACCACGACGAGCTGGGAGGAGTCGTATCCCTGCCACGGCGTGCCGCTCGTCTTCGGCTGCTTCTGCGCCACCGGGTCCGTCAGGGGATTGCCGCAGGCGCAGCGCACCCGCGGCACCCCCCGGCCGTCGACCATGACGGCCGTCCCGGACTGGAGCACCGCCTGGTAGGTGGTGGCCGAGCCGTCCCGGTAACCGTGGTTGGTCACGCGGGTGTCGACCCGGAGCTGGAGCGGGGTCAGGGAGCGCAGATAGCCGGGCACCTCGTTCGCGGAGATGCCGACGACCGAGGCGAAGGCCGCGTTCTTCGCGGGCTCGCCGGAGAGGAAGCGCACCTGTTGCTCCACGTCGCAGCTCGCCACCGACTGCGTCCCGCCGTAGAGGCCGGGCGTCGACCCCCGCACCTCGGGGGTGGTCGACGCGGTGCGCGGCGGCAGCGAGGCCGGCGAGACGGAGCCGCCGCCGGTGCGGGCCGTCGAGGCCGTGAACGGGTCGGGGCCCGAGGCGGAGGCGTTCTGCAGGAAGACCTCGCCGCCGCCCGAGCCGGACGCCGAGCCGCCGCCGTCGGGGCGGTTGGTGAGGACGACGGCCAGGGCGGCCGCCGCCACCACGGCCGCGGTGACCGAGGCGACCTTGGGGACGGAACGCCACCAGGGGCCCTTGCCGCCGCCCCGCTCGGGGCCGCCGTCTCCGGAGCCGCCTCCGCCGGAGCCGCCTCCGCCCGGGCCGCCGCCTCCGCCCGAACCGCCCCCGGACCCGCCACGCGGGGGGCCGGAGGGCGGCGGCGGAGGGCCGCCGGTCCCGGGGCGTGTACTCGGGCCCGACAGGGGGCCGGAGGGGGGACCAGCGGGGGGAACCGACGGGGGGCCGGACGGCGGGTGGGAAGTCACTTTTTCCCCTTTCTTCCGTTCCGGGGCCATTGTGTGCGCCGACCGGGGTCCGCCCGCAAGCGGAAGCGTGACCCTCCGCGAAGGCAGCAGCTCCAGGGCCCGGAGGCACCGGCCCCGTCCGCGACCGGAAAAGCCGCCACCGGCCCCACGCATCGACGCCATCGGCACCGCGGACCGCCGCCAGCGGCCCCACGCATCGACGTCGCCGGTACTGCGGACCGACGTCGCCGGTACTAGCGTGGTCAGGGTGAGCAGTCGGCTCCCCACCTCCACGCGGCCCGCCGCGTCCACCGGGCTCGTCGCCCGCATCGCGCTCCAGGCCCTGGCGGCCGTCGTCGCCGGGTATGTCGCGATGGCCGTCACCGCCGGGCTCGGCCTCTGGGCCGCGGGCGCCGCGGACCTGCCCGGCGGCTTCACCGCCGTCCTCGCCGCGGTCGTCGTCATGGCGGCCGGCGGCAAGATCCAACTCGCCGGCGACGCCGGCTCCCTGGCGGGCACCCACGCCGAACTGACCGCCATGCCCCTCACCGTCACCCTGGTGGGCGCACTCGTCACCGGCTTCTGCTTCCTGCGCCCCCTGCGCCACCACGCGGTCGCGGGCACCCGTGAACTCCTGCTCCGCGCGGCGAGCGTGGTTGTCCTCTGGCTCGTGGCCCTCCTCGGCCTCTCGGCCCTCGCCCGGCACGACTTCCCGATCACCATCGGAGGCGGCGACGAAGGGCAGAGCTCCCTGACGGACCTGTTCGGCGAGCTGCTCGACGCCGTGAACCCCACCGTCGGCTTCCGCACCGACGTCGGACCGACGCTCTTCTACGGGCTCCTGTGGATCCTCGGCGTGCTCGCCGTCGCCCTCCTCGTCTCCCGCCGTACGCCCCTGCCGCCGCGGCTCGTCCGCTACCACGAACCCGTACGCCCCGCCGCCTTCGCGATGCTGCTCCTGCTCCTCGCGTACGTGGCGGTGGGCCTGGTCATCGGCATCGTCGTCGCCGCGACGAAGGGACACCTGGCGGAGACCCTCGCCGTGCTCCTCCTCGGCCTGCCGAACGTCTCCTGGCTCGCCCTCGGCGTGGGCATCGGCGGTTCCTGGGAGGGCAAGGTGGAGGGCCCGTTCGGCCTGCCCATGCCCCAGGTCCTCGACGCCGTCCTGCGCGGCGGCGGCGACAGCCCCGACCTCTCGACCGTCGACCTGTCCTCGCTGGCCGAGCAGGACGCGCGCGCGTGGTGGCTGCTGCCCATCGCCGCCGTCCTGCTCCTCGCCGTGGCCTTCCTGGCGGCCGTACGCTCCCCGGCCCGGACGCGGCTCTGGCAGCACTCCCTGCACCTGGGCGTCGCGTTCGCCCTCACCATGCTCGTCGTCACCCCCCTCACCCTGGTCGAGGCCCGCTTCGGCCTCTCGATCCTGGGCATCGGCGACCTGGACTCGCTCGGCGGCGAGGTCGTCCTGCGTCCGGACGTCTGGAAGACGGTCGGCCTCGCCCTCCTGTGGGGGCTCGTCTGCGGCTTCCTCGGCGGCCTGCTCGCCGCCCGCGTCCACCGGAAGGGCGAGGTGGGTTCCCCGCCGCCGAAGTGAACGGCGGCTCCGCCGCTCACAGCTCCCGGAACACCGGCCGCGCCCACGCCGGCGGCTCCGGTGGCGGCCCGAGCACCGGGGGGCCCTTGGTCACGACCGGCCCGGTCCCGCCCGCGACGAGTGCGACCCGCAGCGCGGCGACGAACTCCAGGCAGGTCCCGTACCGCTCCTCGGGCGTCTTCGCCAGCGCCTTCGCGAAGACCGCGTCGGCGGCCTCCGGCAGCCCGGGACGGACCTCGGAGAGCGGCGGCGGGGGATCGTACTGCTGCGCCCAGAGCACCGCCCAGTCGGTTTCACGGCGGAACGGCGGCGCCCCCACGAGGGTCTCGAACACCACGCACGCCAGGCTGTACACGTCGCAGCGGCCGTCCACCGGCTTGCCGGAGATCTGCTCCGGGGCCACGTAGTCCAGCGTGCCGACGAACTCGCCCACCGTCGTGAACCCGGTCAGCGACAGCGACTTCTTCGTCAGTCCGAAGTCGGTCAGGTAGACGTGCTCCGGATGGTCGCGGTCGGTGCCCTCGGCCACCAGGATGTTGCCGGGCTTCACGTCCCGGTGGACCAGGTCGTGCGCGTGCGCCGCGTCCAGCGCCGAGGCCACCTGCACGGCGATCCGGCACGCCGTCACGGGCGGCAGCGGACCCTCGCGGTCGAGCAGGGCCACCAGGTCCTGCCCGGCCACGTACCGCATCGCGATGTACAGCACGCCCTCCGTCTCGCCGGCCTCGAAGACCGGCACGATGTGCGGGTGGTCGATCGAGGCGGCGACCCGCGACTCGTGTGCGAAACGCTTGCGGAAGGTGTCGTTGCGGGCCAGCTCGGGGGCGAGCAGCTTCAGTGCCACCGTCCGGTCGAGCCGCAGGTCCCGTGCCCGGTACACGACGGCCATGCCGCCGCGCCCGATCTCGCCCTCCACGCGGTAGCCCGCGATCTCCTTGCCGAGGAGCCCCGAGGGCCGCCCCGCCGGAAGCTCGGCGTCGCTGCGCGCGCCGCCCGCCATCACCCGTCACCCGCCGTCCCCGGCGGCCGCACGATCCGGGTCGGCGGCGGCCCGGCCGCGGCGGCGGGACCGACCTGGGGCACCACCTGCGTCGGCTCGTACCCGGCGGGCGCGGCGGCGGCCCGCTCGCCCTCCGGGCCGGGCTCCGCCGGCGCCGCCGAGGGCGGCAGGGGGGCCCGCGCCGCGGCCGAGGGCGCCGCCGACGCGGCGTACGTGCTCAGGCCGAGCCCGTCGCAGTACACCCAGCGCTCGTGCTCCGCGTCGTACAGCCACACGGACTCGCCGTCGACGACCATGCCGACGCGCAGGCCGCGGGTCCGCAGCCGGAAGTTCTCGCCGTCCAGACGGCCCGCGCCCAGCTCCTCCGCCGCTCGGCGGTACCTGCCGAGCGCGTCCTCGGCACGGGCGATCAGCGGCCTCGGGTCGGCGGTCCTGGCGGCGGGCCGGCCCGCCGCCGGCGGATCCTCGGGAACGCTGACGAGCAGGCGCGCGTCGACCCACGCGGTCCAGCCGTTGGAGCACAGCACCCGTCCCCAGTCACCGGCCCGCTCCTCCAGACGCACCGGCAGGAACGCGTCGAGCGGCGACGTGGGCAGCCCCGGGTCCGGCGCCTCCCAGGCGGCGAGACCGTCGCGCGGCACCACGTGGGTGGGCCGGAAGTCCGGCAGGTAATCGGGTACGGGAAAGCTCACGGACCCTCCTCCGCTACGGCGGCGCCCGCGGCCCCGCCTCCGCTGCGCGGGAACTCACGACCCCGCCTCTTCCACGGTGCCCCCCACGGCCTACTTCCGCATGACGACCGGCTCGTGGCGGCGCAGCAGGCGGGCCACGACGAAGCCGAGGGCGAGACAGATCACGACCAGCATGCCCATGTCGAACAGCCAGGCCTCCGCCGTGTGCCGCATCAGCGGGTCGGCCGTCTTCTCGCTCGGCGCGACCTTCCCGATGTCGATGGTCGCGCCCATCGCGGCGAACGCCCACCTCGACGGCACCAGCCAGGCCAGCTGCCCGAGGACCGGGGTACCGCGCACGGTCAGGAGCGCGCCGCAGAACACCACCTGCACGATCGCGAGGAGGACGAGCAGCGGCATCGTCACCTCCTCCTTGCGCACGACCGCCGAGACGAGCAGACCGAGCATCATCGCCGTGAAGGCGAGCAGCGCCACGGCCAGGGTGATCTCCACCAGCGGGGGCATGAGGACGCCCTTGCCGCCGGGCACGTTCAGCGGCACGCCGATCAGCGCCACCAGGGTCAGGACGACGGCCTGCACGACGGTGATCAGCCCGAGGACCACGACCTTCGAGGCGAGGTAGGCCGAGCGGGACAGACCGACGGCTCTCTCGCGGCGGTAGATCGTGCGCTCCTTGACGAGCTCCCGCACGGCGTTCGCCGCGCCGGTGAGGACACCGCCCACACAGAGGATGAGCAGGACGTTCAGCGTCGACTCGGGGTTGAGGCTGCCCTCGGACAGCGCCCGGGCCATCGCCCCCATCACGAACGGCAGCGCGATCATGATGGCGAGGAACGTGCGGTCGGCGGAGAGCGCCGTCGCGTACCGGCGTACGAGGGTCCGCAGCTGGGAGCCCCAGCTCTGCGCCTTCGGCGGCGGGCCGGGCTCGGCGGCGGGCGGGGTGCCGGGCGCACCCGCGGCGCCCGCGGGGACCGGGACGTCCGGACGGGCCGTCGCGTCCGCGATGTACCGGCGGTGGAAGCGCGACGACCGGTACTGCGCGGCCCAGTCGCGGTCCCGCTCGTTCTCGAACGCCTCGAAGGCCTCCGGCCACTGGTCGAACCCGAAGAAGCCGAGGGTGTCGGCGGGCGGCCCGTAGTAGGCGACCCGGCCGCCCGGCGCCAGCACCAGCAGCCGGTCGCACACGTCGAGGCTGAGCACGCTGTGGGTGACCACCACGACCGTCCGCCCGTCGTCCGCGAGCCCGCGCAGCATGTGCATCACGGACCGGTCCATGCCCGGGTCGAGGCCCGACGTCGGCTCGTCGAGGAAGAGCAGCGACGGCTTCGTGAGCAGTTCGAGGGCGACGCTCACCCGCTTGCGCTGGCCGCCGGAGAGGCTGTGGATCGGCTGCTCCGCGCGCTCCCCGAGCCCGAGCTCGCGGATCACCTCGTCCACCCGGTCCCGCCGCTCGGCCGCCACCGTGTCCTCCGGGAAGCGCAGCTCCGCGGCGTACCCGAGGGCCCGGCGGACGGTGAGCTGGAGGTGCAGGATGTCGTCCTGCGGTACGAGCCCGATGCGCTGGCGCAGCTCGGCGTAGTCCCGGTACAGGTCACGCCCGTCGTACAGCACCGAGCCCCGGTCGGCTGGCCGCTGCCCGGTGAGCGCGCCCAGCAGCGTCGACTTCCCGGCCCCGGAGGGCCCGACCACCGCGAGCAGGGACTTCTCGCCCACGGGGAACGACACCTCGTCCAGGAGCGTCTTGCGCCCGTGGTCCACGGTCACGGCGAGCGACCGGACGTCCAGCGAGACCTCGCCGGTGTCCGTGAACTCGACCAGCTGGCCCCCGATCAGACAGAACGCGCACCGCCCGACGCCCACGATGTCGTCCGGCGTCACCCGGGCGTCCACTACCCGACGACCGTTGAGGAACGTGCCGTTGTGGCTGCCCAGGTCATGGATCCAGTACGTGCCGTCCGGGTGCGCCCGGAGCTCCGCGTGCCGTCGCGAGACGACCAGGTCCGCGACGACGACGTCGTTGTCCGGCGCCCTCCCGATCCGGATGCTGTGCGCGGGCAGCGGCCGCACGGACGTCGGCTGCCGGAACGTGCCGGTCGCGGCGGGGTGCGACACGGACGGCGGCCGGAGCCGCGTCCCCTCCGGCGGTACGGGGGCGGCGGCCGGGGCCGGCGACGGGGTCCACACCGGCGCCCCGGCGGCGGCTGCCGGTTCCGCCCGGGGCGGGAGCGGCGCCGACAGGTCCGGGACGGCGGGAGCCGCGGGCCGCAGCGCCGGGTCCGGGCCCGGCACGGGCGGCGGGGCGGGCGGCGGAGGGGCCGGGTCCGGGTTCCGCGGAGGGGCCGGGGGCGGCGCGGGTTCGGGCGGGGGCTCGGTCGCGGGTGGGGGCGCCGGCGTCGGCGCGCCGGCCGAGAGCACCGCGCGCGGGCCGTCGTCCGGGTGCGCGAAGCGCACGACCGTCCCCGGGCCGACCTCCTGGGGCAGGGCCACCCGGAGGCCGTCCGCGAAGGTGCCGTTGGTGCTGGCCTCGTCCGCGAGGATCCAGTGGCCGCCCGCGGCGCGGAGCACCGCGTGGTGCCAGGACGCCCGCGCGTCCGAGAGCACGATGTCGCTGGTGGGGTCGCGCCCGATGCGGTAGACGCGGCGCGGGTTCATGCGCGTCGCGTCCCCCTCGATCTCGAGGACCAGATCGGGCGCCGCGGGCGCGACGGGCCGCTCTCCCATGCGTGAATTTTATCCGCCGGTGCTCTTCCCCGCCCGGGATGGGGGCGCCGGTAGGGTGGGCGTCCGCCGCGGGACGCGGCCCGGACGAAGGAGGAACCAGCCGTGCCGAAAGGTGTCACCAGGAGGAGGCCCCGTACCCGCGCGGCTCTCCTGAAGGCCGCCCTGGAGACCTTCGCCGAGCACGGCTTCCACGCGACGACCATCGAGCAGGTCTGCGAGCGCGCCGGGTACACGCGGGGCGCCTACTACTCGAACTTCGCCAGCAAGGAAGAACTCTTCCTCGCCCTCTTCGACGAGCACAGCGACCGGATCGTGCAGCGGCTCGCCGAGTCCATCGACGCGCTGACCGCGGAGGAGTACACCCTCGGACGGCTGGCGGAGCTGGCCGCCCGCGTCGAACCGGACGAGCGCGACTGGTACCTCGTCACCACCGAGTTCACCCTGCACGCCATCCGCGACCCGCAGGCCGCCTGGGTGCTCGCACGCCACGACGAACGGCTGCGGGCCGAGATCGCCCGCGGCCTCGCGCTCGTCCTGCGCCGGGCGGGGCGCGAACTGACCGTGGACGCCGACCGGTTCGCGCGGCTCCTCATCGCCCTGCGCGAAGGGGGCCTCGCGCAGAGCTACGTGGAGCCGGACGCGCTCCCGCCCGGGAGTCTGGAACGCCAGTTCCTCGCCCCGCTCCTGGAGGCGTCCACGAGGCGGATCCCCGGCCCGCCGCCCGCTCAGTCGAAGAGGTCCGGGTCGGACGCGGTGATCTGATCCCACAGCGGCCGCGCCTGGAACCAGCCCGCCAGGTGGCCGCCGACCTGCCCCCGGGTGAGCAGTGCGGTCTCCCGGTCGATGAGCTGCGGGGTGCCCGCCGCCATCGCGAGGAGCTGCGCCTGGCAGGAGCGCTCCATGGTGACGAACCACCAGACGGCCTCGGCGACCGAGTGGCCCACCGTCAGGAGCCCGTGGTTCTTGAGGATGACGGCCTTGTGCTCGCCGAGGGCCTTCGCGACGCGCTCGCCTTCCTCGCTCTCGTTCACCACGCCCCGGTAGTCGTCGTAGATGCCGTGGTCCTCGAAGAAGGCGCAGGCGTCCTGGGTGATCGGGGCCAGCGGAATGCCGAGGCTGGAGAAGGCCTTCCCGTGCAGGGAGTGCGAGTGCGCGGCGGCGATCGCGTCGGGCCGGGCCGCGTGGACCTTCGAGTGGATGACGAACGCGGCCCGGTTCACGGGCCTGCGGCCCTCCAGGACGGTTCCCTCGTGGTCGACCAGGATCAGGTCGGAGGCCTTGATCTGGCCGAAACTCATCCCGAACGGGTTGACCCAGAAGGCGTTCGGGTCGCCCGGGTCCCGGACGGTGATGTGCCCGGCGACCCCCTCCGAGAAGCCGAACCGCCCGAAGATCCGGAACCCGGCGGCCAGTTGCTCCTTGCGGTACCGGCGCTCCTCCTCGACGGAGTCGAAGGCCGGCGGCAGGGGCAGGACGACCCCGTCCGGCAGCGGTCCTACGGCAGCGGCGAGCGCGGGCGGCACGTTACTCATGGCGGCTCCTCGTCGAGCGGGCGGGTCGGGCACGGCGCGCCAAAAGATACAGAGACGTATCCGATGCGACAACGGACCGGGAGGGAGGCGGACCTCACGCCCCCGGGGCGCCGAACCGGGCCAGGTAGTGCCAGACCCGTTTCACGTCCTGCGGGTCGTACCGGCCCGAACCGGCCGCCTCCTGCACGGTCCTGGCGTCGAGCAGGCCGTCGACGGCGATGCGGGCGCCCAGTTCGACGTACTCCGGCCCCCGGAACTCCGGATGCCGTCGCAGCTCGTCGACGGAGAGGCGGAAGCCGCCGTGCCACTCGACGGGGCAGGGCAGGCGCCGGGCGGCCGTCTCCACCTCCGTGCCCCGGTGGCTCGGATCGAGGACCAGGGCCTCCACGTCGCGGCCGATCAGCACCGGGCCGTGGACGTGCGACTCGACGTAGTCGTCCAGCGGGTCCTGGTCGTCCGCCTCGGCGAGCGCGATCAGGCGCATCCGGGACGCGACGCCGAAGTCGGCGGGCTCCAGGAAGCTGTCCGGGTAGCAGAAGGTCGCCCGCTCCAGGGCGGCGGCCGTCAGGCGCAGATGGGCCGAGCCGAAGCGGGGAGCGGCGCCGTACGGACGGCGGCGGAAGTCGAGGGCGCCGTAGACCGGGCGGGCGTCCGCGGGGGCCTCGTCGTACGCCCCGCCGAAGATGCGGCTCTCCCACCGGTGCCGGTCGCCGCCGGGGTGGGCGGTGAGCCCGCCGTTGCCGGTGCCGGTGACGAACTGGGACCGGTAGACGCCGTCGTCCGCGAGGCGGTCGAGGAAGTGCGGGTGGAAGTTGAGGGTGACCCGCAGGGCGGGGTCGAGCGCCCCGCCGCTCGACAGTCCGGCGACATGGGCGAGGGCCCGCCGTGCGGGGGAGTGGTCGTCAAGGACGTCGATCGGTGTCATCCGGGCAGTGTGCCGGGACGGCGGGACTTGCGGCACGGTGTTTTCGGTGGCTACGGTCGCCGGGTGGGGGAAAGCGCTTTCTGCCCGGCCTTCTCCCGCTGAACCGCCCCGCGTCACCCGACCTCCCGCCCTCCGCGCCCCATGGAGTCCCCCGCGTGCCCACCGCCGACGTCCTGATCTACACCCGCACCACCGGCTACCGCCACGACTCGATCCCGGACGGCGCCGCGGCACTGACGGAGCTGGCGGCGGACCTCGGCCGGCCGGTCGAGGTCACCGAGGAGTCCGGCGTCTTCACCCCGGAGCGGCTGGCCCGGTGCGCCGTCGTCGTCCTGCTGTCCACGACGGGGAACGTCCTGACGCCCGAGGGGCGCCGCGCCTTCGAGGCCTACCTCCGCGGCGGCGGCTCGCTCCTCGCCGTCCACGCCGCAGCCAACGCCGAACCCGACTGGCCCTTCTACGGCGAACTGCTCGGCACCCGCTTCGACGGCCACCCGGAGGTCCAGCCCGCCACGGTCCTGGTCGACGACCGCGCCCACCCGGCCACGGCCCCGCTCCCGAACCGCTGGGCCTGGACGGACGAGTGGTACAACTTCACCTCCGACCCCCGGCAGGCGCCGGACCCCGGCGCGCGCGTACGGGTCCTCGCCCGGGTCGACGAGGCCACCTACCGCGGCGGCACCCACGGCCCCGACCACCCGCTCGTCTGGTGCCGGGAGATCGACCGGGGCCGCGTCTTCTTCACCGCCCTCGGCCACGCCTCGGAGACGTACCGCGACCCCCTCTTCCGCGCCCACCTCGCGGGCGCGCTGACCTGGCTGACCGCCTGACCGCCTGACCGCCTGACCGCCTGACCGCCTGACCGCCTGACCGCCTGAAGTCCTGCCCCCTGCCCCCGCTGCCCTGACCGACTGGGCCTTGTCCGGCCGATCATGTTCGAAGCCGGATGAGACCGGTCCGGGCCCGGGCAGGACCGGCGACGGCGGCTTCAGCGTCTGCCTGGCCCGGCCGGGACCGGGTCACCAGCACGACCGCGGGTCTTGTACGTGCTCTGGCGAGTGCCGGTCCTCTCCCCGGCCCAGGCCGGTCCGGACCAGGAAGCCGGGGTCCGCTTCCCACGGCGGGGCGGCGATGTGCACCCGCTGGGTGCCGGGGATGCCCACCTCGACGAGGACCCCGTCGCGGAACATCCACAGACCGAACAGGTCGTCGTCCTCGTCGTGCAGCATGACCTGCACGCAGGCGGGCTCGTTCCACGGCAGGGACTCCAGGTCCTTCAGTACGCCGCGGCGCCGGTTCCACCGCACGAACTCGATGTGCCAGCCCCCTACGAACCAGGGGATCTGCTCGAAGCAGCCGTGCCAGGTGCGGGCCTCGTCCGGCCGCGTCAGCGGCTCCATCACCTCGTCCTCGTACCGCGCCAACACGATGACCTGCGCCATTCTGCTCATGCCCACATGTCACACCGTGCCGGTGCCGAGGGCAAACGATTTGGGGCCCGGAGCTGTCGGGGCTCTTTCCATGTCCACATCAGCGCACCGGACGGGGAGTAGTCGCAGGATCGGCCGAACGGGTCGTAGCCGACTGACCGACTGACCGACTGACCGACTGACCGACTGGCTGACGGGCCGGCTGACTGACAGGCCGGCTGGCAGGGGGCGGCGCGGGTCCATGACACGCCCAGGAACCACGCTTTTGCATTAACCCGCGTATGCAACTATTGTCTACGAAAGTAAGGTGCGCTTGCACTTGATTTTCAGAGTGTGGCGCTCGCACAGCCGGTGGGTCACCCCTTCCACCCGGTACCCAGGCTCCCGTCGGGCGGGCCGAGGCGCCCCGTGGGCCCGCCCTCACTCCCGTAAAGGCACTGTCATGTCGCTCAAGGAAATCCTTCCCGGCCGCCTCGGTTTCGGCACCGCCCCGCTCGGCAACATGTTCCGCGCGATCCCCGACGAGGAGGCCCGCGCCACCGTCGAGGCGGCCTGGGACCAGGGCATCCGCTTCTTCGACACCGCACCCTTCTACGGCGCCGGCCTGGCCGAGACCCGACTCGGCGAGGTGCTGGCCGCCAAGCCGCGCGACTCCTACGTCCTGTCCACCAAGGTCGGGCGCGTCATTCTCGACGAGCACGAGACCGCCGGCCGCGACCTCGGCGAGAAGGGCGGCCTGTTCGAGCACGGCAACCCGAACAAGATCGTCCATGAGTGGACCGCGGAGGCCACCGAGCGCTCCGTCGAGGACAGCCTCAAGCGCCTCCGCACCGATCGCCTGGACGTCGTCTGGGTCCACGACATCGCCCAGGACTTCCACGGCGACCAGTGGCTGGCGAAGTTCGAGGAGGCCCGCACCGGCGCCTTCCGCGTGCTGACCCGCCTTCGTGACGAGGGCGTCATCAAGGCCTGGGGCCTCGGCGTCAACCGCACCGAGCCCATCGAGCTGACCCTCGCCCTCGACGAGCCGCGCCCCGACGGTTTCCTGCTCGCCGGTCGCTACACCCTCCTCGACCACGAGCACGCCCTCCAGCGCCTGCTGCCGATGGCCCAGGAGCAGGACGTCGACATGGTCGTCGGCGGCCCCTACAGCTCCGGCGTCCTCGCCGGCGGCACCCACTTCGAGTACCAGCAGGCACCGGCCGAGATCGTCGAGCGCGTCGGCAGGCTCAAGGCGCTGACCGAGAAGCACGGCATCGGCATCAAGTCCGCCGCCCTGCAGTTCTCCCTCGCCCACCCGGTGGCCGCCGCCGTCATCCCCGGCGCGACCCGGCCCAGCCGTATCGCCGAGGACACCGCCGCCCTGGCCGAGACCGTCCCGGCCGCGTTCTGGACGGACCTGCGCGAGGCCGGCCTGGTCAGCCCCGCCGCCCCGCTCCCGGACAACGCCTGACCCCCACCACACCGGCGTTCCCCCCATGCCCCATCCCCCATCCCCCCGTCACCCCACCCGCCACGGCGGCACCGCAGTCGGCATGCTCCTGTCCGGCGAGCCGCCGGGCGGGGGCCCGAGGTGCCCGCGCCGTACCGGCCGGCGTCACCCCACCGCCCCGCCCCTGTTGCGCAGGGCCGCGCATGGCGGATGGTTGCAGAGGGGGCCGATGGGACGAGGAGGCACGTCATGGGCATCGCCACCGTGAACCCCGCGACCGGCGAGACGCTGCGCACCTACGAGGCCCACGGGCCCGAGGAGGTCGAGCGGCGGATCGCCGCCGCGCACGAGGCGTACCGCCAGTACCGCACCACGTCGTTCGCCGAACGCGCCCGGCTCCTGCGCGCCGCGGCCGCGCTCCTCGACGAGGACACCGAGGACATCGCCCGCACCATGACGCTCGAGATGGGCAAGCCGATCGTCGCCGCCCGCGCGGAGGCCGGCAAGTGTGCCAAGGCCATGCGCTGGTACGCGGCCAACGCGGAGGAACTGCTCGCCGACGAGCACCCCGCCGAGAGCGACGTCCAGGACTCCGGCGCCGACCTCGCCCGCGTCCACTACCGGCCGCTCGGCCCGATCCTCGCCGTCATGCCGTGGAACTTCCCGCTCTGGCAGGTCGTCCGCTTCGCCGCGCCCGCCCTCATGGCGGGCAACACCGGCCTCCTCAAACACGCGTCGAACGTGCCCAGGACCGCGCTCTACCTCGGCGACCTGTTCCGCCGCGCCGGGTTCCCCGAAGGCTGCTTCCAGGCGCTCCTGATCGGCTCCCGCGACGTGGAGGCCGTCCTGCGTGACCCCAGGGTCGTCGCGGCGACCCTCACGGGCAGCGAACCGGCGGGGCGGGCCGTCGCCGCCGTCGCCGGCGACGAGGTGAAGAAGACCGTCCTGGAACTCGGCGGCAGCGACGCGTTCATCGTCATGCCCTCCGCCGACATCGTCCGGGCCGTGAAGACCGCCGTCACCGCGCGCGTGCAGAACAACGGCCAGTCGTGCATCGCCGCCAAACGCTTCATCGTCCACCAGGACGTCTACGACGACTTCTCCGAGCGCTTCACCGCCGCCATGAACGCCCTCACCGTCGGCGACCCGCTCGACGAGTCCACCGACGTCGGCCCCCTCGCCACCGAACAGGGCAGGACCGACCTGGAGGAGCTCGTGGACGACGCCGTACGCCGGGGCGCCACCGCCCTCTGCGGCGGTCACCGGCCCGAGGCGCCGGCGCTCGGCCGCGGCTGGTACTACCGGCCGACCGTCCTCACCGGCATCACCCCCGAGATGCGGATCCACCACGAGGAGGCCTTCGGCCCGGTCGCCACCGTCTACCCGGTCAGCGACATCGACGAGGCCGTGGCCGTCGCCAACGACTCCCCCTTCGGCCTCAGCTCCAACGTCTGGTCCCGCTCCCCGGAGGACATCGCCTTCTTCGTCCGCGACCTGGAGGCCGGCGGAGTCTTCGTCAACGGCATGACCGCCTCCCACCCGGCCCTCCCCTTCGGCGGCATCAAGCGCTCCGGTTACGGCAGGGAACTCTCCGGCCACGGCATCCGCGAGTTCTGCAACGCGACGACCGTCTGGCAGCGGGCCTGAAGCCCCGCCCCTCCGCACCGGCTCCGGAGTGCGTGCTCCCGGCGTGCCGGGGGAAGCCCCCGTACCGGGCGCAGTCGGGCTCTCGCCCGGTGCGGCGAGAGCGCGTGCCAGGCGTCGCGGGGCAGACGGGAAGGTGACGACAGGCCCTAGCAGCGCGTCCACTCCGACAGCCGGTCCGCCGACCAGGTGTTGATCACCCGTTCCTGCGGTACCCCGCACTCCTCGGCCCGGGCGCAGCCCAGGATCTGCCACTCCAGCTGACCGGGCGCGTGGGCGTCGGTGTCCACGGCGAAGTAGGTGCCCGCGGCCACCGCGAGGCGCAGGAGGCGGCGGGGCGGATCGAGACGCTCGGGCCGGCTGTTGATCTCCACGGCGGTTCCCGCCTCGGCGCACGCGGCGAAGACCCGCTCGGCGTCGAACGTCGATTCGGGCCGCAGGCGCCCTCCGGCCACGAGGCGCCCCGTGCAGTGCCCGAGGACGTGCATCAGCGGATCGCGCACCGCCCGCTCCAGCCGGCGCGTCATCGCGCGCGCGTCCATCCGGAGCTTCGAGTGCACCGAACCGACCACGAGGTCCAGGCGGGAGAGCAACTCCCGCTCCTGGTCGAGCGAACCGTCGTCCAGGATGTCGCACTCGATGCCGGTCAGCAGACGGAACGGCGCCCACTCCTCGTTCAACCGCGCCACCACGTCCAGCTGCTCCCGCAGCCGTTCCGGGGAGAGGCCGCGCGCCACCGTCAGCCGGGGCGAGTGGTCGGTGAGGACCGCCCACTCGTGCCCGAGCGCCGCCGCCGCACGCCCCATGACCTCGATGGTGGCGCCGCCGTCGGACCAGTCCGAGTGCAGGTGGCAGTCGCCGAGCAGAGCCGCCCGCAGGGCCTCGCCGCCCCCGGCCCCGGCGGAACGCAGCGACTCCTCGAGTTCCCGCTCCAGCCGGGCCAGGTACTCCGGCACCTGACCGGCCAGCGCCTCGCGCACCACCGCCGCGGTCTTGGGCCCGAGGCCCTTCACGCCCTCCAGGGTGCCCGTCGCGGCGCGTCGGGCCGCCTCGCCCTCCGGCAGCGCGGCGAGCGCGGCGGCGGCCGTCCGGAAGGCCTTCGCCCGGTACCCGGGGGCCTGCGCGCGCTCCAGGAGGAACGCGATCCGGTTCAGCGCGGCCACAGGGTCCATGACGTCCCTCCGCAGTCCTCAGGTGCCGTTCGCGCTGACGTCGGCGGGCACCGTCGCCGGACCGATCTCGCACCACACGGCCTTGCCCTCGCCCCGCGGCTCGACGCCCCACCGGGAGGCCAGCGCGTCCAGGAGGAGCAGTCCGCGCCCCGAGGTGGCCGCCTCGCCCGGGGTGCGCCGGCGGGGCCAGGCGCTCGACCGGTCCTGCACCGAGAGCCGTACCCGCCGCACCGGCTCGGGCAGCACCTCCAGGGTCAGCACCGCGCCGCCCTCGGTGTGCAGCAGCACGTTGACGAGGAGTTCGCCCGTCAGCAGCTCGGCGTCGTCGGACAGCTCGGGCATGCCCCAGTCGCGCAGCGCCTGACCCACGGCCGCGCGCGCGTCCGAGAGCCCCTGCGGATCGGCCTGGTGGATGTACTGGTGGATGCGCGGCGCCCGGGGCGTGCCGGGATCCGGGCTGCGCCGCAGCACCAGGAGTGCCACGTCGTCGCCCGAGCCCCACCGCTCCCAGAGCCGCTCCGAGAGGTGGTCGGCGAGGGCCTCCGCCTGCGGCGGGCCACTGCTGATCGCCTCCGAGAGCGCGGAGAGACCCGCGTCGATGTCCGAGTCGGGCTGCTCGACGAGCCCGTCCGTGCAGAGCACCAGCGTCTCCCCGGGAACCAGGTCGAGCCGGGTCTCCGGGAACTCCTCGTCCCCGAACACCGTCGCCAGGCCCAGCGGCAGACCCCCGCGCAACTTGGGCTGCCCGACCCGGCCGTCGGTGTGCCGGATCATCGGACCGAGGTGCCCGGCCCGTACGGCACGCAGGGTGCCGCTCGCCAGGTCGACCTGCGCGTACGTGCACGTCGCGAAGCGGTTGGTGTCGAGATCGGCGAGAAACCGGGAGGCACGCGCGAGCACCGTCGACGGGGCGTGGCCCTCACCGGCGTACGCGCGCAGGGCGATCCGCAGCTGCCCCATGATGGCGGCGGCGTGCGTGTCGTGGCCTTGGACGTCGCCGACGACGATCCCGACCCGGCCGCGGGGCAGCGCGATCACGTCGTACCAGTCGCCGCCGACCTGCCGGCCGCTCCACGCCGCGTGGTACCGCACCGCGATCTCGCCGCCGGTGATCCGCGGGATCCGCCGCGGCAGCATCGTCGACTGGAGCCCGGTCGCGAGCTCCCGCTCCTCGTCGAAGAGGATCGCCCGCTGGAGCGACTGCGCGACGATCGCCGCGAGCCCCAGCGCCAGGTTGCGCTCGTCCGGGTTGAACGCGCTGCGCCCCCGGTAGAAGAGCGCCATACCACCGAGCGAGCGGGCCTGCGCCACCAGCGGCAGATAGCACGCGGCCCGGAACGGGAGTTGCTCCACGTACGGGGCGAGCTCGGGGAAGTCCCGCCCGAGCGACGGGAACGAGGAGACGAACCGCGGCCGCCCGCTCAGCACTGCCTCGGCCAGCGGCAGCCCCCGGTCGAGCCGACGGGTGCGGAAGTCGTTCAGCACGTCCAGGGAGTCGCCGCTGAGCGCGATGATGTTGAGCGAACCGTTCTCCACGAGCCCGAGCGCGAGCCCGTCCGCGCCGAGCCGGGCCAGCCCGCCGGGACCCGTCAGGGCGGCCGTCACGTCGTCCACCGTCACCGCCCGCGACAGCGCGTTCGTCGTGCGCTCGACGATGCTCGTCTGCACCTCGCGCCGCTTCTCCAGCTCCTGCACGAAGGCGAAGTTCGTGACCTCGGCGGTGGTGTCCCGCACGATGCCCACGATCCGCCGCGCCCGCCCGTCCGGGGACCGCAGGATCCGCGCCTGCACGTGCGTCCAGTGGGGTGACCCGTCGGCCTGCGGGATGGGGAAGTGCGCCGTGTACGAGACCGCGCCGCTCCTGACGGCCTGCCGTACGACCTCCTCGAGCCGCGACCGCTCCTCGGGAGCCAGCCGGGCGATGAGCGAGACGGGTCGACCGTCGTGGTCGGCCGTAGCCAGCCCGAAGACCTGCAGCCCCGACTCGTCGACATCGATGGTGCCCGTGTCGAGATCCCAGTCGAAGCTGCCGGTCCGGTTCATGGCGAGCCACTCGGCGGGCCCGATCTCGCCATTGCGCGCTTGCCGGTCGTCGTCGGTCATCCCCCTCATTGTCGAACCCGCACCCCGCCGACGCCATGGCGGTGACACGGCGTGGCGCGAGTTCGCCGGACGGGAGCCGGGCGGGAGCCGGGCGGGGCGGGTCTGCGACGCCCGCGCGTGGGACGCGAGCCGGGCTGATGCGTGCGGCGGCGCCGGTGTGCCGGACGCCCGTTCCCGGGTGCGCATAGGCGTGCGCTGGACGTCCGTTCCCGGGCGTGCGTGCGCGTGCACCGGACGTCCGTTCCCCGGCGCGCGTCCGCCCCGGCGTGCCGGAAGAGAGCCGGGCCCGGCCGACCGGAGATCCGGTCGGCCGGGGGCGACCAGGCACCTGGTCGGCGACCGGAAACCCGGTCGGCCGGGGTGAGCGAAAACCCGGTGAGCGCTCCGCCCCCGCCGGGGCAGAATGGGCCGGTGCAGCCGCCCTACCGCGTTCTCGGTCCGTGCAGGGCCTTCCGTACCGACGACGGGACGGAGGTTTTCCTGGGCGGCGCCAGACTGCGGGCCCTGTTCACCGCCCTCGCCGCGGCAGGCGGGCGGGCATTGGGTCCCGGGGCGCTGATCGACCAGGTGTGGGCGGACGACGGGGAGGGCCAGGACCGTACGGCGGCGCTCCAGGCACTTGTCGGGCGCCTGCGCAAAGCCCTGGGCAGGGAGGCCGTCGGGTCGAGGCCAGGCGGCGGCTACCGGCTCGCCGCCGGTCCGGACGCAGTCGACCTCCACCGGTTCGAACGGCTCGCCGCCGAGGGAGCCGCCGCGCTCGCCGGCCGGCGACCGGAGCGGGCGGCCGCGCTCCTCGACGAGGCGCTGGGCCTGTGGCAGGGGCCGGCCCTCGCGGACCTGCCCGGCCGGGACACCGACCCCCTGGCCGTACGGCTCACCCAGCGCCACGCGCAGGCGCGCCGCGACCGCTTCGCCGCCGACCTCGCCCTCGGGCGGGCCGCCGCCGTCCTCGCCCCGCTCGCCGCCCTCGCCGCCGGCGCCCCGCTCGACGAGCCCCTCCAGGCCCTGCGGATCCGTGCCCTGCGCGACGCCGGCCGACCCGCCGAGGCCCTGGCGGCCTACGAGGAGGTACGTGCGACCCTCGCCGAACGCCTGGGCACGGGCCCCGGCCCCGAGTTGCGGTCCCTGCACGCCGAACTCCTCACGGCGGACGCGGCCGGGCCGGTGGCGGGCCGGCACCCGGCGGCGTGGTCCGACTCGCGACCGGCGGCACAGCCCCCCGCGCACACCGCCGCACCCGTCCTGCCGGCGCGGCTGACCTCCTTCATCGGCCGTGACGAGGAACTGGACGTGCTCGCGGGCGGGTGGGGCCGGCGGCGGTTGGTCACCCTCACCGGGCCGGGGGGCGTGGGGAAGACCCGACTCGCCCTGGAGGCGGCCGAGACCTACCGAGGCCGGGTCCATCTGGCCGAACTCGCCTCCGTCCGCGACGGGTCCACGGTCGCCGCCGCCGTTCTCACGGCGCTCGGCGGCCGCGACACGCAGCTGTGGCACCGCCCCGCGGTCACCGAGCCCGACGCGGGGGATCCGTACGCCTCCCTGATCGAGCACTGCGCGGGACGGCGGATGCTGCTCGTCCTCGACAACTGCGAGCACGTGGTCGACGTGGCGGCGGACCTCACCCAGGCGCTCCTCACCCGGTGCCCCGGCGTGACCGTGCTCGCGACGAGCCGGGAACCGCTGGGCGTGCCCGGGGAGGCCGTGCACCCGCTGGGGCCGCTGCCGGCGGAGGCGGCGCTGCGCCTGCTCGGCGAGCGGGGCGCCGCGGCGCGCCCGGGGTTCGCCGTGGAGGAGGACGCGGAGGCCGCGCGGGAGGTGTGCCGCCGTCTGGACGGGTTGCCGCTGGCGATCGAACTGGCCGCGGCCCGGCTGCGGATGCTCACCCTGCGCCAGATCGCGGACCGGCTCGACGACCGCTTCCGGCTGCTCACGTCGGGCGCCCGGACCCTGCTGCCGCGCCAGCAGACGCTGCGGGCGGTGGTGGACTGGTCGTGGGACCTCCTCGACGAGGCGGAACGGGCGGTCCTGCGGCGGCTGTCGGTGTTCACGGGCGGCTGCGATCCGGCGGCGGCCGAATCGGTGTGCGCCGACGGGATGGTCCCGGACGCCGACCACCGCGTCGCCGCCCCCGAGGGCGACCACCGGGCCGCCCCGGACGCCGACCACCGCGAGGCCGCAGTCGAGGGCGACCACCGGGCTGCCCCCGACGCCCACCACCGCACGACCGCTCCCGTCGCCGACGACCGCGCGGCCGCCCCCGCCCCCGACCCGGACCCGGACGCCGACTCTGACTCCGACTCCCGCAGGACCGCCCCCGCCGACGTCCTGCACGTACTGGGCGCGCTGGTCGACAAGTCCCTCGTGGTCGCCGCGCCCGGGGAGGCCGGCATGCGCTACCGGCTCCTGGAGACCGTCGCGGAGTACGCGGGGGAGCGGCTCGACGAGGCGGGGGAGCGGGCGGCGACGGAGCGGCGCCATCTCACGTACTACCGCGAGCTGGCCCGTCGTACGGACCCCGAGCTGCGCGGTGCGGGGCAGGTCGAGGCCATCGCCCGGTTCGAGCGCGAACACGACAACCTGCGGGGGGCGCTGCGGACGGCCGTGGGGCGCGGGGACGAGCAGGAGGCACTCTGCCTGGTGCACTGCCTCGGCTGGTTCTGGCAGCTGCGGAACCACACGGTCGACGCCCGGACCTGGGCCGTCGAGGCGGCCGGACTCGGCCCCGACCCGTTCCGCGAGCCCGTCCGTCCCGCCGAGCCGCTGGACGGCCGGTGCGTGGACGTGCCACCGCCGTGGACCGGGGAACGGCTGTGGGAGGCCCGGCGCGGCGGGCACCTGTACGCACTGGCGACCGAGGGCGGCGAGGGCGCCAGTGCGCTCGAACGGCCGGGGACCCGCGCCCGGCTCGCGGCCCTCGTCTCCGCGTACCGTCCCGGCCTGCCGCAGACCTGCCGCCAGCCGGCCACGATGTGGTACTTCGCCCGCCTCATGACCGGCGAGCTGCGCACGCTCGACGAGACGCTGGCGCTCACCGTCGCCGCCTGCCGCGACCACGGCACCGGCTGGGACCTGGGCTTCGCCCTCCTCATGCGGGCCAAGCTCCTGGGCCACGGTCCCGAGGACGCCGCCGAGGCACTCGCGCTCTTCGAGGCGGCCGGGGACTCCTGGGGCACCGCCGAATCCCTCTCCGCCCGGGGCGAGGCCTACGAACGCGCCGAGCGGCTCCCCGAGGCGGCCGCCGACTTCGAGCGTGCGGCCCGCGCCGCCGCGCGCGTCGGCGCCCGCTCCCAGGTGCCCGTGATCACGGCCCGTCTCGCGGCCGTACGGCTCCGGCTGCGGCCCGAGGGGGACGCGGCGGCCGAGCGGCTCCTCGCCGAGGCCGCCGACGAAGCCGGGCAGTGGGGTGCCGAGGCCGCCGGTACCGGGCGGCTGCTGCTCGCCCAGCACTACGCCCACACCGGCCGCGTCCCTCTGGCACGCGCCCAGCTCGACCTCGTCGAGGGCGAGTTCGGGGAGGTCACCCCCGCGCTCTTCTGGGGTCTCGTCGGTGGCGTGCGGGCCTGGCTCGACTGTCTCGACGGCGCGTACGACGCGGCCGTGACGCGACTGGCCCGCGCCGTCGCCGACGTCGAGCCCCTCGCCCACCTGGTCGCCCCTTACCTGCTCGTCGTCCAGTGCGCGACGGCCGCGTGGGCCCTGGGCGGACGCGGTGGACCCGGCGACGCCGAGGCGGGCGCCCGGCTGCTCGGTGCGTACGACGCCCACGACGGCTCCCACGGCGGTGGCGGCTTCCGGCCCTTCACCGCCCGGACGGAGACCGCGATCCGCAGCCGGGCCGAGGAGACGCTCCGCGCGGCCCTCGCCCCGGAGACGTACATCCGCCTGCACGAGGAGGGAGCCGCGCTGCCCCTCGTGGCCGCCGCTGGCCTCGTCCGGAATCCAGGAGAGACCCCGAATGCCTGATCACCACCTCCTCCGGGTCGCCACCCGCCGGGGCGACCTCCACCTGATCTGGCGGCTCGGCCAGGGGAACGACCACGACACGCCGGCCGTCGACGACCGCCGCCGGCTCCTCGCCTTTCACGACCCCGAAGCCGCCCAGGACCACTGCGGACGCAACGGCTGGGACTTCGTGCCGGACACGGAGTCGGTGCTCGACCTCGAAGCCGTACGGGAGTCGATGGAAGAGGCCGCCGAGGACCCCCGCGCGCGCACGGTGCCGACGGGCCTCCTCCTGGACGCCTGGAACTTCTTCGAGGACCTCGCGCGCAGCGTGGACACCGCCGCGGCCCTTCCCGCGCAGGGCGCGGTCCACGACGCCGCCTACGACCGGTTCTTCGACGCCGCAGACGGGGGAGTCTGGTCGGACGCGGAGGCCTCCGCGGTGCGCGGCCTCCTGGGCGCGGGCCTCGACCTCTGGGCCGAGGCGGCCCGCGGCGCCGTCGTCCCGGACGCGGCTCGTGTCGCCGCCCTTCCGGGCGAGGCCGCCCGTATCGCCGTCGTTCCGGACGCGGCCCCGTCGGCCCGGCGGACGGAGGGCGCGCGGTCCGTGCCGCCGTCGTGACGCCGCTCCGGAAGCGTCCCGGATGCGGTCCCGGTGGCCGGACACGACAATGGCCAGTGCCGGAAGAAACGTAGGAGGCGGCATGAACGCAGAGCCCGACAAGACGTCCCCGGGGGACTTCCCGACGCCCGACCGGCTGCTGCACGCCGGGTCGGAGGGCGAGTTCACGGCGGAGGACCTCGTCCTCGCCTCCGGCCGTGACGTGAATCCGAAGAGCCTCGCCTGGGCGGAACGCCGCATGGCGGAGAAGGGGCGCGCCTCCATGGACGAGCTCCTGCCCTAGGCCCGACGGCCGCAGGCCCCGTGCCTGTTCTCGATGTCCCGTGATCGCCCTCGGTCCCGGATCGGTCGCCCGATCCGGGCCCGAGGGCGTTCCCGCGTCTTCCCCCCCTCACGGCACCCCCTGGCGGGCTATGGCGATCGTTATATCGCGGTGCAGGTTCCCTCCATGACAGTCGTCATAGCCGCTGTCGTGGGGAGGGTCATGACCGTCATCACCGTGAACGGTCCGAAAGGCCGCCTGGGCCCCGAGCAGCGCCGCGAGCCGGCCGGGACCCTGACCGACGCCGTGCTCGTGCCCGAGGTCGGCCGGTTCGCCCCGGCCGCGCGCGTCGGGTTCCAGGTGCACTTCACCGAACGCGAGCCCGACGCGATGGCCCTCGGGGGCCGGCTCCTCGCGGACGCCGGAACGGAGGGCGGTCCGGGCGCCGACGCGACGGTCGACGCGATGGTCGTCGACGTGACGGTGAGGGACGGCGACTGGCGCCGCGAGGTGCGCGCCGAGGTCATCGAGCGCGTCCTCGCCGCGACGGCAGCCGCCTGCGGCATGGCGGAGCCGTCGCCGGCCTGGTGGGTGACCTTCCGTGTCGCCGACGAGGGCGGCTGGGGCTCGCGCGGCACGGTCCTGTCGGTCCTCTCCCTCCTCGACGGCGGAGTGTCCACCGAGGAGAAGGCGCGGCCGTCCGTGCGGCCGTGGGTGCTCCGCCGACCGCCCCGGACGGCGCCCTCGCGGAACCGGAGGCCGGCCCGGTCGCCCCCGCGCGGGGGCGACCGGGCCGGTGCGTGAGCCGGCCCAGGGCGCGCGGCGCACGGTCGAGTGGCGGAGGTGCCCGGTCCCCGGGTCGGGTCCGCCCCGCTTCCGGCCCGGCTCGGCGCTGCTCACCCGAAGGGCCCCAGGGGGTGCGCGACGGCCGTCGTCGTCCCGAGGCTTCCGCATTTGTGGAACACGTTCTACCGTGGCGGCCGTCGCGCGTCGCTTCACGCCCAGGCGCGCGGCGCACCGAGGACGGCGCAGGGCGCCGCCGCAGGACGCCGCCACGGGAGGCCCCCATGCACCTCGAGTACACGCCCGAGCAGAACCGTCTGCGCGCCGAACTCCGCGCGTACTTCGCCGAACTGGTCCCGGACGACGTCCACGCCCGGTACGGGGACCCGGCCGCCCAGAAGCGCTTCTACCGCGAGACCGTGCGCCGGCTCGGCACGGACGGGTGGCTCGGCGTGGGCTGGCCGACCGAGTACGGGGGCCGCGGCCTGACCCCGATGGAACAGTTCATCTTCTTCGACGAGGCGGCACAGGCCGGCGTGCCCCTGCCCCTCATGGCCCTGAACACGGTCGGACCGACGATCATGCGGTACGGCACCGACGAGCAGAAGGCGTACTTCCTGCCGCGGATCCTGTCCGGCGAGATCGACTTCGCCATCGGCTACAGCGAACCCGACGCGGGCACCGACCTCGCCGCCCTCAAGACCCGCGCGGTACGGGACGGCGACGAGACCACCGGCCACTACACCGTCAACGGCCAGAAGATCTGGACCACCAACGGCGACACCGCCGACTGGGTCTGGCTCGCGGTCCGCACCGACCCCGACGCCCCGCCCCACAAGGGCATCACCATGCTCCTCGTGCCGACCGACGACCCCGGCTACTCCTGCACCCTCATCAACACCCTGGCCTCGCACGACACCACCGCCGGCTACTACGACGACGTGCGCGTCCCCGCCTCGCGCCGCGTCGGCGACGAGAACAAGGGCTGGCGCCTCATCACCAACCAGCTCAACCACGAACGCGTCACCCTCGCCGCCCACGGCACCATGGCGATCCGAGCCCTCCACGACGTGCGGCGCTGGGCCGCCGCGACCCTCCTCGCCGACGGCCGCCGCGTCATCGACCTCCCCTGGGTCCGCCGCACCCTCGCCCGGACGCACACCCGTCTCGACGCGATGAAGCTCCTCAACTGGCAGATGGTCAGCGCCGTCCAGTCCGGCACCCTCACCCCCCAGGACGCCTCCGCCGTCAAGGTCTACGGCTCCGAGGCCCGCCGCGACGCCTACGCCGCCCTCATGGAGGTCGTCGCCGCCGCCGGAGCCCTCAAGGAGGGCTCCGCCGGCGCCGTCCTCCACGGCGAACTCGAACGGGGCTACCGCTCCGCCGTCATCTTCACCTTCGGCGGCGGCAACAACGAGATCCAGCGCGAGATCATCTCCTGGATCGGCCTCGGCATGCCCCGCGTCCGCCGGTAGGCGTCGGGTCAGCGGTACTCGCAGAGGTACGCGGTGTCGACCTCGACCCGGAGCTGGAACCGGCTGTCGCCGGGAACCTCGAAACGGGTGCCGGCGGCGAAGGTCTCCCAGTCCGCGGCGTCGGGCAGCCTGACCGTGAGGGCGCCGCTGACCACGTGCATGGTCTCCGGCGCCGCGGTGCCGAACTCGTAGGACCCGGGGGCCATGACGCCGATGGTGGCGGGGCCCTGCTCCTGGGTGAAGCCGATCGACTTGACCGTGCCGTCGAAGTACTCGTTGACCGTGAACATGGGCATCCTCGGGAGAAGCGGGAAGGGGGATGGGCAGGACGTCGCCGGCCGGCCACCGGAAGTCGACTTTAGCGACGGCGGTCCGCGTCGGCCGTGCTGCCCACGCCTCGGACAGGCCCCTCGACCCGCGCGCAGGCGGGCCGGTGGGAACCGGGCGGCCACTGCCCGGCGGGCGGGGCGCGGCGTAGCCTGAACGCCATGAGGCAGGACGGTGATCCAGGGCTCTTCGGGCCCCGCTCCGTGACGTGGCAGCTGCACTCCGATCCCGTGATGTGGATCGCCGGGGTCAGGGCGCTGTGGCTGCAGGCGCTGCACCCCGTCGCCGTCCGGGGTGTCATGATCAACAGCGGTTTCCGGGAGGACCCCTGGGGACGGCTGATGAGGACGGCGGCCTTCGTCGGCACGCTGAGCTACGGCGCCACCGAGGCGGCGGAGGCGGCCGGCGCCCGGGTCCGCCGGATCCACCGGCTGCTCGGCGTCGACGACCCCGAACTGCTGCTCTGGGTCCACTGCGCCGAGACCGAGTCGTACCTGTCGGTCGCGCGCCGCTCCGGCGTCCCGCTCACCGACGCGCAGGCCGACCGGTACGTGGCCGAGCACCGCACCTCGGCCCGGCTCGTCGGTCTCGACCCGGACGCCGTCCCCGCGTCCACCGGGCAACTCGCCGCGTACTTCGAGGCGGTGAGACCCAGGCTGGCCGCCGGACCGGACGCCCGGACCGTCGAGGAGTTCCTCCGCCGGCCGCCCGTGAAACCCGCCCTGGTCCCGGCGCGCGAGGTGATCTGGCGGCGCGTGACCGCGCTCGCGTACGACACCCTGCCCCCCTACGCCCACGCGCTCTACGGCCGTCCCGCACCGCCGGCCGAGACCGTCACCCGCCGGCTGACCGCCACGGCCGATCTCCTGCGCCGCGTCCCGGCCCGGCTGCGCTGGAGGCTGCCGCCCCGGCAGATCCTGCGCGCCCTCGAACGGCTCGGCCCGGAGACCCGGCCCGACCCGTACGCCCACCTCGGTCCGTAGGCCGGGCCCGACCGAACGCGCCTCGGCCCACCGGCGTGCGCCTTGGTCCACCGGCGCGCACTTCGGCATCCGCAGGAGGGGCCCGACCCGTCCGGGGGTCCCGGTCCGGTGCCCGGCTCGCACCCCCGCGCCCGCTCGGTCCGCAGACCCCGCTCGCGACCCGGACGGGGGCTCGTCGCCGACACGTACCCCGCCCCGTATTCACCGTCGGGCCCGGCGGCCATACTGGAGGAGCCGAGGAGGCAGTACGGAATCGACGGGGGCGACGGCAGACGATGGGGGACTCGGGACTGATCCAGGGCCGGTACCGCCTGCACGAGGTCATCGGCCGCGGAGGCATGGGCGAGGTCTGGCGCGCCACCGACGAGGCGCTCGGGCGCCGCGTCGCCGTGAAGTGCCTCAAGCCGCTCGGCCCGCAGCAGGACCCGCAGGTCCTCGCCGTGGTGCGGGAGCGCTTCCGGCGCGAGGCCCGGGTGGCCGCGGCGCTCCAGCACCGGGGCATCACCGTCGTGCACGACTTCGGCGAGGACGACGGCGTCCTCTTCCTGGTGATGGAGCTTCTGGAGGGGCGCAACCTCAGCCAGCTCCTCGCGGCCAACGCCCAGCAGCCGCTGCCCGTCCAGGACGTCGTCGAGATCGCCGACCAGGTCGCCGACGCCCTCGCCTACACGCACGGACAGGGGATCGTCCACCGCGACCTGAAGCCCGCGAACATCATGCGGCTGCGGGACGGCACGGTGAAGATCTGCGACTTCGGGATAGCGCGCCTGGGCGCCGACATGGGCTTCACCTCGAAGCTCACCGGCACCGGCATCGCCATGGGCACCCCCCACTACATGTCCCCCGAACAGATCGGCGGCAGCGAGGTCGACCACCGCAGCGACCTCTACTCGCTCGGCTGCGTGCTGTACGAGCTGGCGACCGGCGCCCCGCCCTTCGACCTCGGCGACTCCTGGGCCATCCTGATCGGCCACCGGGACACCGTGCCGCGTCCGCCGCGCGCCCTCCGCGCCGAACTCCCGCCCTTCTTCGACCACCTCGTCGTCCACCTGCTCGCCAAGGTCCCCGAGGAGCGGCCCTCCCACGCGGGCGACCTGCGCCGCCGCATCGCCGCGGGCCGCGTGTCGTCGGTCCTCGACCCCGGCGCCACGCCCCCTCCGCTCGGCCCGTGGCCCGGCGACACGGCTCCGTACCCGGTCCCGGGCCGACCGCCGACCGGCCCCGGCGCCACCGGCCACGCGCCCGCGCACGGACCCGGCCACGCGCCCGGTCCGGCGCCCCGCCCCCATTCCGTTCCCGCCCCGGGGCACGGACCCCAGCCCGCGCACGGACCCGGCAACGACCCGCAGTCCGTGCCCGGTCCCGCGCACGGACCCGGCAACGGCCCCCAGTCCGCGCCCGGTCCCGCGCCCGCGTGGGCACGGGGGATCGGCGGGGGACACCGGCCCGCCGACGCAGCCGGCGACGGCGCCGCGCCGCGACCCGTCGCCCACGACCCCGCCGCCGCCGTGCTCACCACCGAGTGGACCACCGCCGGCCACCCCCCGGACGGCCCCGCGTACCTGCCGGGCGTGCCCGCGCAGGCACCGGCCCCGTCGCCGCGGACGCCCGTCGGAGCTACTCCCGCCCCGCTCCCGCCGCGGGCCGGGACCCCCGCCGCGCGGTCGGCGGAGCTGATCGCGGTGCTCGCCGGCCGCTACCGCGCGGGGATGGGACTGGGCCGGCTCGGCCGCTGGGACGAGGCGGAGGCCGTCCACCGGTCCGTCGCCGAGGACCGCTCACGGACCCTCGGCGAGGACCACCCGGACACCCTGGCCAGCTCCTACGAGGTCGGGTTCGCCCTGGCCCGGCTCGACCGCCCGGCCGAGGCGCTGGGCGTCTTCGGACGGGTCGCCGAGGCGCGAGCCCGGGTCCTCGGCGAGGACCACGCGGACACCCTGGCGGCGCGACAGGAACGGGCGTACGCGCTCGGCCGCCTCGGCCGGCACACCGAGGCGTACGAGCTGTACGCCGAGGTGCTCGCGGCCCGTGAGCGGACCGTGGGCCCGGACCACCCCGACACCCTGCGCTGCCGCCACAACCTGGCGTTCACCCTCGGCCGCCTGGGGCGGCTGGAGGAGGCGTACCGCACGGCGCACGAGGTCGCGGAGGCGCGGGCCCGGCTGCTCGGCGAGGACCACCCCGACACCCTGGTGACCCGGCACGAAGTGGCGTACACACTGGGGAGGATGGGGCGCGGGCAGGAGGCGCTCACCGAGTACCGCGCGGTGGCCGACGGCCGCGCCGCCGCGCTCGGCCCCGACCACCCCGACACGCTCGCCGCCCGCTACGAGACCGGGATCTGCCTCGGTCGCCTCGGCCAGGCCGCTGACGCCCTCGACGTCTGCCGTGACCTGGTCGCCGCCCGTACCCGTGCGCAGGGCGCCGACGCCCCCGAGACCCTGCGCGTGCGCCACGCCCTCGCCGTCAACCTCGGCCGGCTCGGCCGCTGGACGGAGGCGCTCGCCGCGTCCGGGAGCGTGCACGCCGACCGGGCGCGGGTCCTGGGCGAGGAGCACCCGGACACCCTGCTCAGCCGCCGCGAGGCCGCCGTCGCCCTCGGGCGGCTGGGCCGCTGGGACGAGGCCCTGGACGCACACCGCGCGGTAGCCGCCGCCCGGACCCGGCTCCTCGGTCCCGCCCACCCCGACACCCTCGCCGCCCTCGACGACGAGGCGCGGTGCCTGGAGCGCCTCGGCCGCCACGCCGAGGCCGCCGCCCTCCACCTGCGAGCCGCCACCCCGCCCTCGACCTGACCGACGGGCCTCGGACGCGGGCGGGCCCGAGGAAACCCGCCACGCCGCCGACGCGCACTTCCCCGGCCGTCGTGCCCGTGTGAGCATGAGCCATGACCGCCCACGACGCGCCGCACGGCGCCCCGCCCGCATCCGGTTCGTACGACGCCGTCATCGTCGGCGCGGGCCACAACGGCCTGGTCGCGGCCGCCTATCTGGCCCGCGCCGGGAAGAGCGTGCTGGTCCTGGAGCGTCTCGGCTCCACGGGTGGGGCCGCCGTGTCGACGCGGCCGTTCGCCGGGGTCGACGCCCGGCTGTCGCGGTACTCGTATCTCGTCTCGCTGCTGCCGGGGAAGATCGTGCGGGAACTCGGACTGCGGTTCGCGGTGCGGAAGCGCTCGGTGTCCTCGTACACCCCGAAGGGCGACGGCGGTCTTCTCGTCGGCGGCGGGGCGGACCGGACGCGTGCCTCGTTCGCCGCGCTCACCGGCTCCGACCGGGAGTACGAGGCCTGGGAGGCGTTCTACGCCCGTACGGCCCGTGCCGCCCGCCGCATCTTCCCCACCCTCACCGAGCCCCTCCCGACCCGCGCCGCGCTGCGTGCCCGCGTCGACGACGCCGACACCTGGCGGATGCTGTTCGAGGAGCCGATCGGCGTCGCCGTGGAACGGGAGTTCGCCGACGACCTGGTGCGCGGAGTCGTCCTCACCGACGCCCTGATCGGCACGTTCGCCGACGCCCACGACGCGGCACTGCCGCAGAACCGCTGCTTCCTCTACCACGTCATCGGCGGCGGCACCGGCGACTGGGACGTGCCCGTCGGGGGCATGGGCGCGCTCACCGACGCCCTCGCCGAAGCGGCGCGCGGCGCCGGGGCCCGGATCGTCACCGGCCACGAGGCGACCCGGATCGAGACCGACGGGCGCCGCGCCGCGGTCACGTACCGCACCGCAGAGGGCGAGGGCACGGTGGAGGCGGAACACGTCCTGGTCAACGCCTCCCCGCAGGAGCTGGCGGCCCTGCTCGGCGAGACGCCCCCACCCGCCCCGGAAGGCGCCCAGCTCAAGGTCAACATGCTGCTGACCCGGCTGCCGAGGCTGCGCGACCGGTCCGTCGACCCCCGGGAGGCGTTCGCCGGCACCTTCCACATCGCCGAGGGATACGGCCAGTTGGCCGCCGCGCACGCAGAGGCGGCCGCCGGACGGCTGCCGGCCGCGCCGCCCTCGGAGATCTACTGCCACTCCCTCACCGACCCGACGATCCTGAGCCCCGAACTCGCCGCCCGGGGCCACCAGACCCTCACCCTCTTCGGTCTGCACACCCCGGCCCGGCTCTTCACCGCCGACAACGAGGGCGCGCGTGCGTCGCTCCTCAAGGCGACCCTCGACCAGCTCGACGCCCACCTCGACGAGCCGATCGCCGACTGCCTCGCCCTCGACGCGGAGGGCCGCCCCTGCATCGAGGCGAAGACCCCGCTCGACCTCGAACGCGAACTGCGCCTGCCCGGCGGCCACATCTTCCACCGCGACCTGTCGTTCCCGTACGCGCAGGACGGCACCGGCCGCTGGGGCGTCGAGACCCGCCACGCCAACCTGCTGCTGTGCGGGGCGGGCGCGGTCCGGGGCGGCGGAGTGAGCGGCATCCCCGGCCACAACGCGGCGATGGCGGTGCTCGGACGGTGACGCGTGGCGGCCTGCCACCGGGAGTGTGAAGCTGATCTGCGAGCGCGCTTAAGAAATCCTCGATGGACCGGGAGCGCGACGTACGGAAGATTCTCTTCCGGGGATCATGGGCGCGCAGTCGTGCCCGCACCCCCACATCACAGGACACGCACGTCGGGAGCCGTTGCATTGAAGGCGCTGGTCAAGCTGAAGGCGGAGCCGGGACTCTGGCTCACGGACGTGCCCGAGCCGGAGACGGGTCCCGGCGACGTCCTCATCAAGGTGAGGCGGACCGGTATCTGCGGCACCGACCTGCACATCCGCTCCTGGGACGGCTGGGCGCAGAAGACGATCGCCACGCCGCTGACGATCGGCCACGAGTTCGTCGGCGAGGTCGTCTCCGTCGGCCGTGACGTCACCGACATCGCCGTCGGCGACCTGGTCAGCGGCGAGGGCCACCTGGTCTGCGGCAAGTGCCGCAACTGCCTGGCCGGCCGCCGCCACCTCTGCCGCGCCACCGTCGGCCTCGGCGTCGGCCGTGACGGCGCCTTCGCCGAGTACGTGGCGCTGCCCGCCACCAACGTCTGGGTGCACCGCGTCCCCGTCGACCTCGACGTCGCCGCGATCTTCGACCCGTTCGGCAACGCCGTGCACACGGCACTCTCCTTCCCGCTGGTCGGCGAGGACGTCCTGGTCACCGGCGCCGGCCCGATCGGCATCATGGCCGCCGCCGTCGCCAAGCACGCCGGCGCCCGCAGCGTCGTGATCACCGACGTCAGCGAGGAGCGCCTGGCCCTGGCGCGCAAGACGGGCGTCACGCTCGCCCTCAACGTCGCCGAGCAGACCGTCGCCGACGGCCAGCGCACCCTCGGGCTCAAGGAGGGATTCGACGTCGGCCTGGAGATGTCGGGCAACCCGCACGCCATGCGCGACATGGTCGCCAACATGACCAACGGCGGGAAGATCGCCATGCTCGGCCTGCCGAGCGAGGACTTCGCCGTCGACTGGGCGAAGATCGTCACGTCCATGATCACGATCAAGGGCATCTACGGCCGCGAGATGTTCGAGACCTGGTACGCCATGTCGGTGCTCCTGGAGGCGGGTCTCGACCTCTCCCCCGTCATCACCGGCCGGTACGCCCACACCGACTTCGAGGCCGCCTTCGACGACGCGGCCTCCGGCAAGAGCGGCAAGATCATCCTCGACTGGACTGCGGGAGCCTGACCCATGTTCGATTCCGTACGCGACGACATCCGTGCCACCCTCGAAGAGATCCGGCAGGCCGGGCTCCACAAGCCCGAGCGGGTCATCGGCACCCCCCAGTCGGCCACCGTCGCCGTCACCGCGGGCGGCCGCCCCGGCGAGGTGCTGAACTTCTGCGCCAACAACTACCTCGGCCTCGCCGACCACCCCGACGTGGTCGCCGCCGCCCACGAGGCGCTCGACCGCTGGGGCTACGGCATGGCGTCCGTCCGCTTCATCTGCGGCACGCAGGAGGTGCACAAGGAGCTGGAGGCGCGCCTGTCCTCCTTCCTCGGCCAGGAGGACACGATCCTCTACTCCTCCTGCTTCGACGCCAACGGCGGAGTCTTCGAGACGATCCTCGGCCCGGAGGACGCGGTCATCTCCGACGCCCTCAACCACGCGTCGATCATCGACGGCATCCGCCTGTCCAAGGCCCGCCGTTTCCGCTACGCCAACCGCGACATGGCCGACCTGGAGCAGCAGCTGAAGGAGGCCACCGAGGGCGGCGCCCGGCGCAAGCTGATCGTCACCGACGGCGTGTTCTCCATGGACGGGTACGTCGCCCCGCTCGCCGACATCTGCGACCTGGCCGAGCGCTACGACGCCATGGTCATGGTCGACGACTCGCACGCCGTCGGCTTCGTCGGCCCCGGCGGACGCGGCACCCCGGAACTGCACGGCGTCATGGACCGCGTCGACATCATCACCGGCACCCTCGGCAAGGCCCTCGGCGGCGCCTCCGGCGGCTACGTCGCGGCCCGCGCCGAGATCGTCGCCCTGCTGCGCCAGCGCTCGCGCCCGTACCTCTTCTCGAACACCCTCGCCCCGGTCATCGCCGCCGCCTCCCTCAAGGTCCTCGACCTCCTGGAGTCCGCCGGCGACCTGCGCGAGCGGCTCAACGCCAACACGGCGCTCTTCCGCTCCCGCATGACCGAGGAGGGCTTCGACATCCTCCCCGGCGACCACGCCATCGCCCCCGTCATGATCGGTGACGCCGCCGTCGCCGGCCGGATGGCCGAGCTGCTCCTGGAGCGCGGCGTGTACGTGATCGGCTTCTCGTACCCGGTCGTGCCGCAGGGTCAGGCCCGCATCCGCGTGCAGCTCTCCGCCGCCCACTCCACCGAGGACGTGAACCGGGCCGTCGACGCCTTCGTCGAGGCCCGCGCCGCCCTCGGCGCCTGACGGCGCCGCCCCGGGGTCCTGGCGGTCTGAGCAGGGCCCCGGTACTGCGAGACTAGGAGCATGATCGAAGCGCGGCGGTTGCACATCCTCCGTGCGGTGGCCGACCACCGCACGGTCACGGCGGCGGCCGCCGCGCTCTATCTCACCCCTTCCGCCGTCTCCCAGCAGCTCGCCGCCCTGGAGCAGGAGACCGGTCACCGCCTGGTGGACCGCAGCGCCCGCGGCGCGCGCCTCACCCCGGCCGGCGAGATCCTGCTCAGCCACGCCAACGCCGTCCTGGCCCAGCTGGAGCAGGCCGAGTCCGAGCTCGCCGCCTACGGTTCGGGCGAGGCCGGCACGGTCACCGTCGCCGCGTTCGCCACCGGCATCGGCCTCGTGGTGGCCCCGGCCATCAGGGCGCTGGCCGGCTCCGCCCCCGGCATCCGGGTGCGGGTGCGGGACGCCGAGGGCGACGAGAGCCTGATGATGGTCCTCGACCGGCAGGTCGACGTGGCCGTCGCGGTCGAGTACCGGGGCGCCCCGGCCGAGGACGACGCCCGGCTCACCCGCGTCCCGCTCTACGCCGAGCCCTTCGACGCCGTCCTGCCGCCCGGCCACCGGCTGGTGGCCGCGGAGCGGGTCGCGCTCGGCGATCTCGCCAAGGACGCCTGGATCGGCCAGTCCGTCGGCAACCCCTGCCGCGACGTGACCGTCCTGGCCTGTGAGTACGCCGGCTTCGCCCCCCGCCTCGAGCACGCCTCCGACGACTTCCGGGCCGTCGTCGCCCTCGGGGCGGCCGGCGCCGGCGTCGCGCTGGTGCCGCGCTCCGCCCTGCGCGGCATGGAACTCACCGGCGTGGAGGTCCGCCCGGTCGACGGCGTCGCACCGACCCGCCGCGTGTTCGCCGCCGTCCGGCGCGGCGCCGAGGAGCACCCCTTGATCAGCCCGGTCCTCGCGGCGCTCGGCGACGCGGCCGGTCCCTGAGACTCCTCCGGGGGTGCGGGCATGCTTCGGTCGAGGGCGGACTTCCGGACGATCGACCCTCCGCTCAGGTGCTCCAACCTCGAACATTTCTCGGATTTTCGCAGGTAGGGCGGTCGTGCAAGCTTGTACGGCCCGGCGGTCGCGTCCGCCGGACCGCCGTCGGACCGCGGTCCGCACCCCCTCCCAGCTCCCCGAACGACCAGTCGGTCGGCCCTGTGGCGTGGACGCGGCCGGAAAACGGCGACGGATGTGCGATCACCCTGCGCGTCGACAAGACTCCTCTCCGCAGCCGATCGGCTCGCACACCCCCTTGATCTCACGCGAAGGGACACCCCCGTGCGTTACTTCCGTACCCTCGGCGTCACCACGCTCGCCACGGCCACCGGCCTCGCCCTCATCGGCACCGCCTGCACCGGCGCGGCCGAGGCCTCACCCGCGTCCCTCTACGCCCCCTCGGCGCTCGTCCTCGCCGTCGGTGAGGGGGACAGCCCCGACACGGCCACGATCGTCCGCGCCGTCACCCTGAACTGCGCCCCCACTCCCGGCGGAACCCACCCCGACCCCGCGTCCGCGTGCGCCGAACTCGCCGCGACCGAGGGCGACCTGGGCGCCCTGACGGCCTTGGCGGCCGACCGCCCCTGTACGCGCGAGTGGGCCCCGGTCACGGTCACCGGCGACGGCGTCTGGCAGGGCCGCCGGGTCTCCTGGTCGGAGACCTACGGCAACGCCTGCGAGCTGCGCGCCCGCACGGCGGCGGTGGCGGCCCTCACCTTCTGACGGGCGCGGCGCGCGGCCCTGCCGTCCCCGAACGGTACGGCCGGCCCGGAACGGCCGGGGCCCGGCGGAGGCCCCGGCCGCGCCTTCCGCCGGGCCCGCCGCCCGAGTCCGAAGCACCGCGTGCCCGCCTCAGTCCGCCGAGCGTTCCCACCCCCTCGCCTCGATCCGCGCGCGGTCGGCGGGCCGTGCCTCGTCGAACAGGGGTCGTCCCGCCGCGTCGAGGAGGCGCAGCCCGTCCACGTAGACCCCGCGCCCCACGTAGCGCCCGTCCGTGGTGGAGCGCCAGCGCAGCGGGCCGGGCGCGTGGGGGAGGGGTGCGGACACGGTGTGCCAGCGGCGGCCGGACCAGCCGTCGACGGATCCCGTCGGGTGCGGGAGGTGGCCGTCGGTGGTGAAGGGCACGGGTCGCCAGGTGCCGCCGCCGTCGGGCGAGACCTCCAGGGCGACACGGTCGGCGCCCGGCTCGGTGTCCCACCACAGCGCGCACTCCAGGCGTACGGCTCCGGTGGTCCGAGGCAGCGTGAGGGTCGCGGTCGTGCCGTTCGTCATGCCGGTGAACCAGGAGGCCCGGCCCCGGGCCGGGCGCACCGGGACGGCGCGGGCCAGGGCGTCGGCCGCGGCGACGCGGGGCGCGGAGCCGGAACGCCACGAGCGCACCGGGTGGACCGAGTTGCCGAGGACGACGAGGAACGCGTCGGTGGTCGGGTCGAGGACGAGGCTGGTGCCGGTGAAGCCGGTGTGCCCGGCCGTGCGCGGGGTGGCCATCGCCCCCATGTACCAGTGCTGGTAGAGCTCGAAGCCGAGCCCGTGCTCGTCGCCGGGGAAGGCGGTGTTGAAGTCGGTGAACATCAGCTCCACGGAGGCGGGGGAGAGGATGCGGGCGCTGCCGTACGCCCCGCCGTTGAGGAGGGTGCGGGCCAGGATCGCGAGGTCCCAGGCGCGGGAGAAGATCCCGGCGTGGCCGGCGACCCCGCCGAGGGCATGGGCGTTCTCGTCGTGGACCTCGCCGTGGACCATGCCCCGGTCGAGCCCGGACCAGGGCGGGCGGGCGTCCTCGGTGGCGGCGATCTCGGGCCGCCACGAGAGCGGCGGGTTGAAACGCGTGCGGTGCATCCCGAGCGGAGCGGTGATCTCGTCGTGGAGCAGCGTATCCAGACCGCGAGCGGTGATCTCCTCCAGGATCAGCTGGAGCGAGATCAGGTTCAGGTCGGAGTAGAGGTACGCCGACCCCGGCGGGCTCGCCGGCCGCTCGTTCCAGATCAGCCGCAGCTTCCCCTCCCGCGTCGGCTCCCGGTAGAGCGGGATCCACGACCGGAACCCCGACGTGTGGGTGAGCAGCTGACGGACCGTGACGTCCTGCTTGCCGCCGCCCCCGAACTCCGGCAGGTACGCGGTGACCCGCGCCTCCAGGTCCAGCGCGCCGCGCTCGATCTGCTGCACCGCCAGGATCGAGGTGAACAGCTTGGAGACCGACGCCAGGTCGAAGACGGTGTCCTCGGTCATCGGGATCCGCCGGTCGGGCGGCAGCTCGACGCCGGTGTCGGTCTTCTCGTCGTAGGACGCGTACCGCACCGCCGAACCGATCGCCCGGTGCAGGGCGACGGTCCCGCCGCGCCCGGCGAGCAGGACGGCCCCCGCGTACCAGGGGTGCGTGGGGGAGGGCGACAGGAAGCGCTCGGCCCCGGCGACCAGCGCGTCCAGGTGCGGCGCGAGCAGCCCGGCGCGCCCGGCCGAGCCGCGCCGGAGCGTGGTCCGCCGCACGGCCCCGGCCCGGGCCGCGTCCGAGGCCGGTCCTCCGGCTCCGCCCGCGGCCCCGTCCGGAGGCACGCCCGGGGCTCCCGGCCCCGCGCCGCCCCGCTCCGGGGAGGCCGCGGCCCCCGGCACCGCACCGATCATCAGGGCACCTCCGAGGACGGCCGCCCCGGCGCCGAACGCGCGCCGGCTCAGGCCTCTGCTCTTCGTCTCGTCGTCCGTCATGCCCACCCTCTCCCACGGGGGGCCGGGGCGAAACCGCGGCGTGCCGCCCGCAAAGAATCTGACGAGGCATCAGAAAAGGTCTTCCCTCCGCCGCGAGGCTGGGGCATCCTGCCGCCCATGGAGACGGAGCTGAGTCGCACCCTGGGGATCGAGCACGCCATCTTCGGCTTCACGCCCTTCCCCGCGGTGGCCGCCGCACTCACCAGAGCCGGCGGGTTCGGAGTCCTGGGCGCGGTCCGCTACACCGCCCCCGACGACCTCGCCCGAGACCTCGACTGGATGCAGGCGCACACCGACGGACTGCCCTACGGCCTCGACGTCGTGATGCCCGCCAAGAAGGTCGAAGGGGTGACCGAGGCCGAGGTCGAGGCCATGATCCCCGAGGAGCACCGGGCGTTCGTCCGCGCCACCCTCGCCAAGCACGGCGTCCCCGAACTCGCCGAGGGCGAGGCCTCCGGCTGGCGGATCACCGGCTGGATGGAGCAGGTCGCCCGCAACCAGCTGGACGTCGCCTTCGACTACCCCATCAAGCTCCTCGCCAACGCCCTCGGCTCCCCGCCGCCGGACGTCGTCGCCCGCGCCCACGACCACGGCGTCCTCGTCGCCGCCCTCGCCGGCAGCGCCCGCCACGCCCGCCACCACGCCGAGGCCGGCATCGACGTCGTCGTCGCCCAGGGGTACGAGGCCGGCGGCCACACCGGCGAGATCGCCTCCATGGTCCTCACCCCCGAGGTCGTCGACGCGGTGTCCCCGCTGCCCGTGCTCGCCGCCGGCGGCATCGGCAGCGGCGAGCAGATCGCCGCCGGACTGGCCCTCGGCGCGCAGGGCGTCTGGCTCGGATCGATCTGGCTCACCACCACCGAGGCCGAGCTGCACTCCCGCGCCCTCACCGACAAGCTCCTCGCCGCCGGTTCCGGCGACACCGTCCGCTCCCGCGCGCTGACCGGCAAGCCCGCCCGCCAGCTCCGCACCGAATGGACCGACGCCTGGGACGACCCGGCCGGCCCGGGCACGCTCCCCATGCCGCTCCAGGGACTCCTGGTCGCCGAGGCCGTCTCCCGCATCCAGCGGTACGAGGTCGAACCGCTCCTCGGCACCCCCGTCGGACAGATCGTCGGCCGGATGAACTCCGAGCGCAGCGTCCAGCAGGTCGTCGACGAGCTCACCCGCGGCTTCGAGAAGGCCGTCGACCGCATCAACCGCATCGCCGGACGGAGCGCCCAGTGAGCAACGGTCCCACCGGATTCTGGTCCCAGGCCGCCGCCGACCCCGGCCGTACGGTGCTCGTCGCGCCCGACGGCGAGGAATGGAGCGCCGGCCGTCTGCACGCCGAGGCCAACCGCCTGGTCCACGGCCTGCGCGCGGCCGGCCTGGAGCGCGGGGACGCCTTCGCCGTCGTCCTGCCCAACGGTCCCGAGTTCTTCACGGCGCATCTGGCCGCCACCCAGGCCGGCTTCTACCTCGTCCCCGTCAACCACCACTTCGTCGGCTCCGAGATCGCCTGGATCGTCGCCGACTCCGGCGCGAAGGTCCTCCTCGCCCACGAGCGGTTCGCCGAGGCGGTCGCCTCCGCCGCCGACGAGGCCGGACTCGCCCCCACGCACCGGTACGCGGTGGGCGCCGTCCCCGGCTTCCGGCCGTACGCCGAACTCCTCGACGGCCAGGACGCGGCGGCGCCCGCCGACCGCACCCTCGGCTGGGTCATGAACTACACCTCCGGCACCACCGGGCGGCCCCGGGGCATCCGCCGCCCGCTCCCCGGCAGACTCCCCGAGGAGACCCCTCTCGGCGGCTTCCTCGGCATCTTCGGCATCCGTCCGGCCGACGGCAACGTCCACCTCGTCTGCTCGCCGCTCTACCACACCGCCGTGCTCCAGTTCGCCGCGGCCGCCCTCCACATCGGGCACCCGCTCGTCCTCATGGACCGCTGGACGCCCGAGGAGATGCTGCGGCTCATCGACCGGTACGCCTGCACCCACACGCACATGGTCCCCACCCAGTTCCACCGCCTGCTCGCCCTCCCCGAGGACGTACGCGAGCGGTACGACGTCTCCTCGATGCGCCACGCCATCCACGGCGCCGCGCCCTGCCCCGAGCACGTCAAGCGGGCGATGATCGACTGGTGGGGCCGGTGCGTCGAGGAGTACTACGCGGCCAGCGAGGGCGGCGGCGCCTTCGCCACGGCCGAGGAGTGGCTCAAGCGGCCCGGCACGGTCGGCAGGGCGTGGCCCATCAGCGAACTCGCCGTCTTCGACGACGACGGGAAGCGGCTGCCGCCCGGCGAACTCGGCACCGTCTACCTGAAGATGAACACCGGGGGCTTCCAGTACCACAAGGACGAGGCGAAGACCGCGAAGAACCGCATCGGCGACTTCTTCACCGTCGGCGACCTCGGCGTCCTCGACGAGGACGGATACCTCTACCTCCGCGACCGCAAGATCGACATGATCATCTCCGGTGGTGTCAACATCTACCCGGCCGAGATCGAGGCCGCGCTCCTCGCCCACCCCGCCGTCGCCGACGCCGCCGCCTTCGGCATCCCCCACGCCGACTGGGGCGAGGAGGTCAAGGCGGTCGTCGAGGTCGCCGAGGGCCACGAGCCGGGACCCGCCCTCGCCGACTCCCTCCTCGCCCACTGCGCCGACCGCCTCGCCGGCTTCAAGCGCCCGAAATCCGTCGACTTCATCGCCGTCATGCCCCGCGACCCCAACGGCAAGCTCTACAAGCGCCGCCTCCGCGACCCGTACTGGGAGGGCCACGCCCGACCCATGTGACGGCATTTGGCCCCCTGGTCGTTCGAACGAGATCGCGGGCGCGTCGGGCCGGGGTCGGCGCGAGATCGTTCGAGGGAGGCGCGTGGAGCGGCGGGTGCGGGCGCACGAGGTCCGCACGGGCGGGGCCGAGGGCAGGGTGATCCGGCCTGATCCGGTCCCGGGGCGGATGACGTTGCGGGACGACGGGCACCGGCTGTCGATGTACGTCGACCGCGACGGCGCCGAGAGCCTCACCGGGCGGTGGGCGCCGGCCGCGCGTTCCGCCCGCCCTCTGGTGCACCTGCCGATCCGGGCCGGTCCGGCACCCGGCGACCGTGCCCGCGACGGCGAACCGGTCGCGCTGGACCTGGTCCTGGCCCACCACGGCCTGCGGTTCCCCGCGGCCTCGTGGAAGGAGACCCGCGCGCGGCACGGAGCCCGGCACCGGTGCGTCGAATTCACTTCCGGCCCGTGGTCGCGGCCGCGCACCCGGCGACACGTGCCGGGCGCTCTCCCCATCGAGTACCGCGACACCTGGAGCGACTGACCGTCACGCTTCCGGGGCCAGGGCCGGGAGAACTGATGGCGTCAGAGGGGTTGTCAGTGCAATTTCACATTACTATGTTACACCGCACACGGTTCGATGAACGTCTGTCATACGCCGTGCGAACCCGGCCGGTTCGCGTACCCATCCCCACCAACCCCCCTCAACAGCAGGAGTTCTGTTGTCCCTCCACAGACGTGTGCGTTCGTCCCTGCTCGCCTCCGCCATCGCGGTGACGCTCCTGGCCTCCGCCGGCCAGTCCGCCGTCACCGCCGCGGACGCCGAGAGCCTCCCGGCGCCGGCGACCCCGGTGGCCGGCCCGGCGGCGCCGCGGGCCGGTGCCGAGGCCAACCCGTTCGACGAGGTCGAACACCTCGCCACCGCCACCCGCACGACCTTCGGACCCGCGCCCGCCCCGGGCGGCCTCGCCGCCGGCCGCGTCGCCGGAAAGGCCGGGGCCGCCACCCGGGCCAAGGACGCGACCGGCACCACCGCCCGGTCCCTCGCCGCGGTAGCCGACGCCACCACCGCGGCGGGCGTGCCCTGCACGCTGGACGGCGTCACCGGCCTCACCGCCGACCAGTTCGCCGCCTTCCTCGCCGATCCGGCCGTCACCACCGAATGCGTCAACCGCCTCGTCTGGACCTGGGACGCCCGGCTCGTCCCCGTGATGTCCGACGCCCACGTCCAGGCCGTCGCCCGGCGCGCCGCGAGTCTGGCCCCGACCCACGACGGCAACAACTCCTCGCGCCTGGAGGGGATGTTCACGTACCTGCACGCCGTCGCGTACCACGACTTCTCCCGCGGCGAGATCGACACCACCGACGCGCCCACCGTGGACGCGATACGCCAGGCGGTCGCCGCCTTCGGCGCCGCCCCCCGCACCTTCGACGTCACCACGAGCAACGCGAACACCCTGCGCGAGGCGCTGCACGCCGCCAGCGCGCCGGGCCTGCGCCACCACCAGCTCGGCCTGATCAAGCGGGTCCTGGCCACGATGGACCCGGCCCACCCCGCGACGAACCTCGACCCCGCCTGGGCCGGCGCCGCGCTCGCCGGCCTCTCCGTCAACTACCTCGGCGTCTACCCGGGCAACCAGGACGCGGCCTTCCACGCGGCCGCCGCCGCCGACCCGGCGTACCGCGCCGCCTTCAAGGCCTTCGCCGGCTACGGGCACCTGAAGGGGACCGCGAACAGCTGGGTCGCCCGCGACGCCATCGGCGAGTACGGCCGCTTCGGCCAGATCGCGGGACTCAGGGACGGGGTCGTCGCCGACCTCGGCACCATGCTCGGCACGGTCGTCGCCACCTTCGGCCGCGGCAGCGAGCAGTGGGCCAAGGTCGTCTCCTGGCTCAACTTCTACGAGGCCTGCAAGCCGTACGGCGTGTGCAAGGAGGACATCGAGAAGCAGCTCTTCCCGTACACGTACACCTACGACAACGGCGCCATCAGGGTCCGCACCGCGCTCGACCGCGCCACCGTCGACCAGCTCTACTACGCGAGCAAGCAGGTCAAGGCGCAGTACCACCGCGTCCTCGGCACCGACCAGCCGCTGGCGGGCGACCCCAACACCACCCTGAACATCGTCCTGTACGCCTCCCGCGCCGACTACGAGAACTACCACCCGATCCTCACCGGGTACGGCACGAACAACGGCGGCATCTACATCGAGAACGGCGCCACCTTCTACACGTACCAGCGCCGCGTCCCCCAGGACTCCAGCCTCACCCTGGAAGAGCTCTTCCGGCACGAGTACGTCCACTACCTCAACGGCCGCTTCGCCGTCCCCGGCTTCTTCGGCCAGGGCCCCTGGTACCAGGGCGACCGCACCACCGCCATGGACGAGGGCACGGCCGAGTTCTTCGACGGCGCCACCCGGGACAACGGCATCGCCGTCCGCAAGTCCCTCGTCCGCGGCGTCATCAACGACACGGCCGGCGGCGGCCCGCGCATGAGCGTCCGCCGACTCCTCCACGCCACCTACGACGGCGACGGCTTCCGCTTCTACAACTACGCCGGCACCTTCTTCGAGTTCCTGTGGACCGAACGCCCCTCGCTGCTCCGCGAGATGTACACGCACCTGCGGAACAACGACGTCAGCGCCTACGACGCCTGGCGCGAGCGGCTGAGCGCCGACCCCGGCCTCCAGCAGGCGTACGACCGCTTCCTGGACGCCCAGATCGCCAAGGTCGACACGCTGTACGTGCCCAACACCACGTACACGGCCAACGGGTACCTGCGCGACACCGACGTCAACGCCGTCCGGACCGCCTTCGCCAACGCCACCTACAACAACCCCGACTGCGTCGAGGCGGGCGAGCCCGGCAAGCGCCGCTTCGTCTGTACCGGACGGATCACCGCCAACCTGTCCGACTCGGCCGTCGAGGACCGGAACTTCAAGGACATGTCCGAGACCGTCGACTACTTCATCCTCGACCGGGCCGGCGCCGCGTCGAACAACCTCGCCGACATGAACTGCTCCTTCGGGCCGATCGACATCTGGTCCAGCAGGGTCGCGGGCACGTCGAGCTACCGCTGTGAGGGCCCCCTGCGCAGCTGACCACCCCACCGTCCGGGCCGGCCACTCCACGGGGGAGTGGCCGGCCCGGCTCCCGTTTCCCCCGCAACCGCATCCGGAGGCCTGTACGTGAGCACCACCCCGCACCCGATCCGCACCACCGACTACCACACCGCGGGCGAACCCTTCCGGATCGTCGCCGAGGACCTGCCCCCGGTCCCGGGCGACACCGTCCGCGAGCGCCGAGCCCTGGCACTCCGGCTCGGACCGCTCGACGAGGTGCGCCGCCTCCTGGTCCGCGAACCCCGCGGACACTCCGGCATGTACGGCGGGTTCGTCGTCCCGCCCGACGACGACGGCGCCCACTTCGGCGTCCTGTTCTGGCACAAGGACGGCTACTCCACGGCCTGCGGCCACGGCACGATGGCGCTCGGCGCCTGGGCCGTCGACACCGGACGCGTCCACGCCCCGGACGACGGCGACGCCGTCGTCCGGATCGACGTGCCCTCGGGGCGCGTCTCCGCGACCGTGCACCGCTCGGGCGGCCGCACCACCGGCGTCACCTTCCGCAACGTCCCCACGCACGTCCTCGCCCGCAAGGTCCCGGTGACCACCGCACACGGCGTCGTCGAGGTCGACCTCGCCGACTCCGGCGCCTGCTACGTCTCCGTCCCCGCCCGCGCCCTCGGCCTCGACACCACCCCGGCCTCCCTGCCCGGACTCGTCCGGGCCGGACGGGAGATCCGCGCCGCACTCCCGGCGTACGACGTGTACGGCGTCATCCTCCACGAGGACCTGCCCGACACCCCCCACGGCCCGCGCCAACGCAACGTCACGGTCTTCGCCGACGGCCAGATCGACCGCTCGCCGTGCGGATCCGGCACCTCCGCCCGGCTCGCGCTGCTCGGCGAGGACGGACGCCTCGGTCCCGGCGACACCCTCACCCACGAGTCCGTCGCCGGCACCGTGTTCACCGGCCGCCTGCTGCCCGGCGGCGTCACCGAGGTCACCGGAACCGCGCACCGCACCGGCACCCACGCCTTCGTGCTCGACCCGCACGACGACCTGGGGACGGGATTCCTCCTGTGACCGACCTGCTCCTCGTCGACGCCCCGACCATGACCCGCCTCCTGTCCCCGGCCGCGACGGCCGACGTCCTCGCCGACGTGCTGCGCGCCGGATTCGACCCCGAAACGGCGCCGCACCGCACCGCCGTCCCCGTACCGGCCGGCGAACTCCTGCTGATGCCCGCCGCGTTCGGCGGGTACGCCGGAGTGAAGATCGCCGGTGTGGCCCCCGGCAACCCGGCCCTCGGCCTGCCCCGCATCACCGGCTCCTACCTGCTGCTCGACGGAACGAACCTCAGGCCCCTGGCCCTCCTCGACGGCGCGGCCCTCACCGAGCTGCGCACCCCGGCCGTCTCCGCGCTCGCCGTGCGCCGCCTCACACCGGACGACAGGCCGCTGCGCCTGGTGCTCTTCGGCACCGGCCCCCAGGCGTACGGACACCTGGAGGCCGTCCTCGCCGCCCGCGAGCTCGCCGGGGCCGTCGTCGTCGGGCGCAACGCGATCGGCGCGCGCGCCCTCGCCGGATACGCGCGGAGCCTCGGCGTGACCGCCCGCGTCGGCACGCCCGCCGACGTGGGCGAGGCGGACCTCGTCGTCTGCTGCACCACGGCCCGCGCGCCGCTCTTCGACGGGACGCGGGTGGCGCCCGGCGCCACCGTCGTCGCGGTCGGTTCGCACGAACCGACCGCCCGCGAGACGGACACCGCGTTCGTGGCGCGCGCGGAGGTGTACGTGGAGGCACGCTCCGCCGCCCTCCGCGAGGCCGGCGACCTGCTCGTCCCGACGGCCGAGGGAGCCATCGGGGAGGACCACGTCGCGGGCGACCTCGCCGACCTCGTCACCGGCCGCCGCACCCCGTCCCCGGACCGCCCGCGCTTCTTCAAGAGCGTCGGCATGGCCTGGGAGGACCTCGCGGTCGCCGCCGCCGTGTACGAGGCCGCCCTCGCCGGCTGAACACGGGAGACGCCCCGGCCCCGCGCACGCGGGACCGGGGCGTCTCCCTTCCTCAGGCCGGCTCGGGGAAGTGGCAGGCGACCTGCCGGGCCTCTCCCGGGGTGGCGATCCGCAGCAGCGGCGCCTCCGTGCGGCAGACCGGCTGGGCCTTGGGACAGCGGGGGTGGAAGGTGCAGCCCGGCGGGGGAGCGGCCGGGCTCGGCGGGTCGCCCGGCAGCGTGATCCGTTCCCTGGCCCGCTCGGCCGCCGGGTCGGGCAGCGGCACCGCGGACAGCAGCGCCCGGGTGTAGGGGTGGGCGGGAGCCGCGTACACCCGTTCCTTCACGCCGATCTCCACGATCCGGCCGAGGTACATCACGGCGACCCGGTCGCAGACCCGCTTCACGACCGACAGGTCGTGGGCGATGAAGAGGTACGCCAGCCCGAGCTCCTCCTGGAGCCGTTCCATCAGATTGACGATCTGCGCCTGCACGGAGACGTCGAGGGCCGAGACGGGTTCGTCGGCGACGACCAGCCGGGGGCCGGTGGCCAGCGCGCGGGCGATGCCGATGCGCTGCGCCTGCCCGCCGGAGAACTCGTGCGGGTAGCGGTCGATGTGCTCCGGGATCAGCCCGACCAGATCCATCAGCTCCCGCGCCCTTCTACGGGCGTCCGCCGCCGAACTGCCCTGCACCAGCATCGGGTCGGCGATGATCCGGGCCACCGACTGGCGTGGGTTGAGCGAGGAGTGCGGGTCCTGGAAGACCATCTGCATCTCGCTCCGCACGGGCTTGAGCGCCCGCTGCGAGAGATGGGTGAGGTCCCGGCCGGCGTAGGTGACGGAGCCCGAGGTCGGTTCCAGGAGCCGCACGATCATGCGGCCGGTGGTCGACTTGCCGCAGCCGGACTCGCCGACCAGGCCCAGGGTCTCGCCCTCGGCCAGGTCGAAGCCGACGCCGTCGACGGCCCTCACCGGCGCCGAACGGCGGCGCCCGGGGAAGGTCATGGTCAGATCGCGCACCCGCAGCAGCGGCGGCGTGGAGGTGTCGTCCGGCGCGGGCGCCGGGTGCGGCGGTGCCGCCTGGGCGGTGGTCATGAGTCGACCCCTTCGTACGGGGAAGGCGCGGCTGACAGCGCCGGGAACGACGGGAAGTGGCAGGCGGCGGCGTGGCCTTCGGGTCCGCCGAGCCCGGGGCGCCGGCTCGCGCACCGCTCCCGCTCCGCCTCCGTGCCGGCGGCGGCCCGCGCGCAGCGCGGAGCGAAGGCGCAGCCCGGCGCCGGTTCGAGGAGGGACGGCGGGCTGCCGGGGATCGCCCGCAGCGGTACGTCGTCGGGGTCGTCGAGCCGGGGCAGCGAGTCGAGCAGACCGCGCGTGTACGGGTGCGCCGGCTCGGCGAACAGCGTGTCCACCGCGGCCTGTTCGGCCGCCCGGCCGCCGTACATCACGAGCACCTCGTGGGCCACCCGGGCCACCACGCCCAGGTCGTGCGTGATCATCACGACGGAGAGCCGGCGTTCCTGCTGGAGCCGGGCCAGCAGGTCGAGGATCTGGGCCTGCACGGTGACGTCGAGCGCGGTGGTCGGCTCGTCGGCGATGAGCAGGTCCGGTTCGCAGACCAGCGCCATCGCGATCATCACCCGCTGGCGCATGCCGCCGGAGAACTGGTGCGGGTACTCGCCCACCCGGCGCTTCGGCTCGGGGATGCCGACCTCGGCGAGCGCCTCGACGGCACGGGCGCGGGCGGCGGCCCGCCGGGAGCCGAAGTGCACCCGGTGGTGCTCGGCGATCTGCTCGCCGACCGTGTAGTACGGGTGGAGGCTGGACAGCGGGTCCTGGAAGATCATCGCCATCCGGCGGCCGCGCAGCCGGTTGAGCTCGCGGTCCGGCAGGCCGACGAGCTCGCGCCCGTCGAGGGCGACGGAGCCGGAGACCTCGGCGCCGGTGTGCAGGCCCATGACGGCGAGCGAGGTCACGGACTTGCCGGAGCCGGACTCGCCGACGATGCCGAGGGTGCGCCCGTGCGGCACGTCGAAGGAGAGGGAGTCCACGGCCCGGACGGGGCCGCGCGGGGTCGGGAAGGTGACCGTGAGGTCGCGGACCCGCAGCAGGGGTTCCGGTGCGGCCATCAGTACCTCACTCGCGGGTCGACGACGGCGTACAGCAGGTCGACGGCCAGGTTGGCGACGACGATGAAGGCGGCGGCGAGCAGCGTCACTCCGAGGATGACGGGCTGGTCGCCGGTGCTGAGAGCGCCGTAGAACAGGCGCCCGACTCCGGGGAGGCCGAAGAGGGACTCGGTGATGACGGCGCCCGCGAGGAGCCCGCCGAGGTCCATGCCGAAGATGGTGAGGACCGGGGTCATGCCGGCCCGCAGACCGTGCTTGACGACGACGGTGCGGCGCGGCAGGCCCTTGGCGCGGGCGGTCCGGATGTACGGCTCCGCCATGGACTCGATCATCGAACCGCGGCTCTGCCGGGCGTACATGGCCGCGTACAGCACGGCCAGCGCCAGCCAGGGCAGCAGCAGGTTGGAGGCCCAGGACAGCGGGTCGGTGGTGAAGGGGACGTACTGCGGGTAGGGCAGCAGTCCGGTGAGCCGGATCAGCCCGTAGATGAGCAGCACCGAGGTGAAGTACACCGGCAGGGAGGCGGCGGCGACCGCGCCGACCATGAGGACCCGGTCGGTCAGGGTGTCCTTGCGGAGCGCGGCCGTGACCCCGGCGGTCAGGCCGAGGAGCAGCCACAGCACGGCGGCGCCGACGGCGAGCGAGGCGGAGACCGGCAGCCGGTCGACGAGCAGGTCCCAGACGGCCTCGCTGTTCTCGTAGGAGTAGCCGAGGCAGGGGAACTCGCAGTGCAGGGCGTACCGGCCGCTGCCCATGGTGCGGCCGGTGAAGACGCCGGTGACGAAGTCGCCGAACTGGCGCCACAGCGGGGCGTCCAGGCCCATGTGGGCGCGGATCGCCTCCAGGCGTTCGTCGCTGCACGCCTTGCCGCACGCGGCGGCGGCCGGGTCGGAGGGCAGCACGTAGAAGATCACGAAGGTGACGGCGGCGATCGCGAGGAGGACGCCGACCACCCCGAGCAGCCGGCGGCCGAGGTAGAGGATCACGAACGGCCCCCTCGTGGGTCGAGGATGTCGCGCAGGGCGTCGCCGACGAGGGTGAACGCGAGCACGGTGAGGAAGAGGCAGACGCTGGGGACGAGGAAGTACATCGGGTCGGTGTCGTAGTAGGCGACGCTCTCCGCGATCATCTGCCCCCAGGACGGGGTCGGCGGGCGGACGCCGACGCCGAGGTAGCTGAGGGCGGCCTCGGTGGCGATCATGCCGGGGATCATCAGCGTGGTGTACGCGATGACGGGTCCGGCGACGCCCGGGAGGATGTCGCGGGCGAGGATCCGCAGCGGGCCGGAGCCGCCGACGCGGGCCGCGTCGACGTACTCGCGGTGCTTGAGCGAGAGGGTCTGGCCCCGGACGACCCGGGCCACGCCGGGCCAGCCGAAGAGGCCGATGACCAGGATCATCAGGAGGGTGCGGTTGACGTCCCGGGCCACCGACATCATCGCGATCATGAAGATGAGGGAGGGGAAGGACATCGTGAGGTCCATCAGCCGGGACAGCACCGTGTCGGTGCGGCCGCCGAAATAGCCGGCGGCGGTGCCGGCGGCGGTGCCCGCCACCACGACGATCGCGGTGGCGGAGAAGGCGATGAGCAGCGACACCTGGGCGCCGTGCACGACGCGGGCGAACAGGTCGCGTCCGTTGACGGGTTCGACGCCGAGCCAGTGCTCGGCGGAGACCCCGCCGAGCGGCCCGATCGGCATGCCGCCGAGGTAGGGGTCGACGGCGGACTTGTCGAACTCCTCGGGGCCCCAGCCGCCGAGCGCGCCGATCAGCGGCGCGGCGACGGTCATCAGGGTGAAGAGGGCGATGACGGCGAGGGAGACCTTCAGCGAGGTGCGGCGGCGCAGTTCGGCGCGGACCGTCCGCCAGGCCCCGCTGCCGCCGGTCACCGGAGGGGAGGTGGTGGTGAGTGTCATGGGAGGGGCGGCCTTCAGTTCGCGCTCTTCGACGGGTCCTTGAGACCGACGGTCGCGTAGTCGAGCTGGCCGCTCCAGGAGGTGTGCCCGAAGGCGCCGGCGACGTTGGTGCCGATGAGCAGCGTGCGGCGCTTCGAGGCGCCGGGGGCGACCGGGGCCTTGGCGAGGATCTGCCCGTCGAGCTCCTGCCACGCCTTGTTGGCCTGGGCGCCGTCGGACAGGGCGGCGATCTCGTCCATCCGCTTCATGGTGGCGTCGTCCTTGAAGATCGAGTAGTTGCCGGTGTTCCCCTTCTCCTTGATGAAGCGCCCGTCGAAGACGAAGGGGAGGAAGGTGGAGCCGGACGGGTAGTCGGGACACCAGCCGGCGTAGACGAGGTCCGTGCGGCTCTTGGTGTCGCCGATGGTGTCGTAGAAGGCCGACGGGTCGACGGTCTCGATGGTCACCTTGATGCCGGCCCTGCCCAGGGACTCCTGGACGGCCTCGCCGATGCGCTTGTCGTTCATGGAGACGGTGAGGCGGGTGGAGAAGCCGTCGGCCTTCCCGGCCTCCTTGAGGAGCTGCTTGGCCTTCTCGACGTCGCCGGAGAGCGGGATCTTCAGCGTGTCGGGCTGCTTGCCGCCGGTGAAGAGGGCGCCGGGCATGGCGGCGGTGGAGGCGTCGACGACCGCCGGGCCGCCGGCGGCGGTGACGATCGCCTCGCGGTCGAGGGCGTACTGCACGGCCTGGCGGACCTTCAGGTCGTCGAAGGGGGCCCGGCCGGTGTGCATCTGGACCATCTCGGTGCAGCTGCTGGACTCGGCGAGCAGCCGGGCCTTCACGTCGGCCTCGGTGAGCACCTTGGAGATGGACTCGGGGCGGAGCTGCGCCCAGGAGACGGCCGAGGCGTCGGCGCCGGACGAGGCGATCAGGCGGTCGTCGATCTGGTTGCCCTTGAGGCCCATGGTGACGACGATCCGGTCCGGGTACGCCTTGCGGACGGAGTCGGTCGCGGGCTCCCAGTGGGTGTTGCGGACCAGGACGAGCTGCTTGTCGCGGGCGTACGTCTCGATCTTGTACGGACCCGAGGAGAATGGGCGGCTGTCGTACTGGAGACCCTTGTCCCGGGACGGCGGCACGGGGGCGAAGGTCGGCAGGGTGGCGGCGAAGGGGAACTCCGCGAAGGCCGTGTGCAGTTCGAAGACGATCGTGCGGTCGTCGGGGGTCTTCACCGAGTCGAGGTGCCTGCCCTCGGCCGGGCCCCGGTAGCCCTTGCCGCCGACGAGGTAGCGGGCCGCGTAGTCGGGGCCGCCGGGCAGGTCGGGGGAGAAGGACCGCTCGACGTTGTGCTTGATGTCCCGGGAGGTGATGGGGGTGCCGTCCTCGTACTTCAGGCCGGGCTTGAGGCGGAAGGTCCAGGTCTTGGCGCCGTTGGAGGGCGTGCCGAGGTCCTCGGCGAGGTCGGGGACCAGTTCGCTGCCCTTGGCGCCGGGCTGCGCCGCGTACGTGACGAGGGTGCGGTAGAGGAGCCGGGTGCCGAAGTCCATGTCGGGCATGACCCAGTTGCGGGCCGGGTCGAGGTGGGTGAAGTCCTGGTTGGACAGGACGGTGAGGGTGCCGCCCTTCTGCGGGGTGCCGCCGAGGACCGAGCCGTTGGTGGAGGTCGCGGGGTTCTTGCCGTCCCGGGGGCCGTCGGCCTTCTTGCCGTCGGAACAGCCGGTCACGCCGAGGGTCAGGGTCGTCACCAGGGCGGTGGCCAGGGTGTACGTGCGCTTGTTCATGGGTGGTCACTCCGGGAGCAGCGGTTCGGCCAGCCGGCGACGACTGGAATGTGACCGGTAACATAGTAATGTGAAATTGTACTGACAACCCATCGGCGACTCCGTTATCCATCCGTGTCCGGCAGGTCGCCCGGAGTCGCGTGCGGGGGCTGCGATGCTCCGCTGGGGTCTTGGCAATGCCAGTGCCATGTGAAATATTACTGCCGTGCCCACGAGAAAACCCTCGGATGTCATCGTCGTCGGCGCCGGCGTCGTCGGCGCGGCCTGCGCCTACTACGCCGCCCTCGCCGGCCTCTCCGTCACCGTCGTCGACCGCGGTCCCGTCGCCGGCGGGACGACCGGAGCGGGCGAGGGAAACCTCCTGGTCTCCGACAAGGAGCCAGGACCGGAACTCGAACTCGCCCTGCTCGCCACCACCCTGTGGCGGGAACTGGCCGACCTGCTACCGCCGCAGGTCGAGTACGAGGCCAAGGGCGGCCTCGTCGTCGCCTCGGGGGAGTCCGGGATGCGGGCCCTGCGGGAGTTCGCGGCCCGTCAGGAGAAGGCGGGCGTCACCGCCCGGGAGGTCACCGGGGACCGGCTCCACGATCTGGAGCCCCACCTCGCTCCCGGGCTGACGGGGGGCTTCCTCTATCCACAGGACGCCCAGGTGATGCCCGCCCATGCCGCCGCCCGGCTGCTGCGCGCCGGCGGCGACCGGATCCGGCTGCGCCTCGGGGAGGAGGTCACCGCACTGCTCACCGGCCCGGCCGGCGAGATCCTCGGCGTGCGGACCACGGCCGGCGACCTCCACGCCCCGCACGTGGTCAACGCCGCCGGCACCTGGGGCGGCGCACTCGCCGAACTCGCGGGCGTGCACCTTCCCGTACTGCCCCGACGGGGCTTCGTCCTCGTCACCGAACCGCTGCCGCGCGTGGTGCGGCACAAGGTCTACGCCGCCGACTACGTCGCCGACGTCGCCAGCGGCTCCGCCGCCCTCCAGACCTCGGCGGTCGTCGAGGGCACCCCCGCGGGACCCGTCCTGATCGGCGCCAGCAGGGAGCGGGTCGGCTTCGACCGGACGCTCTCCACCGAGGTGCTGCGCCGCCTCGCCGCCGGGGCCACCGCGCTCTTCCCCGTCCTCGGCACCGTGCGGGCCATCAGGACCTACCTCGGCTTCCGCCCCTACCTGCCCGACCACCTGCCCGCCATCGGCCCCGACCCGCGCGCCCCCGGCCTGCTGCACGCCTGCGGCCACGAAGGAGCGGGCATCGGCCTCGCGCCGGTGACCGGCCTCCTCGTCGCGGCCTGCCTGACCGGCGCCGAACCGGCCCTGGACATCCACCCGTTCCGCCCCGACCGCTTCCCCGCGCCCACGCCCGCGCCCTGAGGCACGCGCACACCGTCACGAGAGGAGGGCCCGTGGCCCGCACCCCCGCCGACCTCGTCGGCGCACAACCCGATCCGCCGTTCGACATCACCTTCGACGGCCGGCGCGTCACCGCCCTGCCGGGCCAGACCGTCGCCGCCGCCCTCTGGGGCGCCGGCATCCTCGCCTGGCGCACCACCCGGGACGGCGGCCGGCCGCGCGGCGCCTTCTGCGGCATCGGGCAGTGCTACGACTGCCTCGCCACCGTCAACGGCGAACCCAACCGCCGCGCCTGCCTGGTCCCCGCCCGCCCCGGCGACGCGATCACCACCCAGGAGGGGCACGGCCATGACCACCTCGCCGTCTGAACCGGGCGCACCGCGGGCGCGGAACGCGCGGGACGAGACGTACGACCTGGCCGTCGTCGGCGCGGGCTCCGCGGGGCTCGCCGGGGCCGTCACCGCCGCCGGACTCGGCCTCTCCGTCGTCCTCCTCGACGCGTCCGCCCAGACCGGCGGACAGTTCTACCGGCACCCCGCCCCCGCCCTGGGCGCCGTCCGGCCCGAGGCGCTCCACCACGACTGGTCCGCCTTCTCCGACCTGCGGCGGCGCCTGGCCGCGAGCTCCGTCACCCATCTGTCGGGCCACCACGTGTGGTCCACGGTCCGGGAGGCCGACGGCACGTGGACCGTGCACGCGGTCACCGGCGTGGACGGCGCCGCGGAGCGACCCGCCCGTGTACGGGCCCGGGCGCTGCTCCTCGCCACCGGCGCGTACGAACGCCAACTGCCCTTCCCCGGCTGGACCCTGCCCGGCGTCGTCGGCGCCGGCGGCGCGCAGGCCATGCTCAAGTCCGGACTGGTCCTGCCCGGCCGCCGCGTCGTCGTCGCCGGCAGCGGACCGCTGCTGCTCGCCGTCGCCTCGTCCCTCGCCGCGGCGGGCGCGCGGGTGCCCGCCGTGGTCGAGGCCGCCGGCTACCTGCGCTACGCCCGCAGCCCCCGGGCGCTCGTGACCAACCCCCGCAAGGCGGCCGAGGCCCTGGTGCACGGGGCCGCACTGCTCAGGCACCGCGTGCGGGTGCTGCCGGGCCGCGCGGTCACCGAGGTGCACGGCACCGACCGGGTGGAGGCCGTCACCGTCAGCCGGCTGGACGACGACTGGCGTCCCGTGCCGGGGACGGGCCGCCGCATCGCCTGCGACGCGCTGGCCGTCGGACACGGACTCGTCCCCCAGATCGAACTGGCCGCGGCCGTCGGCTGCGCCACCCGTCCGCTGCCGGACGGGACCCTCGGCCTCGCCCTGGACGACCTCCAGGAGACCTCGGTGCCCGGACTGTGGGCGGCGGGTGAGACCGGCGGCGTGGGAGGCGCCGAACTCGCCCGCACCGAGGGCGAGGTGGCGGGCATCGCGATCGCCGCCCGGCTGCGGGGCCGTCGGGGGGCCGCGGGCCGGACCTCCGGCCTCCGGCGCCGCCGGGACCGGATGCGGGCCTTCGCCGACGTGATGGCCGCGGCGCACGCCCCCGGCCCCGGGTGGACCGCCTGGCTGGACGACGAGACGGACGTCTGCCGCTGCGAGGAGGTGCCCGCCGGGCGCGTCCGCGAGGCGGTCGCCGACCTCGGGGCGCGGGACGCCCGGACCGTCAAGCTCCTGACCCGGGCCGGCATGGGCTGGTGCCAGGGGCGGATGTGCGGGACCGCCGTCGCCTGCCTCGCCGCGCGTGACGGCGCGGCCGAACCGCCCGCCGAGCGCCGCCCGTTCGCCGTCCCGGTCAGCCTCGCGGCGCTCGCCGCGCTCGAACCGGCGGCGGACACCCCGCCCCGCGAAGCTTCCTGACGCCTGTCCGACAATCCCTGGCCCCGTCCAGCGGAGAGGCCCTTGACCGGGCCTCTCTCTTGGTCCCTCTATAAAATGTCACACATTACAGAAAGGTCGTCGACATGACCACCACCACCTGGAACACCGACCGCCCCTGGCGCGGCATCATGGTCGCCACCACCCTCCCCTTCCGCGAGGACCGCTCCGTCGACTACGACGCCTACGCCGAGCACGTGGCCTGGCTGATCGCCAACGGTTGTGACGGGGTCGTCCCGAACGGCTCGCTGGGCGAGTACCAGACCCTCACCGACGAGGAGCGCGCCCAGGTCGTGCGGACGGCCGTCGCGGCGGCGGGTGACGGGGCGCGGGTCATGCCGGGTGTCGCCGCCTACGGCAGTGCGGAGTCGCGGCGCTGGGCCGAGCAGGCCGCCGAGGCCGGCGCCGGATCGGTCCTCCTGCTGCCGCCCAACGCCTACCGCGCCGACGAGCCGGCGGTACGCGCCCACTACGCCGAGGTCGCCGGGGCCGGGATCCCGATCGTCGCGTACAACAACCCGATCGACACCAAGGTCGACCTCACGCCCGCGCTCCTGGCGGACCTGTACGCCGACGGCAGCATCGTCGCCGTCAAGGAGTTCAGCGGCGACGTCCGCCGGGCCTACGAGATCGCCGAACTCGCCCCCGAGCTCGACCTGCTGATCGGTGCGGACGACGTCCTCCTGGAACTGGCCCTGGCCGGCGCCGTCGGCTGGATCGCCGGCTACCCCAACGCCCTCCCGCGCAGCTGCGCCGAGCTGTACCGCGCCGCCGTCGCCGGCGACCTCGCCACCGCCGCGCCGCTGTACAAGTCCCTGCACTCCCTGCTGCGCTGGGACTCCAAGACGGAGTTCGTCCAGGCCATCAAGCTCTCCATGGACCTCGTCGGCCGCCACGGCGGCCCGACCCGCCCGCCCCGCCACCCCCTCACCGGGGCGATCGAGGCCGCCGTGCGCACCGCCACCGAGAAGGCCGTCGCCGACGGCCACCGCTGACGCCCGCTCCCGCCGAAAGGAGTTCCGTGCGTACGCGTCACGTCTTCCACGCCGTCGACCCGCACACCGAGGGCATGCCCACCCGTGGGGTCACCGGTGGTGCCGGGGTCGTCCCCACCGTCACCGGCCACGTCCGGACCACCGGCACCGCCCCGTACCACCTCGACCCGCACGACCCCTTCCCCGGAGGCTTCCTCCCGTGACCGACGCACTGCCCCTCCTCACGTCCCGGAACCCCGCCGACCCGACCGACGTGCTCCTGCGGATCCCCACCCCGGGCGCCTTCGCGGCCGTCGACGCCGTCGAACGCGCCCGTGCCGCCCAGCCCGGCTGGCTGCGCGCGGGAGCCGGCGCCCGCTCGGCCGCCCTCGGCGCGGTCGCCGCCGGCATCGAGGCGGCGGCCGACGAGCTGGCCGCCCTCGCCGTCCGCGAGGTCGGCAAGCCGATCGCCGAAGCCCGGGCCGAGGTCGCCCGTACGGTCGCGATCTGGCGCTACTACGCCCAGGCGCCCTTCGGGCCCACGGGCGCCGTCCACGAGACCGCGGCGGGCGCCGGGCTGCTGATGACCCGGCGCCGCCCGCACGGCGTGGCCGGTCTCGTCACGCCCTGGAACTTCCCCTTCGCCATCCCGACGTGGAAGGCCGCCCCGGCGCTCGCGACCGGGAACACGGTCGTCCTGAAGCCGGCCCCCGAGGCCACCGCGTGCGCCCTGCGGCTCGCCGAGATCGTCCGGGGGGCCCTTCCGGAAGGGGTCTTCACCGTCCTCCCCGGCGGGGCGACCGAGGGCAACGCGCTCGTCTCCGCCGCCGACGTCGTCTCCTTCACCGGCTCCACCCCCGTCGGCCGGGCCGTCGCCCGCGCCGCCACCGCCCGGGGCATCCCCGCGCAGGCCGAGATGGGCGGCCTGAACGCGGCGCTCGTCCTGCCGGACGCGGACATCGAGCAGGCGGCCGCCCACATCGCCGCCTCCATCGCCGGGTACGCGGGCCAGAAGTGCACCGCCACCAGCCGTGTCGTCGCCGTCGGCGCGGCCCTCGACCCGCTGCGCGAGGCGCTCTCCGAAGCGCTGCGGACCCTCCCGGTCGGCGATCCCGCCGACCCGGCCACGGTCTGCGGTCCCCTCGTCCACGAGCACGCCCGCGACCGGGCGGTCGAGGCCGCCCGGGGGCTGTCCGTCCTCGCCGGCGGCACCGTGCCCGACAGGTCCGGCTGGTACGCGGCACCCACCCTGGTCGAGAAGGTCTCCCCGGGGCACCGGCTGCTGCGCGAGGAGGTCTTCGGACCCGTCGCCTCCCTGCTGGCCGCCGACGACCTCGCCCACGCGATCCGGATCACCAACTCCGTCCCGTACGGCCTGGTCACCTCCGTGCACACGGCCGACCTGAACACCGCCCTGCACGGCCTCGACCTGCTCGACACCGGCATGATCCGGATCAACGCCCCCTCCACCGGCGTCGACTTCCACCTGCCGTTCGGCGGCTCCAAGGAGTCCAGCCACGGGCCCCGCGAGCAGGGCGCGGCGGCCCTGGACTTCTACACCTCGGGACGGACGTACACCCTGGCACCCGCGGGCCCCGCGGCGTGACGACGTACGGTGGTGATGTCGGACGGAACGAAGGGATCACCACCGTCATGGGGCACCTGACCCGGCGCGACCTCAACGCCTCCCGGGAGCGGCTGCGCGACCAGGTCGCCCACGCCCTGCGCGCCGCCCTGATCTCCGGCGAGCTGCGGCCCGGGGTGGTGTACTCGGCGCCGGCGCTCGCCGAGGACTTCGGCATCTCCGCCACCCCGGTCCGCGAGGCGATGCTCGACCTGGCCCGGGAGGGCCTCGTCGAGCCCGTGCGCAACAAGGGGTTCCGGGTCACCGAGGTCGACGAGCGCGACCTCGACCAGTACAACGAGATCCGGGCGCTCATCGAGATCCCGACCGTCGGCAGGATCACCGGGGTCGCCGCCCGCGAGGACCTGGAGGCGCTGCGACCGGTCGCCGAGGACATCGTGCGCGCGGCCCGCGCGCACGACCTCACCGGCTACCTGGAAGCCGACCGGCTCTTCCACCTCGGCCTCCTCGGCCTCGCGGGCAACGAACGCCTCGTCGAGACCGTCGGCGACCTGCGCAAGCGCTCCCGCCTCTACGGACTCACCGCCCTCGACGAGCGCGGCGACCTCCTCCCGTCCGCCGAGGAGCACCTGGAGCTCCTCGACCTCATGCTCGCCGGCGACGCCCCGGCGGCGGAGGCCTGCATGACCAGGCACCTGGGGCACGTCCGCTCCCTCTGGGCGCAGAGCGACGGCCCGTCCGTGAGGTAGCCCGCGGAGACGCGCGGGCGAGGGTGCGGCGGGACGGACCGGCGGTGCGGAGCACCCGGTCACGCCATGTTCCCTCCCACCCGTACGAGGGCCGCTCCCGCAGCGCCCCGGAAGGAACCCATGAACCCCGCGTACGCGACCGTCGACCACACCTTCACCGTCCCCCTCGACCACGGCGACCCCGCCGGACCCACGATCCGGATCTTCGCCCGCGAGGTCGCCGACCCGGCCCGCACGGGTGAGGAACTCCCCTGGCTGCTCTACCTCCAGGGCGGACCCGGCGGCAAGTCGCCCCGCCCGTCCGCCGGTTCCCCCGGCTGGCTGCCGCACGCCCTGAAGACCCACCGGGTGCTGCTCCTCGACCAGCGCGGCACCGGCCGCTCCACCCCGGTCACCGCGCGCTCCGCCGCCGCGTTCGCCTCACCGGAGCGGCTGGCCGGACACCTGGCCCACTTCCGGGCGGACGCGATCGTCGCCGACGCGGAGCTGATACGCCGCGAACTCTGCGGCGACGCCCCCTGGGAGACCCTCGGGCAGAGCTACGGCGGCTTCATCACCCTCACCTACCTGTCCCGGGCTCCCGAAGGCCTGCGGGCCTGCTACGTCACCGGCGGGCTGCCCGGTCTGTCCGCCACCGCCGACGACGTGTACGCCCGCACCTACCCCCGCGTCCGCGACCGGGTCCTGGACTTCTTCGCCCGCTACCCGCAGGACGCGGGCCGGCTGCGGCGGATCGCGGACCTGCTCGCGGACCGTGAGGTCCGGCTGCCCGACGGCGACCGGCTGACCCCGCGCCGGCTGAGGACGCTCGGAATCGCGCTGGGCACGGGCGACGGATTCGAGCGCGTCCACTGGCTGCTCGACGAAGCGCTCGACGCCGACGGCGGGTTGACCGACACCTTCCTCCACCAGGTGATGTCCCTGACGGGCTTCGCCGACAACCCGCTGTTCGCCGTCCTGCAGGAGACCCTGTACGGGCAGGGGGCCGGGCCGACCGGCTGGGCGGCCGAGCGGGCGCTGGCCGGGCTCCCCGAGTTCGCCGAGGACGCCGACCCCCTGCTGCTGACCGGCGAGATGATGTACCCGTGGATGTTCCGCGAGATCAGGGGCCTGCGCCCCTTCGCGGACGCCGCGGACCTGCTCGCCGCCCGCACCGACTGGCCGGCCCTCTACGATCCGGACCGGCTCGCCGCCAACGAGGTGCCGCTCGCCGCGATCGTCTACCACGACGACATGTACGTGGACGCGGGCCTCTCGCTGGCCACCGCGCGCGGGATCGGCGCCGCGCGCGTCTGGGTGACGAACGAGTGGGAGCACGACGGCCTCTCGGCCTCCGGCGACCGCGTCCTCGCCCGCCTCATGGACCTGGCGGCCGGCCGCGCCCCCAGCAGCTGATCCACGGCGCGCGGGGAGGGGTCCCACCGGCCACGACAGGGTGAACGAAAGGGGCGAAAGGTTCGATGTGGCAGGATGCGGATCATGAGTTCGAGTACGGCGGCGATGGCACGGCAGTGGACCACCTGGGGGCCGGTGGTGGCGGCGCTTGCGCTTGTCGCGGCCTGGGGGCGCGACCTTCCCGGCTTCGCCGTCGGGCTCATCGCCCTCTGCCTGTTCGCCGCCGTCCTCGCCGCGGTCCACCACGCCGAGGTCATCGCCCACCGGGTGGGCGAACCCTACGGCTCGCTCGTCCTCGCGGTGGCCGTCACCGTCATCGAGGTCGGGCTCATCGTCTCCCTGATGGTGGGAGGCGGCGAGAAGACCGCGACCTACGCGCGCGACACCGTCTTCGCCGCCGTCATGATCACCTGCAACGGAATCGTCGGCCTCTCCCTCCTCGTCGCCGCGCTCCGCAACCGGGTGGCGGTCTTCAACGCCGAGGGCTCCGGCGGCGCGCTCGCCACGGTCTGCACCCTGGCCACCATGACGCTGGTCCTGCCGACCTTCACCACGAGCCACCCCGGCCCCGAGTTCTCCGCCGCCCAGCTCGTCTTCGCCGCCGTCGCCTCCCTCTGCCTGTACGCGGTGTTCGTCGGCGTCCAGACCGTACGGCACCGGGACTACTTCCTTCCCGTGCCGCGTCCCGGCCAGGACTCGGCGGACGACCACGCGGACCCGCCGACCCGGCGCGACGCCTGGACCAGCCTCGGGCTCCTCGTCGTCGCCCTCGTCGCCGTCGTCGGCAACGCCAAGCTGATCTCGCCGACCATCGAGGACGTCGTCCAGTCGGCGGGCCTGCCCAAGGCGGTCGTCGGCGTCGTCATCGCCCTGATGGTGCTGCTCCCCGAGACCCTCGCCGCCGTCCGGGCGGCCCGCAGGGACCGCGTCCAGACCAGTCTCAACCTCGCGTACGGCTCCGCGATCGCCAGCATCGGACTGACGATTCCGGCGATCGCGCTCGCCTCGATCTGGCTGTCCGGACCCCTGGTCCTCGGCCTGGGCGCGCTTCACATGGTGCTGCTCGTCCTCACCGGTGTGGTGAGCGCCCTGACCGTGGTGCCCGGACGGGCCACGCTCCTCCAGGGCGGCGTCCATCTCGTGATCTTCGCCGCCTTCGTCTTCCTCTCGTTCAGTCCGTGACGGACCCGGTCAGCCCCTGACGACCACCACCCGCAGCGCCGGCGAGCGCAGGATGTCCTTCTCGCAGAACCGGGAGGTCACCCAGCGCTCGCCCGAGTACAGCCGGGTCTGGTCGCTGTGGTGCGGCGACGCGGGGTTCGACGACTGGGAGTACGAGAGCAGTGTGCGGGCCACCGGGCAGCGGCCGCCGTCCCAGCCCACCGCCTGCACATGGCTGGTGCCGTGCGCGACCTCGACGTAGCCGCCGCCCGCCGCGCTCCACACGGACTCGGTCTTGTTCCACACGCCCAGCGACTCGGTCCCGCCGCTCACCGGGATCCGCTGCCCGTTCCGTACGACGAACTGGTGCTGCCCGAGGGGCGCGTCCAGCGGGATGCCCGCCGCCCGCAGCTCGGCCACGGCGTCCGCGAGGGCCTTGGCGAAGCCCGGCGTTCCGGTGTCGACGGTGTGCGGGGTGCGGACCGGGTCGGCCGCCGAGAACGGCACCTTCCACAGGTCGGCCGGCTTCACCGCCGCGGTGAACCGCCGCCAGAACCGGTCGAAGAGCAGGGCGCCCCGGCTGTCCGTGTCCACCGTCCGGTCCCAGGCCCCGATCACCCGGCAGGCCTCGGGATCGTCCGGCAGCGCCGTCGGGCAGGCCGCGGCCACGTCGGCCGCCGCCAGGTCGCCGGCCGGCGACCGGTCGGCGAACTGCTGGCGCTGGAGGTCGGCCACCGTCAGGTCACCGCGCGCGGCCATCGCCGCCACGTCCTCGACGCCGCCCCGGGTGCGCAGCGAGCGGGGGGTGGCGATGGTGCCGAAGATCCGCTCGTAACCGGTCAGCGGCCGGTCGGCGTTGGTCAGCCAGGCGCTGTCGTTGGAGTTCTCCACGTACGGGGTGTCGCGGAGCACCGGCATCCGCGCCGGACCGAAGACCCCCGGCTGGATTGCGTCCGGGTCCGAGCCGAGCGCGCAGTCGGAGCGCGAGCCGTCGAGCACGGCGACGCCCGACGCGGGGTACGTGGCCCGGCCGAGCGCAGTGGAGCAGCGCTGGGCCAGCTCGTCGGTGATCCGGGGGAGGACCTGCGACTGGCTGAAGAACGAGTGCCCGGCGGAGTCGGCCGCGACGGTGTTCACCCACGGGAGTCCCTGGGTGCGGCGCAGGGCGTCGGCGACGTCCCGCGTCGAGCGGGCCCTGCCGAAACCGAGGGCGGTGTCGGAGCCGCGGAGGTTGGCCGCGTTGGGGTCGTTGAGCGCGTACGCCGTCGTGGCGGTCCAGGGCAGCGGGAGCTGCGCGCCGAGGCCGCCGACGACCGGGCCGTACCGCGTCCACCACTGGGTACGGGTGACGGGGACGCCGTCCTTCACCGGCACGGTCACCGTGCGCGGGGTCATCCGCTCCGGCCGGCCGTCCACCAGGTAGGACGTGGGATCGCCGGGCGAGAGCGTCAACTGGTGCAGGTTGAGCGGCACTCCGGTGGCGACGGTGTGGCTCCAGGCCACCTTGTCGTTGAAGCCGATGTTGACGACGGTGGTGCCGAGCAGAGAGGCGCCCGACACGTTCAGCTCGCCGGGAATGGTCTGCTGCGACTGCCAGAACCGCCGCCCACCCTGCCAGGGGTAGTGCGGGTTGCCCAGCAGCAGCCCGCGTCCGTTCGCCGTGGTCGCACCGGAGAACGCGACGGCGTTCGAGCCCATGGTGGCGTTCTCGGCGGCGAACAGCTCCCTGGCGGCGGCCGCGGCGTCGTCCGGATCGGGGACGGCGCCGGGCGCCGAGGCGGACGCGGACGGGGGAGCGGCCGGCGGCCGGGCGGCGGTGATGCCGTCGACGGCACGGCCCTGACCGCCGAGCACCGACACGGCGAAGCCGCGCCGGGCCACGTCGAGCGCGCTCACCGGGCGCACCCAGTCGGCGCCCACGCAGGCGGGGTCGGTGATCCGGTTCTTCCGCAGCCAGGCGTTGTAACCGGCCGCCCAGCCGCGCATCAGCTCCTTGAGGTCGCCGCTGGGCCCGGCCGGCGCCGGCGTCCTGAGCAGCTCCTCGACCGTCCCCGCGTCCTTCACGCCGCGGAAGTACAGATCGCTGGAGAGATTCGTGGCGGCCGAGGACAGCGAGCCGTCCGTGGCGGCGTCCGGGCCGAAGTACCGGGAGCGTTCGCCGGTGACGGTGAGGAATCCGTCCGCGAGGACGCAGACCTGGTCGGCGGCCTGCGCCCAGCCCGTTCCGAAGCCGAGGTTCGCGTAGTCCTTCGCCACGATGTGCGGGATGCCGTACTCGGTGTACCGGATGACGGCCGACAGGCCCCGGTCGGAGGGGTGCCGGCCCCGGTCGCCGGAGTCGGCGGCCGCCGCGCCGGGCAGCGAGGCGGTGACGACGGCGAGGGCCGCGCCGGTGAGTGCCAGGTGTTTCAGACGGGTGCGGAGGTGCAACGTGCCTCCCAACGGGTCGAAGTGCACTGCGGGTCGGACCATGCACGCAGTCCCGCGCCCCCATGTCAACATCCCGTTCGGTATCCGAGGTCCGGGCATCTGCGGCGCGCGACGCGGTACTTGACCTTCCGCCCGTGCCGCGCGGAGGATCACCGCATGGACCGACTCCCCAGCCGTACCGTCGACGGCGTCCTTCGCGCGAGCGCCCGGCGCGTCCCCGACCGGATCGCCGTGCGGTACGCCGACCGGGCCTGGACGTACGCGGAGCTGGACGAGGCCGTCACCACCGCCGCCGCCGTCCTGCGCGAGCGGCGGCACGGCCTCGCCCTGCCGGAGTACGCCCGGGTGGCGACGTACGGCCACAACTCGGACGCCTACCTCATCGCGTTCCTCGCCTGCGCCCGGGCCGGCCTGGTCCACGTGCCGGTCAACCACCACCTGACGGGTGATGACCTCGCGTACGTCCTGGAGCAGTCGGACAGCTCGCTCGTGCTCGCCGACCCCGCCCTCGCCGACCGGATCCCCGACGGCTTCGCGGTCAAGGCGTTGCGGGACGCGTCCGGTTCGCTCCTCGACGCGCTCGCCGAACCGGAGCCGTACCTCACCGACCGCGACGCCCGTGACCTCGCCCAGCTGCTCTACACCTCGGGCACCACCGCCCTGCCCAAGGGCGCGATGATGACCCACCTGGCACTCGCGCACGAGTACGCGAGCGCCGTCGAGGCCCTCGACCTGAGCGAGGACGACCGGCCGGTGCACGCGCTGCCGCTCTACCACTCGGCGCAGATGCACGTCTTCCTGCTGCCCTACCTGGCGGTGGGCGCCGAGAACACGATCGTCGACGCGCCGGACCCGGCCGTCCTGTTCGACCTGATCGAGGCGGGCCGCGCGGACAGCGTCTTCGCCCCGCCGACCGTCTGGATCGCGCTCGCCAACCACCCGGAGTTCGACCGCCGCGACCTGTCGGCGCTGCGCAAGGCCTACTACGGGGCCTCGATCATGCCCGTCCCCGTCCTGGAGCGGCTGCGCGCCCGGCTGCCCGGCCTCGCCTTCTACAACTGCTTCGGCCAGTCCGAGATCGGCCCGCTCGCCACCGTCCTCGGACCCGACGAGCACGAGGGCCGGATGGACTCCTGCGGCCGGCCCGTGCGCCACGTCGAGGCGCGGGTCGTCGACGAGGACGGCAAGGACGTGCCCGACGGCACCCCCGGCGAGATCGTCTACCGCTCCCCGCAGCTCTGCGACGGCTACTGGCGCAAGCCCGACGAGACCAAGGCGGCCTTCCGGGGCGGCTGGTTCCGCTCGGGCGACCTCGCCGTCCGCGACGCCGAGGGGTACCTCACGATCGTCGACCGGGTGAAGGACGTCATCAACTCCGGTGGCGTGCTCGTCGCCTCGCGGCAGGTCGAGGACGCGCTCTACACCCATCCGGGGGTCGCGGAGGCGGCCGTCATCGGCCTCCCCGACGAGCGCTGGATCGAGGCCGTCACGGCCGTGGTCGTCCCGCGCGGCGAGGTCACGGAAGCCGAACTCCTCGACCACGCCCGCGAGAAGCTCGCCCACTTCAAGGCTCCGAAGCGGGTGATCCTCGTGGACGCGCTTCCCCGCAACGCCAGCGGAAAGATCCTCAAGCGGGAGCTGAGGGACCGCTTCGGCGCCCGGTGACACGTCACGCGCGGGCGCCGGCCGACCCGTTCGCGGCCGGCGCCCCGTGCCTCCGCTGGGGTGTCAGGCCGACCGTTCCTCTATCACGCAGAGGATGTTGCCCTCACTGTCCTTGAACCAGGCACCCCGCATGGTGTCCGACTCGACCACGCCGTCGACCGTCTTGATGCCGGGCAGGTCGTAGTCCTCGAACGTGACGCCCTTGGAGCGCAGGGCCGACATCTCCGCGTCGAGGTCGGCCACCTTCCAGCTCGCCAGGGTGTGCTCGGCCTTGCCGCCGTAAGGCGTCTCGTAGAGTCCGATCATGGTGCCACCGCACTCGTACCTGGTGTCCTCGGCCGACTCCCTCGTGAGGGGAAGACCGAGGGTCTCCGAGTAGAAGCGCTTGGCCCGGGCCATGTCGTTGACCGGAATGATCGCGGCGATGGGGGAGTCCGACAGCATCGCAACCACCTCCTCCCCCCAGGCTACGCGCGCCGGGGTCCACCCTCCGCTTGATCTTGCCGGCGGCCGTTCCCCGGCTCCGGGAAGCGACGGTTCCCGTCCTCCAGGAGACAAGATCGTCACGCTCTGTGGCGTGTTGGCTTGACGGCTGAACTTTCCAGTCATCCCGGGGGGGGGATAACCGTGAACCGTCGAAATCTGCTGAGGAGTGCTGTCGCGATCGGCATGGGGGCGCCGCTCGCCTCCCTCGCCGCAGCCACACCCGCGCACGCGGCCGGCAACTACGACGTGCTCGTGACGGAGCAGGTCAAGAACAAGGTCATGCTGTTCCGCGCGATCAATCTGTGGACGCCCGAGAACCTGGGCTGGGAGTGGGCTGCGCCCGCCCAGACGGCCTGGGAGCGGCTCATCGACGCGCGTTTTCGCGAGACCGACCGCTTCGGCTGGGTGTGCATGGTCTCCGCGAGCGGCGGCAAGGTCGGCATGGTCAACTTCGGTGACGACGACGCCCTGTTGTGGTCGGCGACCCGGGCGGGTGCCCTCACGCGGTCGAGTACCTCCGCAGCCACGGCATCGTGGTCGCGGCGTCGTCATTGAAGGTGTCGTCCACGTTGGACTACGAGGGCTACCTGTCCGTGTACGCCCCCACGAACGCCGACGACCCCGCCACGCTCGGCTCCGAGCCGGTCCAGCGGATCGAGTTCATGGGCGCCCACGGTCTCTGGTGGGACGGCTCGCACCTGTACGCCCTGGGTACGTGGACGCTCGTCAAGTACCGCGTCACCGGTTCGCTGAAGAACGCCCGCCTCGAACTCGTCCAGAAGCACACGTGGGCCACCGAGTTCGGCGGCCACAGCCTCGACATGGACTTCAGCGACCCGAGCAAGCTCGTCCTGAACGGCGCCCAGACCATCTGGACCGTCGACAAGACGGACGTCAGGGTGCTCACGAGCATCCGGCCGCAGAGCCCCGGTGTGAAGTCCTTCTCCCGTGCCGTCGACGGCGAGTCCTTCTGGATGCAGCCCATCGACGTGACGGACCCGGTACCGGGCGAGAGTCGCCGGTGGAACGAGTACGTGCAGTTCTTCGATCCCACCGGGAAGCCGAGCTACCGCCGCGGGCTGGACTACTACGGGTACGAGGGCCGCTTCTACCGCTCCCGGATCGCCAGCATCAGGCTCTCCTGAACCCCGGGGCCGCCAGGCCCCGCCCCGACGGTGAGCTCGCGGGGGCGCCGTGCCGATCACACCGGCCCGATCGGGACGGCACCTCCTACGGCTCCCTGAGGTCCACGATCCGCTTGATCTTGCCGACCGAACGCTCCAGCGTCTCGGGGTCGACCACCTCGACCGCGACGGACACCCCGATGCCGTCCTTGACGGCCGCCCCGATCGCCCGGGCCGCCTCGGCCCGTTCCCCGTCGGTCGCTCCCGCCCGGGCCTCGGCCCGTACGGTCAGGGCGTCGAGCCGGCCCTCCCGGGTGAGCCGCAGCTGGAAGTGCGGGGCGACCGCCGGGGTGCGGAGCACGATCTCCTCGATCTGGGTGGGGAAGAGGTTCACCCCGCGCAGGATGATCATGTCGTCGCTGCGCCCGGTGACCTTCTCCATCCGCCGGAAGACCCGCGCGGTGCCTGGCAGCAGCCGGGTCAGGTCGCGCGTCCGGTACCGGATCACCGGCATGGCCTCCTTGGTGAGCGAGGTGAAGACCAGCTCGCCCTCCTCGCCGTCCGGCAGCACCTCGCCCGTGAACGGGTCCACGACCTCCGGGTAGAAGTGGTCCTCCCAGATGTGCAGCCCGTCCTTGGTCTCCACGCACTCCTGGGCCACGCCGGGACCCATCACCTCCGACAGGCCGTATATGTCGACCGCGTCGATGGCGAACCGGTCCTCGATCTCCTTGCGCATCGCCTCCGTCCACGGCTCGGCGCCGAAGACCCCCACCTTCAGGGAGGTCGACCGCGGGTCCACGCCCTGACGCTCGAACTCGTCGAGCAGCGTGAGCATGTAGGACGGGGTCACCATGATGACCTCGGGCCGGAAGTCCTGGATCAGCTGCACCTGCCGGGCCGTCATGCCGCCCGAGGCCGGGATGACCGTGCACCCCAGCCGCTCCGCGCCGTAGTGGGCGCCGAGACCGCCGGTGAACAGGCCGTACCCGTAGGCCACATGGACCTTGTGGCCCGGTCGGACGCCGGCGGCCCGCAGGGAGCGGGCCACCACGTCCGCCCAGGTGTCGAGGTCGCGGTCGGTGTACCCGACGACGGTCGGCCGGCCGGTCGTGCCGCTGGAGGCGTGGACGCGCCGGATCCGGGACCGGTCGACGGCGAACATGCCGAAGGGGTAGTGGTCGCGCAGGTCCGACTTGGCGGTGAACGGGAAGCGGGCGAGGTCCGCGAGCGTACGGCAGTCGTCCGGGGTCATCCCGGCCGCGTCGAAGGAACGCCGGTAGAAGTCCACGTTCGCGTAGGCGTGCCGCAGGGTGGCGCGCAGTCGCTCCAGCTGGAGTGCCGCCAGCTCGTCCCGCCCGAGCCGCTCGCCGCTGTCCAGCAGTTCCGTCATGCGCCGCTCCTCCGTTGCCGTAAAACGGACTACCGATCATTCGGTAGACACGTTCCGGCCAGTTAAGCCGCCGACACCCCCGCCTTGGCAAGGGGGCGGATGAAGTTTTCCGCCTCGCACGGGCGCCGAGGGCCCGGCTGTCAGGTCTGCCAGTGGGCGGGGCGGTCGAAGGCGTCGGGGAGGCGGGTGGCGGCGTTGCCGCGGGCCGAGTTCAGCTGGGGCTGGGTGAGGAAGAGCGCGCCGGTCAGGTCCGCGCCCGAGAGGTCGGCGTCGCGCAGGTCGGCGCCGATGAGGTCGGCGAGCGACAGGTCGGCGTCCGTCAGGTCGGCGGCGATGAGCAGTGCGCCGCGCAGGTCCGCGCCGCGCAGCCTGGCGCCGCGCAGCCGCTTGCCGATCAGGTCCGCGCCGCGCCGGCTCTTCGGCTTCCCGCCGGCCGCGGCGCGGACCAGCTCGCTCGTCCGGAGCAGCAGGGGGTTCACCTCGGCCCGTACGGGGCCCACGTCGAGCTTCTCCAGTTCGGTGGGCGTGCCCCGGGTGAGTGCCTCGACGCGGGCCAGCGCCGCGCGCAGCTCGGCGTGGACGGGGCGGGCGGCCCGCAGCGCGAGGGCCTCGGTGAGGTAGCGCAGCAGCTCGTGGAGCTGGCGGACCACCGGGAAGACCTCGTACATCTGCCGCGCGGTCTGCGGAGCCTCGCGCCAGGACACGCCGCCGAAGGTCACCTGGGAGACGTGCTGGCCGGCGCCGAAGCAGTCGTACACCGTGCAGCCCTGGAAACCGCTCGGCCGCAGACGGGTGTGGATGCCGCAGCGGAAGTCCTCCTGGAGGTTCCGGCAGGGGTCGCCGGAGGACTTGTCCACGGCGAAGTCGGCCGACTTGGCGAAGGGCAGTGCCACACAGCACAGGCCGAAGCAGTTCGCGCAGTCGCCGCGCAGTGCGGCTTCCCGGATCTCGGGCACGGGGAAACGGTTCCTTCGCAGCTCGGGGACGGTCCGTCCACCGTACCGCGCTCTCCGTGAAACCCGTTGCGAAGATCGTCCGACCACGGCGAGGATCGGGGCCATGCCCACCTTCAGGACGTACGACGGGACCCGACTCGCCTACCACGTGCTCGGCGCGGGAGAGCCGCTCGTGTGCCTGGCCGGCGGGCCGATGCGCGACCCCTCGTACCTCGGCGACCTCGGTGGACTCGCCGCCCACCGCACCCTCGTCCTGCTCGACGCCCGCGGCACCGGGGCGAGTGACGAACCCGCCGACCCCGGCACGTACCGCTGCGACCGTCAGGTCGGCGACGTCGAGGCCCTCCGCGCCCACCTCGGCCTGGAACGCATCGACCTCCTCGGCCACTCGGCCGGCGGGAACCTGGCCACCCTGTACGCGGCCGCGCACCCCGAGCGGATCCGCTCGCTCGTCCTCGTCACCTCCGCGGGGCGGGCACTCGGCGTCGGCACCACCGACGAGGAGTGGGACGAGGCCGTCACGGTCTTCGCCGACCGGCCCTGGTACCGGGAGGCCCGGGCGGCGCTCGACGCGCTCGGGCCCGAGACGCCCTTGTCCCGCATGCACGACGTCACGGCCCCCTTCGCCTACGGCCGCTGGGACGCGGCCGCACAGGAACACGCCGCCGCCCAGACGTGGCAGGTGCGCTGGGACGCGGCCGCCGCCTACCACGGCGAGGGCGCCTACCGGCCGGAGCGGACCCGGCGCGACCTCACGGCGCTCACCGCGCCGGTCCTCGTCCTGGCGGGCGAGTACGACGCGGGGCCGACCCCGGCGAAGGCCGCCGAGGCCGCGGCCTGCTTCCCGCACGCCGAACTCGTCGTCCTGCCGGGCGCCGGCCACTTCCCCTGGATCGACGACGCCGACGCCTTCGTCCGCCCGGTCGCCGCCTTCCTCGCCCCCGAGGTGCGCACGGTCACCGTCGACGGCGTGCGCCTCGCCCACCGGGTCCTCGGTCCCGAGGACGCCCCGCCGGTCGTCCTGGTCCACGGCCGCGGCGAGAACCGCACCACCTGGACGGAGATCGCCGCCGACCTCGCCGCCGACCACCGGGTGTACGCGCTCGACCTGCGCGGCCACGGACTCAGCGACCGGCCGGGCCGCTACGGCTTCGACGACTTCCGCGACGAGCTCGGCGGCCTCCTGCGCGCCCTCGGCCTCACCGGCGCCACCGTCGTCGCCCACTCGATGGGCGCCGGTGCCGCGCTGCTCCTCGCCCAGCGCGAGCCCGGTCTGATCGGCCGGCTGGTCCTGGAGGAACCCCCCGGCTTCGTCCCGCTCGACCCGCCCCGCCCGCCCCCCGAGCGCCCCGAAGGCCCCCTTGCCTTCGACTGGGAGGTCGTCCCCGCCACCGACGCCCAGCTGAACGCGCCCGACCCCGCCTGGCGCCACGAGCTCCCGGCGATCACGATCCCCACCCTCGTCGTCGCCGGCGGCCCGGCCAGCCACATCGCGCAGGACCTCATCGCCGGGCTGGCCGAAGGCATCCCGGGCGCCCGACTCGTCACGATCGACGCCGGACACCTCGTCCACACCGATCGCCCCGCGGAATTCCTTTCGGCGGTAAGGGAGTTCGGCCTCCGTTGAGCGGTCTGCCTCCCGCCGCCGGGGCCGTGCGACTCAGCCGCCGTGGCGCTCCTGCGCGGCCATCACCTCGTCACCGTGCTCGAACGCCCACGCGCCGAACGCGTCGATGGGGCCGAGCAAGGACCGTCCCAGGTCGGTGAGTTCGTAGGCGACGCGGGGCGGGGGGCCGGCGTCGGCGCGCCGCTCCACCAGGCCGTTGAACTCCAGCCGCCGCAACGTCTCGGTGAGCACCTTGGAGCTGATGCCACCGATCCGGCCGCGCAGTTCGCCGTGGCGGCTCGGACCGCCGCGGAGCGACCAGAGGACCACCGAGTTCCAGGTGTTGGCCAGCAGGTCGAAGGCGAGGCGGGCGCGGCAGTCGGCGAGGTATCCGTCGGAAGTCACGTACCAGATGGTGCCCGACCGGCTTCCTAATGTCGTTCTCGAGGCCCGGGAAGTGCCGGGACGGGGCGGCGCCGTCCGGCGGCGCGGAGAGAGGACGGGACGATGAGGATCGGCGTACTGGGGACGGGCGACATGGCGGACGCCCTCGGCACCCACTGGGCACGGGCGGGACACGAGGTGCTCCTCGGAGGCCGCGACGAGGGCGGGGCCCGGGATCTCGCGGCGCGCGTGGGGCACGGGGCCCGGCACGGGAGCCTGCGCGAGGCCGCCGGGTTCGGGGACGTGGTGCTGGCCGCGCTGCCCTACGGAGCCGGGGCGGAGGTCGTGGCGGCGGTCGCCGACTCCCTGACCGGGAAGGCCCTGCTCGACTGCTCCAACCCCGTGGGCCCCGGCTTCCGGCTGCTCACGGACGGCGGTCCCTCGGCGGCCCGCCGGCTCGCGGACGCGGCGCCCGGCGCGCATGTCGTCAAGGCCTTCAACCTCTGCCACGAGGACGTGTGGCGCATGACCCCGCCCGTCTTCGACGGCCGGCCCCTGGCGGTCCCGGTCTGCGGCGACGACCCCACGGCGCTCGACCTCGCGGGCCGCCTGGTGCGGGACGCGGGCTGTGTCCCCCTGTCCGGCGGCGGCCTCGACCGGGCCGGCCTCCTGGAGGCCACCGCCGCCCTCTACATCGGGCTGTGGGTCGCCGAGGGCGCGGACGTCCAGGCGATGGCCCCACCGCTCGCGTACGCGACGGGGCCGCGGGGCGCCTGACGGCCGACCGGGCCCGGAGATTTTCCGGACACCCCCAGGGGGTGTCTTGCCGGGCTCGCGGGGTCCGGCCTGACCGGCAGGACACCCCCTAGGCTGCACGGATGACGACCGGGACGGCATCGCGCCACACACGGACAGGCGACCCGGTGCTCCTCTGAGCACCGTACGGGCCGCAGCGGGCCCCCTGCACGACCGAAGGGCTCGCGCCGCGGCGCCATCGGCGCCGGCCGCCCCCCGGCGGACCGCATCTGACGTGCGCGGCCCCTCCGGGCCGGCTGACCACGGCCACGGACCACATGGTCGAGCAGCGCTCCTTCACGGACGGGAACACGGCGTGGGGGCACTGCACCGACGACACCGACTCCGTCGTCGTCCGCGTCGAGCCCGTGCCGGCCTGCTGCGCCTTCTGCGTGCTCCGTTCATGAGGAGACGGGAGGGAGGAGACCGGCGTACGGCACGGGAAGTGGCGGCCGTACCGGTCTTGCGGCACGGCCGCCACTCACGCGCGTACCTCCCCGCCGAGGCGGGGAGGTACGCGCGTGAGTGGGCGGGACCGAGGTGTCCGCGTGCGGAGTTCCGTCAGGTGCGGGGCGAAGCCGCGCCGGGCGTGCCGGACGCCTCGGCCGGGGCCGTCGAGAGGGGCTCGGCGATGTCCTCCAGGGAGCGGCGTTCCGCCTTGACCGCGAGGAAGGCCGCCACGATTCCGGCCGCGCACATGAGGCCGGCGCCGATCTGGAAGGCGAGGACGGTCTCCGACGGGATGCCGGACTCGGTGAGCTTGGCGAAGATCAGCGGGCCGCTGATGCCGCCGGCCGCGGTGCCGATCGCGTAGAAGAAGGCGATGGCCATGGCGCGGGTCTCCATCGGGAAGACCTCGGAGACGGTGAGGTAGGCGCTCGACGCGCCGGCGGACGCGAAGAACAGCACGACGCACCAGCAGGCCGTGAGCGTGGTGGCGCTGAGGACGCCGCTGCCGAACAGCCATGCCGTGCCGAAGAGCAGGAGGCCGGACAACAGGTACGTGGACGAGATCATGACGCGGCGGCCGACCGTGTCGAAGAACCTGCCGAGGAACAGCGGGCCGAGGAAGTTGCCCGCGGCGATGACGGCGAAGTAGTAACCCGTCCGGCCCGTGGGGACGTCGAAGAAGGTGGAGAGGATGGTGCCGAAACCGAAGGTGATGGCGTTGTAGAGGAACGCCTGGCCGATGAAGAGGGAGAGGCCGAGGACGGTGCGCCGCGGGTAGCGGCGGAAGACGGTCTTCGCGATGAGTCCGAAGCCGATGCTGCGTCGCTGGTGGATGGTGATCTCGCCGGCGGGCTCCGGCAGCGGGCGGCCGTGTTCCTCCTCGACCTCGCGCTCGACGGTGGAGACCAGTTCCTCGGCCTCCTCGCCGCGTCCGTGGATGAACTGCCATCGTGGGCTCTCGGGGACGTGCCGTCGGACCAGGAGGATCACCAGGCCGAGGACGACGCCGAGGGCGAAGCTGAGCCGCCAGCCCATGTCGAGGGCGAAGATGTCGGTGTCCAGCATCACGATGGAGAGCAGCGCTCCGCCGATGGCTCCGAGCCAGTAGCTGCCGTTGATGATGAGGTCGACGCGGCCCCGGTAGAGGGAGGGGATCAGTTCGTCGATCGCCGAGTTGATGGCCGCGTACTCGCCGCCGATCCCGAAGCCCGTCAGGAAGCGGAAGAGGAAGAACCACCAGGATTCCATCGACAGGGCGGTGAGGGCGGTGGCTCCCAGGTAGACGGCCAGCGTCACCATGAAGAGCTTCTTGCGGCCGTAGCGGTCGGTCAGCCAGCCGAAGAACAGCGCTCCGGAGCAGGCGCCGGCGACGTACAGGGCGGCGGCCGTTCCGGTCACCTGGGCGGCGGTGATGTCCAGGCCGCTGCCGCTCTCGGCGAGACGGCCGGCGATGTTGCCGACGATGGTGACTTCGAGGCCGTCCAGGATCCAGACGGTCCCGAGGCCGATCACGATCATCCAGTGCCAGCGCGACCAGGGCAGGCGGTCCAGTCGGGCCGGTACGGCCGTGGTCACGGTTCCTGTGGCTGCGGGTACGGACGTGCCCCGCCTCGTGTCTTCGGTCATGTCTCCCTTTCTCCAGGCGCCTTCCTGCGGGTGCCCCGCTCCGAAGGGGGCATGCCTGCAAGGATCCGGACGCCGTCTCCGGTACGGGGGTGTGCGGGACGCCCGCCCACGCGACCACCCGTGACGCGGGAGGCCCCGGGCCCGGAATCGGGCCCTGGTGAGGGCTGTCCGGATGGCGGACGGCCGGTTGTAGGGTGTCCGCCATGCCCTGCGTACTCGTGGTCGAAGACGACCCCAGCATCCGTGCCTCGCTGATGGAGATCCTCGCGGAGCACGGCCATGCGGTGCGCAGCACGGGCGATGGGTTCGGCGCCCTGCGCGAGGTCGCGCAGGGCTCGTTGGACGCGGTGGTGCTGGACCTCGGCCTGCCCGATCTGGACGGCGGCGACGCGCTGCGCATGATCCGCGGGATATCGAACGTGCCCGTGGTCGTCGCGACCGCCCGCGACGACGAGAGCGAGATCGTCAAGCTCCTGAACGCGGGCGCCGACGACTACCTCGTCAAGCCGTTCTCCGGGGCGCAGCTCCTGGCCCGGCTCTCGGCGGTGCTGCGGCGCACCGCGGTCCCCGCCGCGGTCGCCGGGCAGGCCCCACCCGCCGATCCGTCGAGTCCGGTGACGGTCGGTGAGCTGACCGTGGATCCGCCGGCGCGTTCGGCTTATCTGGCGGGGCGTGAACTGGTCCTCACCCGCCGGGAGTTCGATCTGCTGGCCTTTCTCGCCCGGCACGCCGGCACGGTGGTGTCCCGGCACCGGCTGCTCGCGGAGGTCTGGCAGGAGTCCTACATCGAGGACCAGACCATCGACGTGCACGTGTCGGCGCTGCGCCGCAAGCTCGGCGAGCGGGCCTCGGCACCGCGCTATCTGCGCACCGTGCGCGGGGTGGGCATCAAGCTGGTGGCGCCGCACTGAGGAGGGGCTCAGGAGGGAGTGCCGAAGTCCTGGGTCCACCAGGGGCCTCCGTCGGTGCTGACGCCGACGCCGATCTCGGTGAAGCCGCAGTTGAGGATGTTGGCCCGGTGGCCGGGGCTGTGCATCCAGGCGTCCATGACGGCGGCCGCGTCGGCCTGTCCCTCGGCTATGTTCTCGCCGGACCGTGACCAGGTGTATCCGGCCGCCTCGATGCGGTCCTGCGGCTGGGAGCCGTCGGTTCCCGTGTGGGAGAAGTTGCCGGTGGCGGCCATGTCGTCGGTGTACTCCTGGGCCGCCTCGGCGAGGTCCGCGTCGACCGTCAGGGCCTTGCAGCCCGCCGCGGCGCGTTCGACGTTCACGAGGCGTACGACCTCCTCGGCCTCGCCGCCGCCCGCCGGGCGCGTACCGCTGTCGGGCTCGGTGGCCGACGGCTTCGCGGTGGCCGGGGGCGCGGGCCTGGGCTTCCGCGCGCCCTGGGACGGGGAAGGTCCAGCCGCCCTGGCGGTGGCCGAGGGCGGTGGGGCGGCCGAGGGGGTCGTCGGCGTGGTGGAGAGGGTCGTCAGGGTGTGCGGGGCGGCCGACGGGGACGTCGGTGCGGTCGGCGATGCGGTGGGCGGCGGCCCGGTGGTCGGCGTCGGGTCGGGCGAGTCGCCGCCCATGGCGACGGATTCGGCCTGGCCGTGCGCGGAGCCGGCGAGTTCGGCGCCTGCCAGGCAGGCGCCGGCGACGGCCAGGACGCTGAGGCCCGCCACGGCGGCTGTGACGCGCGGGCGACGCGGGGCGCGGTGTCCGCGACGTCCGTGGGCGGCTCGGGAGCTCATCTCGGTTTCCTCCAGGGGGTGTACGGGTGCGGTGGCGGGGCCGGCCCGGGTCCGCGTCGGCTCGGGCGGGTTTCGTGCGGCGGAGAGGGTCCGCCGGCGCCGAGACGGGAGCGTAGGCGTGCCGAAGCTGCGAGAACGCCGTCTGAGGGATGCGCTCAGGAGGACCTGAGCAACAGCTCAGGTTCGTGACCGGCTCGGGGCGGCCGCCAGGTCGGGCCGCCGGTCGCGGCCGGCCCGTACGGGACGCGTGCGCCTCTCCGCGAGCGAGCGAGGGCGGGGTGGGTGGTGCGGTGGGCGTCGGCCACACTGATGCGGTGCCACGCCTCCTGCGCTATCTCCTCATATGGCTGTCGTGCACCGCGGCCAGCGTCACCGCGGTGATGCTCACGGTGTACTTCGTCGTCGGCCTGACCCGACCGACCCCGCCCGCCGCGCGGTCGGTCCAGGCGGTGTACCCCTCCCCGTCCGTGCTCGTCGGGTGCCGGCCTCGTCCGTCGCGACCAGGCCGAAGGCGCCCACCACCACGCCCGCGTCCCCCTCGTCGCCGCCGACCACCCGTACGCCCTCGCCGTCGCCCTCGGCCACGCGGGCGCCCGTCACGTCCACGCCCCGGCCGTCGGCTTCGAAGTGCAGCGGCGGTCCCGGGTTGCACACGGTCCCCTCCGAGGGGGGCAAGGTCACCGTCCAGTACGGCCGCGACAGCGTGTGCTTCGTCTCGGCCGTTCCCGACCCGGGGTTCCGCACGAGCACCGGTCAGAGCGATCCCGGCACGCTGGTGGTCGTCTTCACCAGCGACGACCACCGTTCGCAGATCACGGCGACCGTCGTGCCGACGGCGCAGGCCAGCGTGCGCGAGACCCGGTTGTGAGTCCTCGGGCAGGCGCCGCGGGCGGCCGGAGAACCCCTGGTGGAGGGCTCGCGGTCGCGAACCTGAGCAGTTCCTTAAGCGTGCCTGATGGGTGGCATCAGGACGGTCCAGGACGCGTTTTCGGCCCCTAGGCTCACGGGCGGTCAGGACGATCGCTCCGGCCCCGGCGGACAGGACGCCGGGCCGCGTCCTGCGCCCGCTCCGGCATCGGCCGCCTCCAGGCCCCGGAGAGCTCACCGACACAAGGGGTTGATCCGTCATGGCCGCACACCGGCGCAAACGACGCACCGCCGGCATCCAGGGCCTCGTCCGCTTCTCGGCCGTCTCCCTCACGATCGCCTCCGCCGCCGTCGCCACGGCCTGCGGAGTGGGCGGCTCGAAGAACGACGCGGCGCAGAACGTGTCCGTGGCGGCGGCCCCCGACGCGCCCGCCGACCAGGGCACCGGCGCCCCGACGCCCATGGAGGCGGCGACGGCATCCGCCTCGCCCACCGCCGCCGCGACGTCGGTCCCGCCGACGTCCCGGCCGAGACCTTCCGCCTCCTCGCCCGTGGCCGAGCGTCCCGCGGAGACGACGAAAGCCGCCCCCCGCCCCGCCAGGACGACCGCCCCTCCCGTCCCGACCAGGCCCGCCGTGGAGAGGAGCGCTCCCGCCTCCGGCTCCTCGGGCTTCACCAGCGGCTACCCGACCGGTGCGGACGCCCGTGGGGCCGTCAAGGCCGCGGTCGCCGCCGCCAAGGCCGACGGCAAGAAGGTGCTGATCGACTTCGGCGCCAACTGGTGCGGCAACTGCAAGGCCGCCGACCGGGTGTTCGCCACGAGCGGTGTGGGGGCGCTCCTGGACGCCTCGTACCACGTGGTCAAGGTCGACATCGGCAGCCAGGACCCCTCGGCCTTCGACCTCCTGCGCGACTACTGCTCCGGCGAGGGCGCGTACAAGATGCCCGTCCTGGTCGTCCTCGACGGCAACGGCGAGGTGGTGACCGAGACGCACTCGACCGGCAACCCCGAGCTGACCGAGACGGGCCTCGGCGCGTTCCTGCGGAAGTGGGCCTGATGACGGCCCGCGGCCACAGACGCGGCGCGTCGGCGACGGTCGCCCTGTTCCTCCTCGCCCTCGCGGCCACCGGCTGCGGCGGGGGCGCCGTGGCGGGGGCGGACGGCGGCGCGCCGGGAGCGGGCACCGCCGAGACCGCGGCGGTGCTGCCGGTCGCCGAACGCCCTTCCGCGCCCGCCGTCTCCGGCCGGGACCTCACGGGCCGGGACCTGGCGCTGCGCTCGTACCGCGGCAAGGTCGTCGTCCTGAACGTGTGGGGTTCCTGGTGCGCCCCCTGTCGCGCCGAGGCCGCCGACCTGGAGGCGCTGCGCGGTGCGGCGGCGCCGCGCGGCGTGGAGCTCCTGGGCGTCAACGTCCGCGACCGTTCCACCGGGCCGGCCCGGGAGTTCGAGAGGACCTATGGTCTGCGGTACCCGAGCATCCACGATCCCGACGGAAAGCTGCTACTGGCCTTCCCGCCCGCGCTGCTCAACCCGCAGGCCATCCCTTCCACCCTGGTCATCGACCGGCAGGGCCGGATCGCCGTCGCCGTCTCCGGGCCGGTCACCCGCGCGCGGCTGGAGCCCCTCGTCGACCGGGTCGCCGGGGAGGACGCATGACCGGCCCCACGTGGGCGACGCTCGCCGCCGGGCCGGCCGCCGGCGCGGTGTCGGGCACCCTGCTCCTCGCCGTGCCGGTGGCCGTGGCCGCGGGCCTGGTGTCCTTCCTCTCCCCGTGCGTCCTGCCGCTCGTGCCGGGCTATCTGAGCTACGTCACCAGCCTGTCGGTGTCCGACCTCGCCGAGGCGGACGGCGGGCGGCGCGGACGGATGGTCACCGGAGCGGCGCTGTTCGTCCTGGGTTTCAGCGGCGTCCTGGTGTCCGGGGGCGCCCTGTTCGGCTTCGTCGGGCGCAACCTGCTCGCCCACCAGGACGGCATCACGCTGGTCCTCGGCCTGTTCACCGTCGTCATGGGCCTCGCGTTCGCGGGCTGGCTGCCCGGCTTCACCCAGCGCGAACTGCGCAGCCACCGCCGGCCCTCCTTCGGCCTGGCCGGCGCGCCCCTGCTGGGCGTCGTCTTCGGCGTGGGCTGGACCCCTTGCATCGGGCCGACCCTGGCCGCCGTGCAGGCCCTGGCCTGGAACGAGGCCAGCGCCGGGCGCGGCGCCCTCCTCATGGTCTGCTATTGCGTGGGGCTGGGCGCGCCCTTCCTGCTCACCGCACTCGCCTTCCAGCGGGCCCTGCGCGCCTTCCGATGGGTCAGGAACCATCACGGGACCGTCATGCGGGCCGGCGGCGCGCTTCTGGTCCTCGTCGGCGTCCTGCTGGTCACCGGCCTGTGGACCGATCTGGTGTACGCGTTGCAGGTACGGCTGCAGGGCACGGCCGCGGCCCTGTGAGCGCCGGCACCCGAGTGCCACCGCCACGCGCCGGGAGGGCCCGACTCCCCCCGCGCACCGGACGGCTGCACCCCCCCGTACCCAAGAGGACCGGTCGCGCCCCCGGCGTGCGGCCCACCTCCCCGAAACACGAGAAGAACCCGGAAAGACGACATGAGACACCCCATGGCCTCTCCCCACCCGGCCCCCCGCCTCTCCCGCGCCGCGCGCACGCGCCCCGCCTGGGCCGCGGCCGCACTGCTGGCCGCCGCCTCGCTGACCGGCTGCGGCCAAGGGCCCGCGCCGTCGCACGCCGCCGCCGTGACGGAGTTCAACGAGAACGGCGTCACCGTCCGGCTGAGCGTGGCCGACTGGAAGTCCGACGCGGGGACCCTGGTCGCCACGTTCACGCCCGACGAAGCCGGCTTCCACCTCTACAGCACCGCGCTCCCCGCCGAGGGCGTCGAGGGGGTGGGGCGGCCGACCGGGGTCCGTCCCGCCGGTTCGGTCGCCACCGCCGGTGAGATGACGGTGGACAAGCCGGTCAAGAGCATCACGGTGCCGGGCGTGCGCGCCGCCGTACCGGTCTACCCCGACGGCCCCGTCACGGTGACGCTGCCGATCCGGGCGACCGCTCCGGGCGAGGCGAAGGTGCTGATCGGCTATGCGAGCTGCAGTTCGACCGGGGGGTGTACGATCCCGGTGGCCGACCGGGCGGTGTCCCTGCGCACCGGCGAGGACGGCCTGTCGTTCGGCACCTCCTGAGGGCCCGTCGTCCCGGATCACGGGGCCGGTGAGGGCATGCGCCACTCCCGGAGGACGTCGTACCGGGAGACCCTCCGGCGGCCCGTCGCCCGGACCCCGGACCCGCATCCCCCGACCGTGGCGCTGGGCGCACGGCTACCCGTTGGAGCGCTGCACCCGTGAACCGAGGGCCCCGAAGACGCCGCGCCGAGCCCGGGGCCTCGCGGTGAGGCGTTCCCTGGCGGGCGTGGCCCTGGCCGTCACCTCCATGGTGGCGCTGTCGTTCCTGATCCCGCTGGGGCTGCTCGTGATGTCGCTCGCCCGCGAGCAGAGCATCACGGCGGCCGAGCAGAGCGCGGCGGCGATGGCGCCGATCCTGGCCCTCACCACGGACGCGGCCGAGCTGCGCGAGGCGGGGGCGGGGCTGCGCGCGGCCGAGCACATGGTCATCCATCTGCCGGACCACAGCACGGTCGGCGGCGCGGGGCACGCTCCGCCGGATCTGCTGGGCCGGGCCGAGGAGGAACGCGAGTCCATCTCCCGGGACGTGCCCGGCGGCTGGATCTACCTGCAGCCGGTGATCCTGCCCCAGGACCGGGTGGCGGTGGTGGAGAACTTCGTGCCCGACGACGACCTGACCCGTGGTGTCGTCCTGTCGTGGAGCGTCATGGCCGGTCTGGCGGTCGTCCTGCTCGGCGGCTCCGTCCTGGTCGCCGACCGCCTCGGCTCCGCCGTCGTCACGGCGGCGAAGCGGCTGGCCGAGGCGTCACGCCGGCTCGGCACGGGCAACCTCGACACCCGCGTCCAGCCGAAGGGGCCGCCGGAACTGAAGGAGGCGGGCACGGCCTTCAACACCATGGCCGACCGCATGACGGACCTGCTCGCCGTCGAACGGGAACTGGTCGCCGACCTGTCCCACCGGCTCCGCACCCCTCTGACCGCCCTGCACCTGGCGGTCGAGCGGATCGCGCCGAGCGCCGACACCGGACGCATCCAGACGGCCGTCGCCGAACTGGAGCGGGAGCTCAACGCGATCATCGCCGAGGCTCGCACGCCGCTCGCCGTCGGCCCGATGGGCCGGGCGCTGCGGGGCGAGGAACCGCCCGACGGGCCGCGGGAGGGCGGGGACCGCTGCGAGGTCGCCGACGTCGTCCGTCGGCGCGCGGCCTTCTGGGCCGTGCTCGCGGGTCAGCAGGACCGTCCCTGCACACTGCAGATCACGGACGAGACGACCCCCGTCCGCCTCCCCGAAGCGGACATCACGGCCGTCGTGGACGCGCTCGTGGGCAACGTCTTCCGGTACACCTCCCGGGGCACCGCCCTGGAGGTCTCCGTGTGCCGCACCGCCCACACCGTGGAACTGATCGTTCACGACGCCGGCCCCGGCATCGCCGACCCGGACGGTGCCCTCGCCCGCGGCGGGAGCACGGGCTCCACCGGCCTCGGGCTCGACATCGCCCGTCGCGCGGCCCTCGCCGCCCGGGGCGCCGTCCGCATCACGCGCGGTCCCCTGGGCGGTGCCCGCGTGGCGGTCACGTTCCAGCTGTCGACGGACCCGGCGCCGGGGCGTCCGCGCTCGCGCCGCAGGGGTCGGAGGGCGGCCGCGGCTCGGACGGCGCCGGGTGCGGCGGGCGACTGACAGCTGCCGGCGCCGGGCCGGATGGGCAGGCCCGTGCGGGACCGGCACCAGGTCGTGAACGGTGTCTTGTGGAAGCTGTCCACCGGCGCCGCCTGGCGCGACCTGCCCGAACGCCACGGGCCGTGGAAGACGGTCTACGAACGCTCCCGGCACGGGCCCCAGGGGGTGTCCTGTCGATCAGGCCGGGCCCGGGGGCGTCGGGTCCGGTGACGTGTCGGCCTCGATCGCCACCGCGCGGGCCCAGCGGTAGTCGGCCTTGCCGCTGGGGGAGCGCTCGATGCGGTCGGCGAGGACGAGTTGGCGGGGGACCTTGTAGCCGGCGAGACGGGACCGGCAGTGGGACTGGACGGCGGCGAGGTCCAGGGGCGGTGCTTCGGGGCGGAGCTGGACGACGGCGGCGACGTGGTTGCCCCAGCGGGCGTCGGGGACGCCGGCGACGAGGGCGTCGTAGACGTCGGGGTGCGACTTGAGGGCCTGCTCCACCTCTTCCGGATAGACCTTCTCGCCCCCGGTGTTGATGCACTGGGAGCCGCGGCCGAGGACGGTGACCACGCCGTCCTCGTCGACCGTGGCCATGTCGCCGAGCAGGACCCAGCGCACCCCGTCCCGCTCGAAGAAGGTCTCGGCGGTCTTGGCGGGGTCGTTGTAGTAGCCGAGCGGGACGTGGCCGCGCTGGGCGAGGCGGCCGGTCTCGCCCGCCGCGACGGGGGCGAGGGTCACCGGGTCCACCACCTGGGTGCGTTCGTTGACGTGGAGCCGGAAGCCCCGGTCCGGTCCGGAGTCGTCGGTGGCCCGGCCGTTGGAACCGGACTCGGTGGAGCCGAAGTTGTTGAGCAGCAGCACGTTCGGCATGAGCTCCTGGAGCTGGGCCCGCACGGTGTCGGACATGATGGCCCCGGAGGAGGACAGGCTGAAGAGGGCGGACAGGTCGGTGCCCTTGAGCGGCCCCCGCAGCGCGTCCACGAGGGGGCGCAGCATCGCGTCGCCGACCAGGGAGATGCTGGAGACCTTCTCCTTCTCCAGCGTGCGGAGGACCTCCTCGGGCACGTACTTGCGGTGCAGGACGACCCGCTGGCCGTAGTCGAAGGCGATGAACGCGGTGAGGGTGGACGTGCCGTGCATCAGCGGCGGCGCGGGGAAGAACGTGATGCCGGCGCCGCCGGCCGCGACGCGTTCGGCCAGTTCCTCGGGGCGCTTGACGGGTTCGCCCGACGGGTCGCCGCCGAAGAGGCCCGCGAAGAAGAGGTCCTCCTGGCGCCACAGGACGCCCTTGGGCATCCCGGTGGTGCCGCCGGTGTAGATGATGAAGAGGTCGTCGGCCGAGCGGGGGCCGAAGCCGCGCTCCGGTGAGCCGGCGGCCTCCGCCTCGGTGTACGCCACGCAGTCGAGCGGCGGTGCCTCCTCGGGAGGGGTCCCGACCCGGACGAGGTGGCGCAGTTTCGAGGTCTGCGGCAGCGCCGCCGCGACCCGCTCGGTGAACTCGGCGTCGAAGACGAGCGCGGCGAGGTCGGCGTCCCGGTAGAGGTAGACGAGTTCCTCCTCCACGTACCGGTAGTTGACGTTGACGGGCACGATCCGGGCCTTGAGGCAGGCGAGCACGGTCTGCAGGTACTCGACGCCGTTGTACAGGTGGAGGCCGAGGTGTTCGCCGGGCCGGATGCCCGCGTCGATCAGGTGGTGGGCGATGCGGTTCGCGGCCGCGTCGAGCCCGGCGTAGGTGAGTCGGCGTTCCTCGCCCGTCCCCGGGTGGTCGACGTACACCAGCGCCTCGCGGTCGGGGACCACGTCGACCACCGATTCGAACAGGTCGGCAAGGTTGTACTCCACCGTTCCTCCTGACGCCGGCTCGCGCTGACTCGCATGGACGTGGCGGTCATTAGAGCGCCGACCGGTCACCGGGGGAAGGGGATGGGCAGAAGAATCTGACTGAGTGTCAGAAAACTATTGAACTGGACCCCCGGCTCCTGCAACCTGTTCCAGAACTGGAGACGGGAGACCCCCATGGGCGGTACCGAACACCTCAGCGTCCGGCGCGAAGGCGCCACGCTCGTCCTCACCTTGAACCGGCCCGAGGCCAAGAACGCCCTCTCGCTGCCGATGCTCGTCGGCCTCTACGACGGCTGGCTGGAGGCCGACGCCGACGACACCGTCCGCTCGGTCGTCCTCACCGGCGCCGGCGGCGCGTTCTGCGCCGGAATGGACCTCAAGGCCCTCGCCGGTCAGGGCATGGCGGGCGAGCAGTACCGGCACCGGCTCAAGGCCGACCCCGACCTGCACTGGAAGGCGATGCTCCGCCACCACCGCCCCCGCAAGCCGGTCATCGCGGCCGTCGAGGGGTACTGCGTCGCCGGCGGCACCGAGATCCTCCAGGGCACCGACATCAGGGTCGCCGGCGCCTCCGCCACCTTCGGCCTCTTCGAGGTCAGGCGCGGCCTCTTCCCCATCGGCGGCTCCACCGTGCGCCTGCCCCGCCAGATCGCCCGCACCCACGCCCTCGAGATGCTCCTCACCGGCCGCCCGTACACCGCCGACGAAGCCGCCCGCATCGGGCTCGTCGGCCGCGTCGTGCCCGACGGCACCGCCCTCGGCACCGCCCTCGACATCGCCGAGCGGATCAACGCCTGCGGCCCGCTGGCCGTCGAGGCCGTCAAGGCGTCCGTGTACGAGACCGCCGAGATGACCGAGACGGAGGGGCTCGCCGCCGAACTGGAACGGGGATGGCCGATCTTCGACACGGCGGACGCGAAGGAGGGGGCGAAGGCCTTCGCGGAGAAGCGGCCGGCGGTCTACCGGCGGGAGTGAGCAGCGGCCTCCCCCCCGTCCCCCCTGCCGTCCGCCACCTAGGAGCCCGTACATGACCGTCACCCCACCGCCGGAGATCCTCCGCGCGCCCCTCGTCGTCGAGTTCCCCTTCACCCGCTCCCTCGGCCCCGTCCAGTCCGCCTTCCTCACCGGCCTGCGGGAGCGGACCGTCCTCGGCGTCCGCACCGAAGGGGGCCGGGTGCTGGTCCCGCCCGTCGAGTACGACCCCGAGACCGCCGCCGAACTCCACGAGCTCGTCGAGGTCGGGGCCACCGGCACCGTCACCACCTGGGCCTGGAACCCGGAACCCCGCCGCGGCCAGCCGCTCCCGACGCCCTTCGCCTGGGTCCTGGTCCGCCTGGACGGAGCGGACACCGCCCTGCTGCACGCCCTGGACGCCCCCGGTCCCGAGGCCGTCCGCACCGGGCTGCGGGTACGGATCCGGTGGGCCGCGGAACGATCCGGCGCGATCACGGACATCGCCTGCTTCGAGCCGTACGACGGCGCCCCGGACACGGACCCGCACGACCACGACGGGACCTTCGAGGACCCCGTCACCGGCATCGTCGCCCCCGCCCGCCTCGACTACACGTACAGCCCGGGCCGCGCCCAGACCCGGTACCTGCACGCGCTGGGGGAGCGCCGCACCGTCGGCGAACGCTGCCCGTCCTGCGAGAAGGTGTACGTGCCGCCCCGGGGCGCCTGCCCCACCTGCGGGATCGCCACCACCGACCGGATCGAGGTCGGACCGCGCGGCACGGTCACCACCTTCTGCATCGTCAACATCAAGGCGAAGAACCTCGACATCGACGTCCCCTACGTCTACGCCCACATCGCCCTCGACGGCGCCGGGCTCGCCCTCCACGGCCGCATCGCCGGCATCCCCTACGACCAGGTCCGGATGGGCCTGCGCGTCGAACCGGTGTGGAGCGAGGGCGGGCGCTACCCCGACCACTACCGGCCCTGCGGCGAGCCCGACGCCGACTACGACACGTACAAGGAGCTGCTGTGACGCCGGACCGAGAGGTGGCCATCGTCGCCTTCGCGCAGAGCGACCACCTGCGCCGCACCGACGACCTCTCCGAGGTCGAGATGGTCATGCCCGTCCTCCACGAGGTGCTCCGGCAGACCGGCCTGAAGACCGCCGACATCGGCTTCACCTGCTCCGGTTCCTCCGACTACCTCGCCGGCCGCGCCTTCTCCTTCACGATGGCCCTCGACGGCGTCGGCGCGTGGCCGCCGATCTCCGAGTCCCACGTGGAGACGGACGGCGCCTGGGCGCTCTACGAGGCCTGGGTCAAGCTGCTCACCGGCGAGGCCGACACCGCGCTCGTCTACGCCTACGGCAAGTCCTCGCCGGGCTCCGTCCGCGACGTCCTCACGCGCCAGCTCGACCCGTACTACCTGGCTCCCCTCTGGCCCGACTCCGTCGCCCTCGCCGCCCTCCAGGCACAGGCCCTCGTCGACGCCGGCGCCACCGACGAGCCCGCCCTCGCCGCGATCGCCACCCGGAGCCGCGAGGACGCGCGGGGCAACCCGCACGCCCAGCTGCCCGGCGCCCGGCCCCAGGGCGACTACGTCGTCAGGCCCCTGCGCACCGGCGACTGCCCGCCGATCGGGGACGGGGTCGCCGCCGTGATCCTCGCCGCCGGGGACCGGGCCCGCGAACTGTGCGACCGTCCCGCCTGGATCCGCGGCATGGACCACCGCATCGAGGCGCACTCCCTCGGGGTCCGCGACCTCACCGACTCGCCCTCCACCCGCCTCGCGGCGGAACGCGCCGGCGCCTTCGACCGGCCCGTCGACACCGCCGAACTCCACGCGCCCTTCACCTCCCAGGAAGTCGTCCTCGCCCGGGCCCTCGGCCTCGACGACGGCGTCCGCGTCAACCCCTCCGGCGGCGCCCTCGCCGCCAACCCCGTGATGGCCACGGGACTCGTCCGACTCGGCGAGGCCGCCGCCCGCATCCACCGGGGCGAGTCCGACCGGGCCCTCGCCCACGCCACCTCCGGCCCCTGCCTCCAGCAGAACCTGGTCGCCGTCCTGGAAGGGGACCCCCGTGCCTGAAGAGCCAGTCGCCGTCGTCGGCATCGGCCAGACCAAGCACGTCGCCGCCCGCGGCGACGTCTCCCTCGCCGGCCTCGTCCGCGAGGCCGCCGTGCGCGCCCTCGCGGACGCGGAACTCGGCTGGGCGGACATCGACGCCGTCGTCATCGGCAAGGCCCCCGACTTCTTCGAGGGCGTGATGATGCCGGAGCTGTACCTCGCCGACGCGCTCGGCGCGGTCGGCAAGCCCATGCTCCGGGTCCACACGGCCGGTTCGGTCGGCGGCTCCACCGCCCTCGTCGCGGCCAACCTCGTCTCCGCCCGCGTGCACCGGACCGTCCTCACCCTCGCGTTCGAGAAGCAGTCCGAGTCCAACGCCATGTGGGGCCTCTCGCTGCCCGTCCCCTTCCAGCAGCCGCTGCTCGCCGGCGCCGGCGGCTTCTTCGCCCCGCACGTGCGCGCGTACATGCGCCGCACCGGCGCCCCCGACGCCATCGGCTCGCTCGTCGCCTACAAGGACCGGCGCAACGCGCTGAAGAACCCGTACGCCCACCTCCACGAGCACGACCTCACCCTGGAGAAGGTGCAGGCCTCCCCGATGCTCTGGGACCCCATCCGCTACTCCGAGACCTGCCCGTCGTCCGACGGCGCCTGCGCGATGGTCCTCACCGACCGTACGGGCGCCGCCCGTTCCCCCCGCCCGCCGGCCTGGGTGCACGGCGGCGCCATGCGCAGCGAGCCCACCCTCTTCGCGGGCAAGGACTTCGTCTCCCCGAGGGCCGGCCGGGACTGCGCCGCCGACGTGTACCGGCAGGCCGGCATCACCGATCCCCGGCGCGAGATCGACGCCGTCGAGATGTACGTGCCGTTCTCCTGGTACGAACCGATGTGGCTGGAGAACCTGGGCTTCGCCGCCGAGGGCGAGGGTTGGAAGCTCACCGAGGCCGGGGTGACCGAACTCGACGGCGACCTGCCCGTGAACCCCTCGGGCGGCGTGCTCTCCACCAACCCCATCGGCGCCTCCGGCATGATCCGCTTCGCCGAGGCCGCCCTCCAGGTACGCGGCGGAGCGGGCGAGCACCAGGTCGACGGCGCCCGCCGGGCGCTCGGCCACGCCTACGGGGGCGGCGCCCAGTTCTTCTCCATGTGGCTCGTGGGGGACACCCCGCCCACCACGTGAGCCCACCGGCCGGGACGGCGCCTACCCTGGCGCCCATGAACGCGGAACGTGATCTGACCCGGCTCCTCGCCGGGATGCGGCCGGAACTCGAACCCGGCCGGTACGTCTTCACCACGGTGGAGGGCCCCGCCCCGGCCGGGGTCGCCCCGGTGGTCACCGTCGCCGAGCGCGAGGGCCTCACCCTCGTCGTACGGCAGGAGGAGGCGGACGCCGCCGGTCTCGCGTACGACTACGTGGCAGGCTGGATCACCCTCCGGATCCACTCCGCCCTCGACGCCGTCGGCCTCACGGCCGCCGTGGCGGCCGAGCTCGCGGAGGCGGGCATGAGCTGCAACGTGGTGGCCGGATTCCATCACGACCACCTGTTCGTGGAACACGCGCGGGCCGAGGAGGCGTTGACCGCTCTGGGCCGACTCGCGCAGCGGTCGGGAAGCTTCCACGATTGACCGTCACATACGGTGCCAACCGGCGTACGCTGGGGCTTTCGCGGGGCCACCCGCCAGGCGTCCTCCCCTCGTGCGCCGGGCGTACGCCCCCGGTGTGGGGGTGGAACGTGGCACGACAGGGTGGCCGACCGGCCCGTCAGGGTTTCGGCCTCTTCGAACGCGAGGCGGCGCTCACGGCGGCCGAGGACGCGCTGGACCTTCTGACCGGCCTGTCCGACGACCCGCCCTGGCCCGACCCCGTCCCCGTGCCCCTCCCCGCACCCCGCGGCGCCCGGGGTCCCCACCTCGTCGCCGTCCCCGACACACCCGCCGCCCACGGCGACCGCGAGGACACCGGCCCGGGAGACGGCGGGCCGCCCCGGGGCGGCCGTCCCTCGCCCGACCGCGACCGCCCGGCGGAAGCGACCGGCCACCCCGCCGACCGGGCACCCGACCGCCCCCGTACGGCGCGCCGCGGCGGCATCCTCGCGTACGCCGCGCCCGCCGGGCTCGGCAAGACCACCCTGCTCGCCGAGATCCGGCGCCGCGCGGCGACCCGGGGATGCACCGTGCTCTCCGCGCGCGGCGGCGACCAGGAACAGCGGGTCGCCTTCCACGTCGCCCGCCAGCTCCTCCAGCCGCAGCTGGCCCACGCCACCGACGCCGAACTGCGCGAACGGCTCGGCTCCTGGTACGACATCGTCGGCCCCGCGCTCGGGCTCCGCGCCGCCGCCGAGGGCTCGCCGCCCGACCCGCAGGGCCTGCGGGACGGGCTCGACTGGGTCCTGACCCACCTCGCCGTACGGCGCGCCCCGCTCGTCGTGGTCCTCGACGACGTCCACTGGGCCGACCCCGAGTCCCTCGGCTGGCTCGCCGCCTTCGCGCCCCGCGCCGAGGAACTCCCCATGCTGCTCGTCGTGGCCTACCGCCCCGACGAACTCCCGGACGAGGGAGTCGAGTTCACCGGACACAGGTCCGGTCGCCGACCGCTCGGACTGGCCCCGCTCACCTCCGAGGCCATCGCCGACCTCGTCCGCGACCGCGTCGGCGCCCACGCCGACGACACGTTCTGCCGTGAATTCCGGACCGTCACCTCCGGCAACCCCTTCGAGGCGGTCGAACTCGCGGCCAAGGTCCGCGACCACGGCCTGGAACCCACCGCGGGCGGCGCCCACGAACTCCGCGACCTCGCCGCCGCGCTCAAGGGCAGCGGTCTCGTCACCCGTCTGGAACGACTCGGCACCCAGACCGTGCGCCTGGCCTGGGCCTGCGCCGTCCTCGGCACCGAGATCTCCCCGCAGCTCGCCGGCGCCGTCGCCGGCCTCGGCGGCGAGGCGGTCGCCGACTGTGCCGAGCGGCTGCGCGAGGCCCGCGTCCTCGCCGAGGCAGACGGCCCCGACGCCCCTCTCGAATTCGTCCACCCCCTCATCGCCACCACCGTCTACCGGTCCATCCCCGCCGCCACCCGCGTCGCCCTGCACGGCCAGGCCGCCTGGTGCGTCGTCGACGCCGGACTCGGCCCCACCGCCGCCGCCCGGCACCTCCTGGAGACCCACCCCGAAGGCGACCCCTGGGTCGTCGGCAGACTCCGCGCCGCGGCCGGCGAGACCCTCCGTGCCGGCGCGCCCGACGCGGCCCGCCGCTTCCTCGCCCGCGCGCTGCGCGAGCCTCCCGCCGCCGACGAGCGGGCGGCCGTCCTCTTCGAGCTCGGCTGCTCCTCTCTGCTCACCGAGCCCGCCACCACCGTCAACCACCTGCGGGCCGCGCTGGAGGAGCCCATCGCCGACCCGACGCTCCGCCACGGCATCGTCTACCGCCTCTCCCAGGTACTCGCCCACAGCGACCGCCTCGTCGAGGCGTCCGAGCTCCTGGGCCGCGAGGCCCGGCAGACCACCGACGCCCGCAGCCGACTGCGGATGCAGGCCGAGAAGTTCATGTGGGACGCCTTCCGCGCCGACGAACCCGAGTCGCCGGCCCGTTCCCGCCGCCTCACGGCCCTCGCGGACCGCCTCACCGGCCGCGACCTCACCGAGCGGTACATCATCGGCCTGCGCGCCTGGGACGCCACCCTGCGCGCCGAACCCTCCGCCGTCGCCCTCGCACACGCCGAGCGCGCCCTCGAAGGCGGCCTCAGCTGGGCGGACGAGAGCCGGGGCTTCGAGGTCCCGGTCCTCACCGCCCTCACCTTCCTGTACGCCGACCGCCCCGGCCGCGCCGAGGAGCTCTTCGCCGCCGGCACCGCCGAGTTCGAGCGCCAGGGCTGGCGCGGCGCCCACCTCTCCTTCGCGTACACCCTCCTCGGCTACATCCGCTACCGGCGCGGCCGGCTCGTCGAGGCCGAGGACTTCGTCCGGGCCGGGCTGCGCCTGTCCGAACGCGTCGGACCGCGCACCCCCGCCCAGTGGTACGCCGTCGGCGTCATGATCGAGGTGCTGCTCGCCCGCGGCCGCGTCGCCGAGGCCGCCCGCATCGCCGACGCCCACGACTTCGGCGAGCCCTTCCCCGCCGCCGTCACCTTCCCCGACTCCCAGACCGTCCACGCCGAACTCCTCCTCGCCCGGGGACGCACCGAGGAGGCGGCCGCCGAGCTGGCCGCCGTCGGCCGCCGGCTCGACCCGCGCGGCATGCGCAACCCCGCCTGGTGCCCCTGGCAGCTCCACCTGGCCGTCGCCGAGGCCGCCACGACCCCCGTCACGGCCCGGCGGACCGCCGAGGACGCGGTCGCCCGCGCCCGCCAGTACGGCGCGCCCTCCGCGATCGGCTCGGCGCTCCGGGTGACCGCCGAGGTCTCCGAGCCCTCCGCGCGCGTGAAGCTCCTGGAGGAGTCCGTCGACTGGCTCGACCAGTCACCCGCCGCGTACGAGCTGGCCCGCTCCCTCGTCGCGCTCGGCGCAGCCCTGCGCCGCACCGAACGCGCCGGGGAGGCGGCCGAGCACCTGTACCGGGGCCTGGAGGCCGCCCAGGACTGCGGCGCCGACGGCCTCGTCGAGGAGGCCCGCGCCGAGCTCGCGGCGGCCGGACTCCGCCCGCGTCCGCTGCACCCCGCCGGCACGGACGCGCTCACCGCCCGTGAGCGCGCAGCCGCCGAGCTCACCGTCCGCGACCGGGACGCGGCCGCCGTCCTCGGCGTCGACGCCACGGGGCTCGGCCGGCTCCTCTCGGCCGTCTACCGGAAGCTCGGCACCGACCGCACCGGCCTCGCGCAGGCCCTCCGCAACGCCGACCACCGGCCCGGGGAGCCCGGCGGGGAGGGCTGAGCGTCCGTGGCCGCCCGGCGCGTCGCATCGTGCGCCGGGACACGTACCATGGCCGTATGTCCTTCCTCCGCCGCCGCAGCGCCGCCACACCCGCGGGCCCGGACTTCGACGTCCTGGCCATGGATCCGGGAGACTGGCCCGGCAATCTCGGCGCCGGCCTGCTGCCCGCTCCCGACGGCTCCTGTCAGGGCGTGTTCCTCCGGTACGACCTCTTCGGGGGCCGCGGCCCCGCGATGATCATCGGCAACCTGCCCGAGGGCTCGCCCGCGCGCGAGCTCGCCGACGGGCAGATCCCCTTCGAGGTGGCCCAGCTCCTCGCGGCCCTGGAGAACGACGAGCCCGTCGAGGTGCTCGACGCCGAGGACCTCCCCGTCATGCAGGGCGACAACCTCCTCATCGTGCGGCGGCTCAAGCTCTCCGAGAGCCGCATCTCCTGCGTCCAGTTCGACCGCAGCGACAACGTCCTCGTGACGATCGCCAGTTGGGACCGGCCGATCACCGACGACCTCTACGCGCTGCTCAAGCCGCTGCCCGCCGAGCTGTTCCAGCAGGGCTGACGGGGGAGCGGGGGCCGATGAGCGCGCGCGTCGACAGCTGGATCTGGGCGGTCCGTCTGACCAAGACCCGCTCCCAGTCCGCCGCGGCCTGCCGCGCCGGACACGTGAAGGTCAACGGCGAGCGGGCCAAGCCCGCGCAGCCGGTGAAGCCCGGTGACGAGGTCCGCCTCTTCCACGGCGGCCGGGAGCGGATCGTCGAGGTCAAGGAGCTCCACACCAAGCGGGTCGGCCCGCCGGTCGCCGCCGAGGCCTACGTGGACAACAGCCCGCCCCCGCCGCCGCGCGAGCACGTCGCCGTCGCCGCCGTCCGCGACCGGGGCGCCGGCCGGCCCACCAAGCGGGACCGCCGCGAACTCGACGAACTGCGCGGCCGCCGGCCCTGATCCGACCGCCCGAAGGCCTCCGGGATCCCGTCCCGGAGGCCTTCGGCGTCTGTCAGCGCACCCCCGCGCCGAGCAGCCCGGAGATCCGCGCCGCCGAGGTGCCGAGACCCGAGGGCCCGCGCCGCAGCAGCGCGCTGCCACTGCCCGCGCGCACGTCCTCGGCGCCGTAACGCCGGACCTTCCGGTGCCAGTTCAGGACACCGGCGAGCCAGTCCTCCAGCTCCCGCAGATACGCCTCGAACGCCGTCCGGCCCGCCGCGTCCAGACCGAAGTCCTCGTAGAGCAACGGCACTTCACGCTCCTTCAGGTGCTCGTACTGGCGCAGCCGGCCCCGCATCAGATCGGCGACCATCGCCACCGCTGTCGGGTAGTCGCAGTCGAAGAACTTCTGGAGCACCAGGACACCGTTGTGCACCTCGCCCTCGACCTCGATCTCCTTCTGGTACGAGAAGAGGTCGTTGATCAGGGCGCCGTAGTCCATCACCGCGTTCTCCAGGCTGCGCACCGTGCCCGACCGGAACAGCTCCGCAGGCAGCGTCGCGTCCTGCCGCAGCCGGCACAGCAGCATGGTCAGTTCGGAGCCGAACGTGCTGCGCCGCATCTCGACGTAGTCCACCGGGTCGGGCACCCGGTGCTGCACCACGTTGTGCATCTCCCACATCCAGCTGTCGAGCATCGCGTCGAGCGCGGTCCGCAGCTGTGCCCGGGCCCCCGGGGCCATCGGCGCGGCGGTCCGCTCCCAGACGTCCGCGAGCGCGCGCTCCAGCGGGTTCGCCGCGCCCGCCGCACCCGCCGACGGCACGTCGAGCGGCATGCACGCCTTGAGCCGGTCGGTCTGCTCCTTCGCACCGGCCAGGTTGCCGACCCGTCCGAAGAGGGCCGGGTAGTAGTCGTCCGCGTAGGTCCCCCACGTCAGCCAGTCGGCGCTGAGGCCCAGTTCCTCCGCGGACGCGTCCGGATCGAGCCCCGCCGCGCACAGCGCGAGGTCGAAGCCCTCGGCCATCGATCGGTCCCACAGGTCGTCGAGGAGCCCCATGCGCTCGGCCCAGTCGACCGTGTGCCGCCGGGCCTCCCCGTGGTGGGGGTTGAGCGTGAGCGGGTACGGCAGGTCGAGCTCGGGCAGCAGCGACGGCCCCACGTGCTGGTGCGGCGCGTGCGTGAACGCCCGGTGCCGCGCGGCCGCGGGGCGCCCGAAGAGGGTCCGGACGTCGAGCGCGGAGGTGCCGAGGATCCCGTCGAGCCGCGAGGGCCCCGCGACCATGCCCTCGTTCATGTAGCGGCTGGAGCGCATGTGCCACTCGTGGCCGCCGGACTGCCAGTCCTGGAGCCCCTTCGCGTAGGCCGCCACGGCCGCGCACTCGGCCGGGCTCAGGCCCTGCTCGGCGGCGAGCAGCGGCACCTCGGTCAGGGCCGTGTTCTCGAACTGCTGGACCCGCGAGGTGAGCAGGTCGTTGACGGCGTTCGCCGCCTCCTGGGTCGTGCAGCCGAGGAACCGCTCCAGGACCAGGACGCCGTTGCTGTTCTCGCCCTCGTCCTCCACCTCGCGCTGGTACGAGAAGAGGTCGTTGCGCAGGTGCACGGCGTCCGAGAAGGAGTCCCTGAGCACCCGCAGCGGCCGTGAGTACGCCACCCGGGCGGGGACCTCGGCCCCCGCCGCGTATTCGACGAGGCCGGCCGACCAGGGCGCGCCGCCCACCTTGCGACGCATCTCGATGTACTCGAGGGGGTTGGCGATCCGTCCCTCGTTGATGTTGTCGAGCTCCCAGAGGGACTCGTGGAGCAGGTGCTCCGTCGCCTCGGCGAACCGCACGCGCCAGCCCTCGGACATCGCGGGAACGGTACGCCGCCAGAGGTCCGCCAGGCCCGCCTCGACGGGGTTGGTCGGCTCGGGCATCCCGGTGGCCGGGTCCGCCGGCATGAACCTCGGCAGCCGGTCCAGATACGTCTTGCTGCCCGCCCGGTCCTGGGTCCGCTTGAAGACCTCGAGGAAGTGGTCGTCGAAGAAGAAGACCCAGGTGTACCAGTCGGTGACGAGGTCGAGGGCCTCCCCGTCGCAGTCGGGGTGGGTGTACGAGCAGAGCAGGGCGTAGTCGTGCGATTCGAGGTCGTGCTCCTCCCAGACCCCCGAGCCCTCCAGCATCCCCATCGCGCGCGCCCACTCACGCGTGTGCGTGCGGGCGCCCTCCACATGGGGGTTGAGCCGAGCCGGATACGGAACATAGAAATCCGGCATAACGAAGGGCTGAGGCATGTGCTGAGGGGCCTTCCGGTGAGCAGGGGCTCTGTGCGGGCCCAGCCTTACCCGTCGCCCGGACGGCGCACACGATCTCCGGAATAGTCGTATGAACGCCGAAGGGGTGGCGCCGGATCGTCCCTCCGGCACCACCCCTCGCCTTTCGGCCAGCCTCCGTCAGACCCGGAAGACCCGCACGTCAGCGGCCTTCACGAACGCGACCCGGTGGCCGAACTGGATCTGGTAGTACTCCTCCTGGCCCCGGACGACCTTGTGCCCCGTCGGATCGAACACCGGCGCGAAGTAGTACTCGCCCGGAGTGCGGCCACCCACCACGTACCGCTGACCGGCGAGCAGCCTGTACGGCAAGGGCGACACCGACTGCACCGGCACGCCCACCGGGTACGCCGACGCCTCCGGATACGCCCGGCCGTACACCGGCACCTCAGCGAGCCCCTCCCGCGGCGTCAGCACCGTTCCCCGCGCGTTCACCGCCGTCGGCTCCTGCCGGGGGTTGTGGAACCAGGCCTTCTGGCCGAGGTACCAGATCGCCGTCCAGTCGCCCAGGCGCTCCGCCACCGCGTAGCTCTGCCCCGTGGAGGCACGCGCCCCGGTGTCGTTGACCCCGTCGGTCGAGTCCTGTCCGCCCGGGCGCAGACCGATGTCCTTCACCAGGGGCGCGTCGGCGCTCGGAGCGGTGTGCAGGCGCACCGCCCCGCTGCCGTGCGGCGCGCACGCCACCCCCGCCGTCGCGCAGCCCGTGTAGACCGGCCGGTTGACGCCGTACTCGGGCCGGACCGTCACCACGCCCGCGTGCGGCCCGGCGCTCGGCGTGATCGGACGGCCCAGCAGCCGGAAGTAGTGCGCCCAGTCCCAGTACGGCCCGGGGTCCGTGTGCATGCCCTTGATCGTGGAGGTCACGGTGCCCGGCACGTTGTCGTGCCCCAGGACGTGCTGCCGGTCCAGCGGGACGTCGTACCGGTCGGCGAGGTACCGCACCAGGCGCGCCGACGTCCGGTACATCGCCTCCGTGTACCAGGAGTCGGGCGCGGTGAGGAAGCCCTCGTGCTCCAGCCCCACCGACTTGGCGTTGACGAACCAGTTGCCCGCGTGCCAGCCGACGTCCTTCAGCGGCAGGTGCTGGGCGATGTGCCCGTCGGAGGAGCGGAGCGAGTACTGCCACGAGACGTACGTCGGGTCCTGCACCAGCTTCAGGGTGACGTCCCAGGTGGCCTCGGTGTCGTGGATCACGATGTAGTCGATCGACTGGGACTCCGGCCGGTTCGCCTTGTCGTGGTTCCCGTAGTCGCCGTCCCCGAACTCCTCGTACGGCGCGGGGATCCACTCGCAGGCCACCGAACGCGGGCACTCCACCGGGCCGCCGGCCGGCCGCCGCAGGCCGAGGCCGTCCACCTGCTCCGTCGCGGGCTCCACCGCCGGGGCGGCGGCGAGCGTCACCACCTGTCCGCTGTCCGTCGTTCGCGACTCCCCGGTCCGGATCACGTCGAACACGTCGTTGGCGTACGCCGAGGCCGTCGCCGAGTCGTCGGCCCCGGAGTACGCCGCCACCGCCCCGTACCAGTCCGCCGGGTCCGTGCTGGCCGGCAGCCCGGCCTCCCGCTGTGCCGCCGCGAGCAGCACGGCCCCGCCCTCGATGTTCGCGGCCGTGCCCGTCCGCAGCTCCTCCGCCGGGATCCCGGACAGCGCGGAGGCCCGTTCCAGGGTCCGCAGCCGTGGGGGCAGCGACTCCGCCGCCGGGACCGGCGCCCCGGCGCCGGACCGCACCGCCCGAGAGGCGTCGCCGCGCGCGTCCTCCTCCCCGTCGGAATGGTGCGGAGCGGCCTCGGTCAGCGCCGTCACGGCGTCCGTCAGGTGCATCGGCCCGTAGCCGCCGGTCACGCTCGGCGCCCCACCGTGCCCGTCCCACCGCGACTGCAGGTACGAGACGGCCAGCAGCACGCTCTCGGGCACGCCGTGACGCGCCGAGGCCCGCGCGAACTGCCCCTGGAGGGTGCCCGCCTCGGGTGCGTCGGCCCCCGCCGGCGGAGCCGCCGAGAGCAGGGGGAACAGCAGGGCGGCGGACGCCACCGCGCCCACCGCCCTCGGCACACGGTTCGGTGACGTACGTCTGCGGGAAGCGGAACGGAGCAAGGCAGCCTCCAGGGGATGGGGGTGACACCGGGGCGTGCGGGACCGAACCCGTACAGGGGTATCGGCTCCCGGACGATCCGTCAATCACGCCTGCGTCCACGGAAGTTCCCACGTCAGGACGGGAATGGAGGCCAAGTGGCGGAGTTTCGCGGGGACGGGTCCCGGGCCTGGGACGCGTCAGTGGAGTGGACCAATGACCGCACGGCCGCGACATCCCGCGGAAGACACGAGCCGGTGCGCCGCGTCCCGGTGTGTCGGCACCGGGCGCACGGCGCACCCCCCGTGTCGTCGGTCGGGCCCGCCCCTTCAGCGCGTCCCGACCGCCGCGCGCACGGCCCGCCGTGCCATGGCGCAGTCGTCGTGCAGCCGCCTCAGGAGCAGCCGCTGTTCCTCGCCGGGGGCGAGCGCCCCGGAGGGCACCGGCACGGAACCGGCCGGCGGCGCCTCCTTCATGGTGCGCTGCACCGCCGTCTCGTAGGTACGGATCTCCCGCGTCAGCACGATCATCAGGTTGACCAGGAAGGCGTCCCGGGAGGCCGGTCCCGCCTGCTGGGCGAGCTGACTGATCTGGCGCCGGGCCAGCGGCGCGTCACCGAGCACGGCCCACAGCGTCGCCAGGTCGTAGCCGGGCAGGTACCAGCCCGCGTGCTCCCAGTCGACGAGGACCGGACCGGCGGGGGAGAGCAGGATGTTGGAGAGCAGGGCGTCACCGTGACAGAACTGCCCCATGCCCTGCCGCCCGCCCGCGTGCGCCAGACCGTGCAGCAGCTTCTGCAGGTCGTCCCGGTCCCGGTCCGTGAAGAGACCGAGCTCGTGGTAGCGCGCGATCCGGGTGCCGTAGTCCAGCGGCGCGTCGAACGTCCCGGCCGGCGGGCGCCAGGCGTTCAGCCGGGCCACCGCGCCGAGCGCGGCCCGCACGTCGGCCCGCGGCGGGGCCTCCACGGGGTGGCGCGAGAGCGCCGCCGCCCGTCCGGGCATCCGCTCGATCACCAGCGTGCAGTTCTCCGGGTCCGCCGCGACGAGGCGCGGCGCCCGCACCGGCGGACGGTGGCGGACGAAGGACCGGTAGGAAGCTATTTCGTGCCGGAACCGCTCGACCCACGCGGGGGAGTGGTCCAGTAAACACTTGGCGACCACGGTCATCCGCCCGGTCGTTCCGACGATGAGCACGGAACGGCCGCTGCGCCGCAGCACCTGCACCGGGTTGAACTCCGGGCAGATCCGGTGGACCGACGCGATCGCCATCTTCAGCTGCGCCCCCTGGGGGCCGGACAGATCGATTCTTCCGCTCACCGGCTGGGTACCGGTGCCGCCCGCCCAGCGCCTGGGCCGGACGGCCTGGGTCACGGGGGCGAGGTACGGACCGGCGCCGGCCGGGACGATGCGGTGCTGCGGCCGGGGCGGGGCGGACACGGAGGACGATGCTGTGTACATGGAGGTGACAGATCCCTTCGTGTGCCGACGAGTTGCGTGCGTCGCCCCGCCCGCTCCCCGGTCCGCACCCTGGGGAATGAGGGCCGGTCGGCGGTGCGGGGTGGCGCGTTCATACCTGACACCCGGGCGCGGGTGGCGGAACATCGGGCGCACCCTGGCGAACCCTGGCGAATAGTCGCCAGCCCTATGACAGGGGGTTACTGTCAACTCAGCCGAGAACCTGGGGGCTTAGACGTGACCGGACAAACCAACACCCGCCTGGCGGACCTCTTCGGCCTGGCCGGCTGGTCCAAGGGCGAACTCGCGAGACTCGTCAACCGGCAGGCGGCGGCCATGGGCCACCCCCAGCTGGCGACCGACACCTCGCGGGTGCGGCGCTGGATCGACCGGGGCGAGACGCCCCGCGATCCCGTTCCCCGGGTGCTGGCAGCACTGTTCACCGAGCGACTCGGCCGTGTCGTGACCATCGAGGACCTCGGGTTCGTACGACACGGGCGCGCCGGCAAACGGCAGGACGTCAGGAAGACGGAGAACCCTGACGGGCTGCCCTGGGCACCCGATCGTACGGCGGCGGTCCTCACCGAATTCACGGGAATGGACCTCATGCTCAACCGACGCGGCCTGGTGGGCGCGGGTGCCGCGCTCGCCGCCGGTTCCGTACTGACCAACGCCATGCACGACTGGCTGCAGACCGACCCCTCCCGCAAGGGCGCGGTTCCGCGGGCCATCGATCCCCTCCACGCCGACCCCGCCGGGTTCGACCGCTACGAGGCCGCCCCCATCGGGTCGGAGGAGATCGAGGCCCTGGAGCACTCGGTGGAGGTGTTCCGAGCCTGGGACGCCTCCCGGGGCGGCGGTCTCCAGCGCAAGGCCGTGGTGGGCCAGCTCAACGAGGTGGGCGGCATGCTCGCCTACCGTCACGCCGACCACCTCCAGCGGCGCCTGTGGGGCGTCGCCGCCAACCTCGCCGTCCTCGCGGGCTGGATGTCGCACGACGTCGGCCTCGAACCCACGGCGCAGAAGTACTTCGTCATCGCCGCCCACGCTGCCCGCGAGGGCGGCGACCGGCCCCGGGCCGGCGAGGCGCTGTCCCGGGCCGCCCGCCAGATGGTGCACCTGGGACGGCCCGACGACGCCCTCGACCTCATGAAGCTGGCCAAGGCCGGCGCGGGGGAACGGCTGCTGCCCAGGACCCAGGCCATGTTCCACACGATCGAGGCCTGGGCGCAGGCGTCGATGGGGCGCGGGCAGGCCATGCGCCGCACCCTCGGCGAGGCCGAGGAACTGTTCGTGTCCGACCGGCGCGACGAGAAGCCGAGCTGGATGCAGAACTTCGACGAGGCCGACATGCACGGCATGCAGGCCCTCGCCTACCGCACCCTCGCCGAGCACGACCCCTCCGCCGCCGTCCCCGCGCAGCGGCACGCCAAGCTGGCCATCGAACTCCGGCACGGCGGACACGACCGGTCGAAGCTCTTCGACCACATCTCGCTCGCCTCGGCCTGCTTCATCGCCGACGATCCGGAACAGGCGGACCGGTACGCCCGGCTCGCCCTCATGTCCATGGGGGACACCTCGTCCCACCGGACCTGGGACCGGCTCCGGGAGATGTACCGGCTCACGGGCCAGTACGCCGGCTACTCGCGGATCGAGAACCTGCGCGAGGAGATCGAGCTCGCCCTTCCCCGGTCGCCGGTCAACCGCCCGCGCACCGGGCAGGCCTGAACCCGGGTGGGCGGGGCCTGAGGGAAACGGGCCCGGTGGTGACCGGGGGAGGCCGACGCCGTCGCGCCGGGGTCGGAGGTGCGGGGCCGTAGGGCCCGAATCAGGGACGGGCCGCTCGGCCCGGCGCCTGTGGGCGGCCGGAGGCACCCGGCGGGCACGGCCCGGAACGTCCGGTGACCGCCCGGGACGGTGCGGGCAGGGCCCGGGCGGCTCAGTGTCCGGCCCGGACCACCATCACGCAGGCGTCGTCCTCGCGCTGCTCCTCGCCGAACTCCGCGACCACCGCGCGCACGGCGTCCTGGGCGTCCCGGGCCCCGGCGAGCCGGGGCCCGAGGGCGAGGAGTCGTCGCGTGGCGGTGTCGTCCCCGAAGTCCCCGGCCGCACCGCCGGCGCGGGTCAGTCCGTCGGTGTGCAGGACGAGCACGTCTCCCGGGAACAGCCGGGTCTCGGCCTCGCCGTACACGGCTCCGGTCGTCGCCCCGAGCAGGACCCCCTCGGGGCGCCGCAGTACGTGCCCCGTCCCGTCGCGGAACAGCAGCGGGGCGGGGTGGCCTGCCTGCGCCCAGGTCAGCGTCTGGGCGACGGGGTCGTACCGGCAGCACATCGCGCTGCCGAGCGCGGGCTGCACGGAGGTCTCGAGAAGCTGGTTGAGATGGCCCATCAGGGCGGCGGGCCGGATCCCGGCGACGGCCATGCCGCGCAGCGCGCCGAGGAGCATGGCCATGGAGGAGGTCGCGGCGACCCCGTGGCCGGTCAGGTCACCGACGGTGAGCAGCGCGTCCCCGTCCGGCAGGGCGAGCGCGTCGTACCAGTCGCCGCCGATCAGACCGGTGGTGGCGGCGGGCAGGTAATGGGCGGCGACGTCGAGCGGGGCGGGGCCGTCGTGGGCGAAGCGGAGCGAGCCGCGCCACGGCGGGAGGACCGCCTCCTGGAGCTCGACGGCGACCCGGCGCTCGGTCTGCTCGATCTGGCGGCTGCGCTCCAGGCTGTCCCGGCTCTCGCGGACCGCCCGCTGGCTGCGCCGGAGCTCGCTGACGTCTCGTAAGACGGCCCACATGGAGGCCGTGCAGCCGTAGTCGTCGAGCACCGGTTCGCCGGTCATGTGCACCGTGCGCACCCGGCCGTCGGTCCGGACGATGCGGAACTCGCCGTCGATCGGCTTCCCGTCGATCAGGCAGTCGGTGACCATGCCCTGGAGGACCGGCTGGTCCTCGGCGAAGACCATCGAGGGCATCTCGTCCAGCGACATCGGCCCGCTCTCGTGGGCGCGGCCGAAGATCTCGTACAGCTCCTCCGACCAGCTGACCTCGTCGGTCAGCAGGTTCCACTCGGCGCTGCCCACCCGGGAGAGCAGCGAGCCGGTGCGGTACGGGGCGGCCTGGCCGTACGCGGTGCCGGGGTCCGTCGCGAGCGCGGCGTCGAACGCGCCGTCGTACCCGTCCTCCGCCTCGCCGCCGGGCTTCTCGTCGGGTACGAGCTCCGCCGGGACGCCCGCCCGCAGCTGCCCCAAGTGGGCGCCCAGGTCGTCGAGTTGGTGGACCGCGAGGTCGCACAGGGCGCGCTGCCACCGCTGCTGGGGGTCGTCCTCGTTCGCCACGGCGTCCCGGCGGACGGCGTCGACCTCGCCGCGCAGGCGGCGGGTCTGCGAGATCAGCGCGTCCACCGCGCCCGGCTCCGGCGGTTGAGCGGGGCGGTCCGCGAACAGATGGGACGGCATGTCGAACTCCGATACAGGCGCGGCCAGGTGTGAAGGGGAGGCCCGTGTACGACTGTGGCACAGCCCGGCACAGCCCGTAAGGGATTTGGCAACACTCGATCCGGTGGTGCTTCCGGCATATGTCAAAGGCCCACCGATTATCGGCCAGGGTGCGACGCGTTACGGTGCTGGGGTGGTGAACGACGACGGGAACGGCACGGTGGGCACGCGCACGGCGGTCACGGGCGAAGCGGTCACGGCCGCCGGAACGGCGGCGACGAACGGACGAACGGACGCTCGTACAACGGTCGCGCGTGCGACCGGAGCCGCGGCTGTCGGCGGCGCGGTCGCCACGGCCGGCGGCACCGCCGCGGTGGGTACGGCCCTGCTGCTCGCGGCCGCGCCCGCGGGGCGTGGCCGCGCCATGGACGCCGCGTCGGTGCTGCCGGCGCTCGCCGCCGTACCGCCCGGGGTCCTCACCGGCACCACCACCGCCACGGTCGTCGAACTCGCGGACCCGCTCGACCCGCAGACCGTCCTGACCCGCCTGCGCGCGGCGGCGGCGAACCCCGGCCCCCTGGTCGTCTGTCTCGCCGGGCAGCTCCACCTCGACCGCCGCCAGGAACTGCCGCACCTCGCACTCGCCCGCACCACCGCGGCCACCCTCCGCTACACGGCACTGCCCTGGCACTGGCTCGCCGGCGAACTCGGCGCACGGCCGCCCGGCACCACGACCGTCGTCGCCGACCTCGCGGCCGGCCCCGACGTCTGGCAGCGCCTCACGGCCGTACCCGAACTGCTCCACCTCGGTCCGGGAACCGCCCTCTACGGCCGGGTGACACCGGCGCCGCGCCGGGGCGAACCCGCGACCCCCGACTACCTCCGCGCCTGGGCGGAGCTCTGGCGCTCCGGCGCACGGCTCCCGCACGCCACCCTCCACGCCGAGGCCGCCGCGGGCACCGCCCCGGCCACCGCGGAGTCCCGGTTCCTCGCCCCGGCGCCCCCCGCCCCCGCCGCCGCGCCGCAGGATCCGCACCCCGCCATCCTCGCCGCGGCCATGGCCGGGCGGCACGGGGAGGCGGCGACCGTCGCGGCGGCCTGGGAACACGATGCCCTCCGCCGCCACGGACCGCACTCGGCGGAGGCCGTGCACTGGACCGAGGTACGGGCCGACCTCGCCCGGCTGGCCGGTGAACCCGCCCGCAGCTGCGAACTGTGGATCGCCGCCGCCGAAGCCCGGCTCGCGCTGCGGCAGCGCCCCGACGACCCGGACGTCGAAGGCGCCGTCGACCGGGCCCACCACCAGTGGGAACAGATCGCCGACCCCGCCCGCGCCCGCACCCTCGGCCCCACCCTCGTCGCCCTGCGCCGCCACGTGCCCGGCCGTCAGCCCGGAGCACTCGCGGCCCTCACCCGCCGCATGGGCTGAACCGGCACCGGCCGTCCGGGCCCGCCCGCCGGACGGCCCGGACGGACGACCCCGTCCGCCCGCCGGACGGCCCGGCACGGACCCGCCGCCGGAGCGCCCCGGCACTGCCCCTCACCGAGAACCGAGAAAGGCACCGTGTGACCTCGCTCGCCACCGCCCAGCGTTCGCTCGCCGATCCGTCCGTGCGCCATCCGCTCTGGCCGCCGCTGACGCGCGGTTGTCCCGTCACCTCGACGGACGAGGTGGCGTACCCCCTCGACATCGACTACGCCTACGACGAGGTACCGGCCGACCTGTTCAGCCGCCCCGCCGCCCACGGTCTGGAGCGGTGGGCGCCGCTGTTGCCGCCCCTCGCCGCGCCCGGCCTGGGGGAGGGGAACACGCCGCTGGTCGAGCTCGCCGACGGGATCTGGATCAAGGACGAGTCCCGCAACCCCACGTGGAGCCACAAGGACCGGCTGAACCGGGTGGCGGTCAGCGCGGCCGTCGCGTCGGGCGCGCGCGGCATCGTGGTCTCCTCCTCCGGCAACCACGGCGCGGCGGCCGCCGCCTACGCGGCCCGCGCCGGGCTGCCGTGTGCCGTGTTCACGTCCCCGGACGCGCCGCCCGCCGTCGCCTCGCACCTGCGCGCGTACGGGGCGACCGTGCTGACCGTGCCGCGCGAGTCGGTCCGCCCGCTGATGCGCCGGATCGTCGGCGAGCTCGGCTTCCAGAGCGTCAGCAGCGTCACGGACTCCGCCCACACCGGGCACCCCTTCGGCCCCGAGGGTTACAAGACCCTCGCCTACGAGATCGCACTCGACCTGGGACGGGCCCCGGCGGCCGTGCATCTCCCCACGGGTTACGGGGAGTTGCTCTTCGGCGTGGCGAAGGGGTTCCGGGAACTCGCCCGGCTCGGCGTCACCGACTCCGTGCCCCGCTTGTACGCGGCCGAGCCCGCCGCCGCGGGCGCCCTCACCGAGGCCCTCCGCACCGGTCGGCCCGTCGCCCGCGTCCCCGTCGGCCCCACCGTCGCCTACGCCATCGACTGCGAGATCAACAGCTACCGGGGTGTCCTCGCCGTCCGGGAGACCGGCGGCGCCGCACGAACGGTGACGGACCGGCAGATGGCTTCTGCGCAGGCCGAGTTGGCCGCACACGGACTCTGGTTCGAGGCCTCCTCCGCCGCGGGCCTCGCCGGCTTCCGCGCGCACGGGCCCCACGAGACCGACGGACCCGTCGTGTGCGTGGCCACCTCCAGCGGCTACAAGGACGTCGACACCGCCCGGCGCACCTACGCGCCGACGGCCCCGGACTGGCCGTCGATCAAGGCCGCGCTCACGGAGCCGGGGCATCCGAAGTGAGGACGTGAGGGGACCCGTAGCGCACCCTCGTCCTCCGGGGCCGGGGCATTCGAAGTGAGGACGTGAGGGGACCGGACCCCCGTACCGCACCCCCGTTCCCCCGTTCTCCACAACCGTGCCACCGGGGTCCCGGACCCGCCGACGCCGCATCGCCACAGGGGAGTACACCGATGAACACGCCGCGACCACCGTCGTCGCCCGCGCCGTCCGGAGCGGGAGGCACCGACAGACCGCCCGTCCGCGTGGGAGCCCTCGCCCCGCTGACCCTGCCCGGCTGGGTCGAGGCCGGCCGGCACCTGCTCGCCGGAATCGAACTGGCCGTCGCCGAGGTCAACGGCGGCGGCGGGATCGACGGCAGACCGCTGGAGCTGGTGGTCCGGGACACCGCGGCCGATCCGCGGCGGGCCGCGGCGGTCGTGGAGGAACTGGCCGGACTGGGTGTGGTCGCCGTGGTCGGCGAGTACCACAGCGTCGTCGCCCGCGCCGCGGCCGCGCGGGCGGACGCCCTCGGTGTGCCGTTCCTGTGCGCGTCGGCGGTGCTCGACGCACTCACCGACGCACCGACGGAATGGGTCGCACGCGTGGCCCCGGCACAGTCCCGCGGCTGGCGGATCTACGCGGACTTCCTCCTCGGCGCGGGCCGCCGCCGGATCGCCGTGGCGACCCAGCCGAGCGTCTACTGGGCGACCGGCACCCGCATCCTGCGGGAGCACCTCGCCCCCCACGGCGGGACCGTCGTCGAACTCGACGCGCACGCGCTCGCCCCCGAGGCCCTGTGCGACGCGCTCGTCGAGCGGGGCGCCCAAGCGCTGCTCCTGCTGGTGGGCCATCCGGAGCCGGCGGTGCCGATCGTCCGGGCCGTCCGCGGCGACCGGCGGCTCGCCGAGCTCCTGATCGGAGCTCCCGCGGGACAGCCGGAGTTCGCCGGATGGGCCGCGGCGCTGGGCGAGGACGGCGCCGGGATCCCGTTCCTGCGCTACCTGCCGGAGAGCCTCGGTCCGCTCGGCGAACGCGTCGGCAGGGAACTCCGCGAACAGCTCGGCACAGAGCCGTCCTTCGTCGCCTACGAGGGCTGGGACACCGTCACCGTCCTCGCGGAGGCGCTGCGCGCGCACGGCACGGACCGGGCGGCCGTCGCCGCGTCCTGGCCACGGGTGGCGGTCGACGGCACCCGCGGTCCGATCCGGTTCTCCCGACCGTCCGGCATCGACGTGTGGCAGTGGGCCTGGCCTCCGGTCCAGGTCGTCGACCGGGACCCGGCGGCCCCCGGTGACCTGCGGACCCTCCACACGGGATGAGCGACCGCGGCGACGTCCGGAAGGCGCGGAATGCCCGAACACGGGGGCGAGTTGATCACGGCATGACCAAGCCCGCGGATCCCCGGGGCCGCGCGGCCCCGGGACGAGGGCCCGTTCCTGTGGCAGCCGGTCGACGAGCGCCGCGTCGTCATCCGCCTGAAGGTGTCCCACCCGTACGGGACGGCGCTCGACGTCGACGGCTGAGGGCGTTCCCGGGCCCGGGCGCGCCCACCCGGACCGTGACGGGCCGGCCGGCGGTGTTTGACCTTGACACGGTGACAAGGTCTTCACTGCTTGCCAGGAGGTGGTCTCGATGACGATCACGAGGCAGGACACGGAGGGCGCGGGAGCGCTGCGGCAGCTCGGGGACGCTTCGTCCTCGGTGCGGCTGAGGGCCGCGCTGGCGCTGGGCACGACACCCGACCCGGGCTTCGTCGGCAAGCTGGTGGAACGGTGCGCCATCGAGCCCGAGTTCTTCGTCCGCGACATGCTGACCTGGGCGCTCACCCGGCACCCGGTGTCCGTGACGCTCCCCGAGCTCCTGCGCGAACTGCGCTCGGAGCGTGCGCAGGCGCGGAGTCAGGCGCTGCACACCCTGTCCAAGATCGGGGACCGGCAGGCGTGGCCGGAGATCACCCGGACGCTCCTGACCGACGCGGACGACGAGGTGGCGCGGAGTGCCTGGCGGGCCGCGGTGGTGCTCGCGCCCGAAGGCGAGGAGCCCGCCCTGGCCGAGGTACTGGCGACCCAGCTCGGGCGCGGCGAGCGCGAGACGCAGCTGAGCCTCAGCCGGGCGCTCGTCGCGCTCGGCGAGCCGATCGAGCCCGCTCTGCGCACCGCGACGACGGCACCCGACCCCGGCGTGCGGGCGCACGCGCTCGCCACGCTGCGGCTGCTGCGCGACCCGGACACCGGATTCGGCCACGCGATCGAGGAGGCGAAGCGTGTCGTCGCTCTGGGCGGCTCGGACCGGGAGGGACGATGAGGCGTGTTGATCGGTGAGGTGGCGCGACGCTCCGGGGTCAGTGCCCGCATGCTCCGGCATTACGAGTCGCTCGGCCTGGTGCGGCCCTCCGGCCGTACGGGCTCCGGCTATCGAGAGTACTCCGGGGACGACATCCGGCGGATCTTCCACATCGAGAGCCTGCGGTCGCTGGGACTCTCGCTGCGCGAGATCGGGCGCGCCCTCGACGACCCCGGGTTCGCGCCCTCGGAACTCGTCGGCGACCTCGTCCGCCGGACGCGCGAACGGATCGCGGCGGAGACCGAGTTGCTCACCCGGCTGCGCCGGATCGACGCCGCGGAGCCCGGGGGCTGGGAGGACGTCCTCCAGGTCGTCGCGCTGCTCCAGGCGCTGGGCTCGCAGAGCGCCGACGTGCGCCAGCGCGCGGCCCTCGCCGCCGACGACGTTCCGGTTCCGGTGGAGGCGCTCGTCGACGCGGTGCTGAACGAGACGGAACCGAACGTCGCCGGAGCCCTTCGGTGGGCGCTGGCGCGATCGGGCGACGGCGTCCCGGCGCTCCTCGCCCGCGGCCTCGACTCACCGGTGGCCGCCGTGCGGGAGCGTGCCGTGCGCTCCCTCGCCGAGCTCGCGGTCCTTCCCGCCGACGAGGCCACCGACCGGTTGCGGCAGTCCCTCGCGCACCCCGACGCCGTCGTCCGAGGCCAGGCGGCCCTGGCGCTCGGGACGCACGGCGTGGCCGACGCGGTCCCCACGCTCGTCGACATGATCGTGGAAGGACGGAACGACACCGACGCGGCCGACGCGCTCAGCGTCCTCGCGAGCGACGCCCCGACGGCGGACCGCATCGCGAGCCGGCTCCTCGACCGCCTCGCCGACGCCGCCACCGGGGCCGCCGCCCGCGGCCGGCTCACCCAGGCCCTCGACTCCGTCCCGGGGCCGAGGGCGGCAGCCGCCCTCCTCGCCCTGTCACAGGACGAGGACCGCGCCGTCGCCCTGACCGCCACGTACCTCCTCCGCCTCCGCGACGGGCGGTGACCCCGCCGCCCGCCGCCTCTTTGGAAGGCCCGGCGGGCCGCCGATCAGGCTGCGACGGCCGCGGAGCCGACGAACCGTCCGCCGACGGATCCCAGGACCTGTCCGGAAAGTCCCGCCAGGCTCGCGGCGCCGGGGAGTGCCGGCCGTCGCCGCGACCACGCTGATCGCCGCGGGACCCGCCCTGCGCGGCCTCGTCCCCGTCATCCGCGGCGGCGGCCCGGAGTACCGCTGCCCCGCTCCCGGCCGCGCTCCCCTCCTGAGATGATCGGAGACGTGACCGTCCTCCCGCACTCCGGCCCGCAGCCGCTCGTCACCGAGCGGCTGGTCCTGCGGCCCGTCCGGAACGGTGACGTACCGGCCGTGACGCGGCTGTGGACCGATCCCGACGTACGGCACCACCTCGGCGGTCCCGTCATCGAGTCGGTCGTCCGGATACGGCAGCGCCGGATCGTCGGGGCGCCCGGCTTCCACGCGGTGGTCCGGGCCGAGGACGGCGTGCTCCTCGGCCTCGTCACCGTGGAGGACGAGGGGTGGGGCGGCGAGACGGAGGTCTCGTACCAGTTCCTTCCCGAGCACTGGGGGCGCGGTTACGCGCGCGAGGCCGTCGGCGCGGCCGTCGCGCGGGCCCTGGAGACCGCGCCCAGCGTGGTCGCGGTCACCCAGGAGGCCAACCACAGGTCCCGTCGGCTCCTGGAGGCCGTCGGCCTGGAGCACGCCGAGTCCTTCGTGGAATGGGACGCCCACCAGGTCCTGTACCGGCGGCGCCGGAACGCCGACGCCCGCCCCGAGGACGTGCCCCGCGTCCTCACCGCCGCCCGACCGAGGACCTGACACCGGGTCCCGACGCCGGTACCGCGGCCCGCAGGGCCTGGCAACCGGGCCTCCGGACCCGGCGAACCCTTCGGCTCAGCGCCGCCCCTCGCCCGCCGCCAGCGCCGTCACCGCCCGCTCCAGGCGGGCCGCCCTCGTCCTGGCCGTGCGGGCCTGCAACAGGCTGAGGACCACGAGGTAGCGGTCGGTCTTGCCGAGGGCCTCGAAGGCCTCGGCGGCCCGGGGGTCGGCCGCCAGGGCGGCCGCCAGGTCGTCGGGCACGGTGGCGTCCTTCTGGGAGGGGTACGCGGCCTCCCAGCGCCCGTCCCGCTGCGCGGCCCGCACCTCGGCGAGGCCCGGCTCGCGCATGCGGCCGGCGGCGGTGAGTGCCTCGACCTGGCGCACGTTGACCTGGGACCAGAGGCTGCGGGGCCGGCGAGGCGTGATCTTCTGGAGATAGGTCCGCTCGTCGCGCGTGATGCGCTTGCCCGTGATCCAGCCGTACACCAGCGTGCCGTCGAGGATCTCGTCAGCGGTCGGCGACGGGAGCTCCGCGCCCTTCTTCGCGAGCAGGAGCCAGATGCCGGGCGTGTCCCCGTGGTGCGTCTCCAGCCAGGCCTCCATCTCCTTGCCGTCGCCGAAGGCCATGACCGCGAGCCCCTCGACCGTGTCCACCGGTTCCACCGGAAGATCCCCTCCCCGTTCCGTCCCGAAGCCGCCGGTGACCCGGGCGGCTTCCCGTGCCGACCACCCTAGGCACCCCGGACGGGTCCTGGACGCGGCTTCGCACCGAACGCGCGCGCTGCGACGCGGCTTCGCACCGAGCACCCGCGCGGCGGGACGGCGTACCATCTGCGGGTCCGTCCGGCAGGGGGTCGGCGTCCAGCCGGCGGCCGTACCGGGACGCCCGAGCCGAGGAGTTCCGCCCGCATGTCCTTCCTGGTGATCGGCGAGTGCGTCGCCGACATCGTCCGCGCCCCCGGCACCGCCGACCGCGTCCATCCGGGCGGCAGCCCCGCCAACGTCGCGTACGGCCTCGCCCGGCTGGGCCGGGAGGTCACCCTGCTCACGCAGCTCGCCGACGACGACGCCGGGCGGCTGATCGGCGACCACCTCAGGGGGGCGGGCGTACGGGTGGAGGTCGGCGGCGTACCCGTCCGTACCCCGTCGGCGGTCGTCGGCCTCGACGCGCAGGGCCGGGCCACGTACGCCTTCGACATCGCCTGGACGCTGGAGGCGGAACCCGCGCGGCCCGACCCGGCGCCCGCCCACGTCCACATCGGATCCATCGCGGCCGTGACCGAACCCGGCGCGACGGCCGTGCTGGCCCTGGTCGAAGGGCTTCGGGGCCGGGCCACGGTCAGCTACGACCCGAACGTGCGTCCCGCACTGATGGGGGACCACGCCGAGGCGGTCGCACGCGTCGAACGCTGTGTCGCCCTCAGCGACCTGGTGAAGGCCAGCGACGAGGACCTCGCCTGGCTCTACCCGGGCGAGAACCCGCGCGCGGTCGCCGCACGATGGCTCGACCTCGGCCCGGAGGCCGTCCTGGTCACCAGCGGCGCCGACGGCTCGCTCGCCGTCACCCGCCGGGCCACGGTCACCGCGAACGCGCCGGCGGTCTCCGTCGTGGACACCGTCGGCGCGGGCGACTCCTTCATGTCCGCCGTCCTCGACACCCTCGCCTTCCGTGCCGGGGCGGACCTCGACGGGCTCGGCGCCGAGTACCTCGCCCGGCTGCTGCGGAGGGCGGCCGCCGCGGCGGCCGTCACCGTGTCCCGGGCCGGGGCGCGGCCGCCGGACCGGGACGAACTGGACGCGGCGGGCGAGGAGTGCGACGTCGTCGTCAGATCCGTGCGTGTGTCGTGATGTCCGACGTGAACTGCTCGATCATGTCCGGCGTGACCGTCGGCCGGCACTGCCCGATCGCCGCCAGGTAGTCCGCCGTGCTCGCGCCCGGCACCGGGTCGTCCCCGCCGCGCCCGCCGGCGGAGATCAGGTCCCGCTCGAAGGAGGCCTGAGCGGCGATCCGGGCCGCGTGCTCGATGTCGGCGGGGGTGAACAGGTCGCTCGCCAGGACGAGTTCGTCGATGTCGACGTCCGTGCGCCCGTCGGTGTAGCGGGCCCAGATCGCCGCCCGCGCCGCCTTGTCCGGCGTACCGATCGGGATCAGGTAGTCGAACCGGCCGGGGCGCAGGAACGCCGGGTCGAGGGAGCGGATCGAGTTGGTGGCGCAGACGAGGAGACGCTCGTCGCGCTCCCTGAACCCCGGTATGAGCTTGAGGAGTTCGTTCGTCACCCCGTGCATGCCGCCGGGCTGCGCGGGCTCCGAGCGGACCGGGGCGATCTCCTCCACCTCGTCGATGAAGACGAGGGCCCGTTCCAGCTCGGCGATCCGTGCGAACGCGGACCGCAGGGCGGCGGCGAGGTTCCCCTCGTCGGCGAGCCGGGACGGCAGGATCTCGACGAACGGCCAGCCGAGCCGGGAGGCGATCCCGCGCGCGAACGTCGTCTTCCCGGTGCCGGGCGGGCCGAACAGACAGACCGCCCGCGGCGGCCGCACGCCGTGCCGGGTGGCCCGCTCCGGCTCGGCGAGTGGCAGGACCACCCGCCGCTCGATCAGGTCCTTCTCGCGTTCCATCCCGGCCACCTTCGCCCACAGGTCGCCGGGCAGCAGCCGGCCGCCCAGGTCGTCGAGGAGCCCGGCGGCGGGGCCGTGCAGCGGCTCCGCCTTCTCGAAGTAGGCGACGGCCGGCCGGCGCGTGTACCCGGCGTTCAGCAGCCCCTCGCCGAGGAGTTCCTCCTCCGGCAGCACGTACGCGATCCGCCCGACCCGAGCGGCCACGAGCCGCCGCTCCAGCTCCACGAGCAGGGCGCTGGCGAGGCCCCGGCCTCGCCACGCCGACGAGATCGCGACGCGCATGACCCACGCCCGCTCCCCGGAGACGCAGGCGAGCGCGGCCCCGATGGGCACGCCCTGGTGGACGGCGACCACGGCCGGCTCCCTGCTGGTGAGGGCGCCGATGCACTCGGCGAGCGAGAACACGGACTCCTGCCCGAGCTCGGCGGTGGTGTCGATCAGATGGACGACAGCGGCGAGATCGCTCTCGCGGTAGTCGTGGATGTGCCAGTTCACCGGTGGTTCCGCCCCTCGTTGGTGCCGTCGCGTCCCGTGCGGCGAGGCTAGGCGGGGCGACGGGAGCGGGTCCTGCGCCACGGTGCACAAGGCGGCACGGCCAAACGCTCCGTACCGGCTCTATGCACGCGCTCCGTGCACCGGCGCGAGCCCCGGGAGTGCATCTCCCGGAGACCGACGGGTGATGGGTGACGGGTGACGGGTGAAGGGCGACGGGTGACGGGAGGACCGTCGGCCGTTCCCGGACAGGAACGGTGAACGGCGACACCTCCGGGGGATGAAGGTGCCGCCGTTCCAGGAGAGGATCAACGGATGGGTGGTGCGGGGGACGCGTGGTGATCAGGTCGTCATCCTCCGCTTGGACATGAGCAGCCCGCCGGCCGTGAGCGAGAACAGGCACACGCACGCACCGGTGATCACGTTGCTGAGGATCATGCCCGTGTCGGGGTTCCGCGCGACGACCCACGGGGAGACGATCAGCCACACGCCCATGAGCAGTACGACGAAGTTCAGGTCCTGCGACCGCTCGGGAGCCATCGACATACACAGGCCGAGGACCGCGAGTGCGATGCCGACGACCAGGTTGCTGATGGCGAGTTCCGGTTGGGCGGCGGAGAAGTGCACCGTCCACGCGGAGATCGCGGCGTAGACGCCGGCGAGGATCACGAGTTCCTCGACCGCCGCGACACCTCGGGTCTGGAGCATCCGGGCGTACCTGTCCCGCATCTCCGGCGCGTCGGGGTGCCCCGCGATATCACCAGGACGGTGAGAGACGTCGGCCATACGACTCGCCTCCTTCGGCGTGATGGACGTCTGACCGCAGTGGCGGCATTCTTTGCCGCGTTTTCATTGTGCGCTTATCTGTCCTTTATGTGTAGGTCTGACCGGTACGGGATGTCTACAGAATTCGGGCCGGCGATATGCCGGGATCCGCCAAGCGCGGGGCCTCGGCCCCGAAAATCTCGATGCAGAAGCGAACCGCCGCCGCGCAGGGGTGAGGGCGCCGGTCCCGGCGTAGCCTGGAAGAGGACTCGGGGGCCCGCCCTTTCCCCGCCGGGAGTGCAAGATGGCCGGCATCGTACGGAAGAGCTTCGACGAAGCGGACGAAACCCGTTCCTTCGAGGACGACAAGGGCAGGCTCGACCTGCTCACCAGTGACGACGGCTCGGTGGGTCGTGCCGTCTTCGAGCCGGGCTGGCAGTGGTCCAAGCACGTCAAGCCGATCGCCGGCACCGACAGCTGTCAGGCGTCGCACGTCGGATACGTCGTCAGCGGCCGGATGAAGGTCGTCATGGACGACGGCGAGTCGGCCGAGTTCGGCGCCGGCGACTTCATGCGGGTCACCCCCGGGCACGACGCCTGGGTCCTCGGCGACGAACCCTGCGTCGCCCTGGACTGGGTCGGCTTCACCGACTACGCCCTGCCGGCCTCCTCCTGACCCCGCCCCTCCTGTCCGACGGCCCCCGCCGTGGGTGCCCGTGGTGTCCCGCCCTTCTCGCCGGTGAGGACCACGAGCACCCGGGCGGGGCGCTCGTCATGCGCCGGCCGACTCCTTCGCGGCGGCCGACGGGACGGCCTCGGCCGACGGGACGGCCTTGGCTGACGGGGCGGCCTCGGCCGACGAGGCGCCGGAGGCGATGCCGAAGCCCGGCTCCGGGACCGTCTCGGGTGCGAGCAGCACCGAGGAGCGGCCGTCGACGCCGACCGGCACGTCGCCGTCGATGGTGACCCGGCGCAGCTTGCGGTCGTGGTCGTCGGAGTCGTCCACGCCGTAGTGCTGGGTGGCGCGGTTGTCCCAGATGGCCACGTCGCCGACCTGCCACTGCCAGCGCACGGTGTTCTCCGGGCGCTCGACGTGCGCCTGGAAGAGCGAGAGCAGTGCGCGGGAGTCGGCTCCGGTCAGGCCGCTGATGCGCTGCACGAAGTTGCCGAGCAGCAGCGTGCGTTCACCGGTCTCCGGGTGGACGCGCACCACGGGGTGCTCGGTGAGGTACTTCGTCGACGCGAAGACCTTGCGGAACTGCTCCAGCTGCTCCGGCAGGACACCGGGACGCAGGGCCGCGTAGTCGTAGTCGTTGGAGTGCACGGCGCGGAGGCTGTCGGCGAGGGCCCGCAGCGGCTCGGGGAGCTTCTCGTACGCCGTCGCCGTGTTGGCCCACAGGGTGTTGCCGCCGTAGGGCGGGATGACGACCGCGCGCAGGATCGAGAAGGCGGGGTAGGCGGGGACGAAGGTCACGTCGGTGTGCCACTGGTTGGCGCGGCCGCCGTAGTCCGAATCGATCGGGAAGGAGTAACGTCCGTCGGCCGAGGGGACGGTGGGGTGCGCGACGGGCGTGCCGAGGAGCCGGCCGAAGGCCTCGTGGTCCTCCTCGTCCAGGTGGTCCTGGCCGCGGAAGAAGACCACCTTGTGGGCGAGGAGGGCGGCACGGATCTCGGCGACGGTCTCGGCGGGCAGGTCGCCGCCGAGGCGGACGCCGGAGATGACGGCGCCGAGGCGGCCGCCGACCTTCTGAACGGTGATCGTGGTGGTGGCGGTGGACATGGCGGGTCCTTTCGGAGGGCGGGGCCGCTCCGGAATTAATTCCGGAGCGGAAGTAATCAGCTGACGGGACGTCGCGTTCGAAGCACGGATGCAGGAACGCCATGAGAGGTGCGAGGCCCGCGAGCGGGAGTGGGGATCACGAGCGGGACTGGCGCCCTGTACGCGAGCGGGACTGGCGCCCCGTACACGAGCGGGGCTGGTACCCCGTAGGTGAGCGGGATCGGCACCCCGTACGCGGGCGGGACTGGTGCCCACGAGCGGGACGAGCGCCAGGTGTGGTCCGGGAGTGCGACGGGTGCGTGCCGGGTGGCGGAGGGGTGTGCCCCGTCAGGTGGCGAACGCGGGATCGCGGGCGGTGAACCGACCACGCGAGGAGGTCGCGAGGATCAGGCGCCGTGGAGGGCGGGACAGGAGGAGGTCGCGAACATGTCCCGGAGCCTCGCAGTGGCCGCCGCCGCACGTCAAGCGACCGCCCGCTCCCCGAACGGCCCTCCCCGGTGGTTGAATCGGCGCCTGCCCCGGGGCCCCGCGCCCCACCCTCGTACCGCTCCGGACCGCTTCCGACCTGGGGCGATCCCGCGCCCGAGCGAGGTCGCAGCCCTCCCGGAAGCCCGGACGGGGGCCGCGCCACATTCGGCCCCGGGAATTCACACCGCCGCAACAGTGATCACCGCCGCACAGTGATCAGAGTGTCCATCAGGAAAGCGACGAGAGAGGCCCCCATGACCACCACCCCGCACGGCCCCCGGATGGCCGGTGACGGACGGCGCGAGGCGAACGCCGCCAGCGTGCTGCGGACCGTCCTCGACCACGGACCGGTCGCCCGCGGCGCCGTCGCGCGGCTCTCCGGCCTCAGTCCGGCCGCCGTCTCCCGGCAGGCCACCGACCTCGCCCGCCTCGGCCTCCTGCGCGAACTGCCCGAACTCGCCGGCGGCGGGGGAGTGGGCCGGCCCCGGATGCCCGTCGACCTGCACGTCGGGCCCTCCGGCGGCCCCGTGGCGGGTGGTGTCCACCTCGGTGTCCCCGCCTCGACGTTCGCCCTCGTCGACCTGCGGGGCCAGGTCCTGGCCCGCCGTACCTTTCCCCATGGCGGCGTCGCGCCGGACGTCCTGCCGTCGACCGTCGCCCGCGAACTGCGCGGTTTCCTCGACGAACACACGCGGGGGCGGCCGCTGTTCGGCGTCGGTGCCGCGGTCGGCGGGTGGGTCGACCCCGCCGAAGGCGTGGTGGTGCGGCATGACGCCTTCGGCTGGCGCCGTCGGCCGCTCGCCGCCGAACTCGCCCGCGGCCTGGGCGGGCGTACGGTGCGCGTCGACAACCACGCCCGCTCCATCGCGCAGTCGGAGATCCTCTTCGGGCGGCCCGCCGCCCGTCGCAGCCTGGTGCATCTCTTCGTCGGCAACGTCGTCGACGCGGCCGTGGGCCTCGCCGGCGTCGTCCACCAGGGACCGGGGGCGGCGGCCGGGGACGTGGCCCACCTGCCCGTCCCGGACTCCACCGCCCTCTGCCCCTGCGGGCGTTCGGGCTGCCTGGAGGCGACCGCCTCGAACGCCGCCGTCGGGCTCACCGCCGTACGCCGCGGCATCGTGCCCGAGCCCGACACCTCCCTGGTCGTGGACGCGGCGGCGGCCGGGGACCGGCGCGCCGACCGGCTGCTGCGCGAACGGGCCCGGGCGGTCGGCCGCGCGGTCGCCCTGCTCCTGGACGTCCTGAACCCCGATCTGGTCGTGGTGACCGAGCAGTCCAGCGTGCTCGAACCGGACTACCTGGAGGAGATCCGGGGCGCCGCGATCGACCTCTCGCACGTCTGCGACGACCCCGAACGCATCGTCAGTCCACATGCCGGACCAGCCACGCTGCCCGTCGCGGCGGGCACGGTTCTGCTGAATCCCCTGTTCAGGAGGCCTTTTGAGACGGTCGGCGAGTGGACGAGTGAAGAGGGTCGTGTCTGATGTCGTCTCAGAATGCGGTCAACCCCGGTTGACCGCCCCGCGAAGCCGCTGTCATATTGCTCCCGTGAATCCGGACATGCGCCTCATCTCCCGCAGGCACGTCGACCTCTGTCGGCAGGCCAGCGCGGTCTGTGCCGTCCGCGTCTGACCCCGGCGGCCCTCCCGGCGCCCGACCCCGGCGCCGGTCGCCGTAGCCGCCCCGACCACCTCACCGCCCCCGCCGCTCCGAACGCGGGCGGTCCGCCGTTCCCCGTCACGCGGCCCCGTCGTGCTCCGCTCGACTCGCCGACGGCCGTGGACGCGCGGCCCGCTCGTCGAGCGCCGTCGTGGTCGAGCGAAGCCGTGCTCGCCTGACGTCCTGACGTCCTGACGTCCTGACGTCCGGACTGAGGTCCTGAGGTCCTGAGGTCCTGAGGGTCCTGACGCGGTGAGGCCATGACGCCGTGACCGCGCACCCCGTATCGCCCACGACGTCGCACACCCTTCCGTTCTTCCGTACGCCCCGGCCTCGCTCCGCGCGACCCGTGGCCGCCCGCCCGCCCTCCCTCCCTTACTTACTTCCTCCCTTCCTTCCGCAGCGGAACGAATCCGTGCGCCCTGCGGCCTTCTCCCTTCACAGGCAGGCATCGATGACCGAGCTGTACTCCTCCACGCCCTCCGCCCTGACCCGGCGCACCACCCTGCGCGCCGCGGGCGGCGGCACCCTGCTGTTCGGCCTCGGCCTCGCCGGCTGCCGCTCGGCGGTCTCCGAGACCGGGGCGCCCGCCGGCAAGGCGGGAGCGGAGCCCCGCCGGGGCGGTACCCTCACCGTCGCCGTCAACACGGACTTCACGCCCAGCCTGCTGTTCGCCCAGAGCGGGCAGTCGCTCCAGCACCGGCTGATCTACAACACCCTCACCCGCTACGACGACCGGTTGCGGCCGCAGCCGGAACTCGCCACCTCCTGGCAGTACGCGGAGGGCGGCCGGTCCGTCACGCTCAAGCTGCGCGAGGGCGTCACCTACCACGACGGACGGCCGTTCACCGCCGACGACGTGATCTTCGCGGTGAAGAACCTCCAGAACCCGCTCAGGGCAGCCCAGCTGAGAGCGACGGCGGCGGCCGTGACCGGTTTCGAGAAGCGCGGCGACCACGAGCTGGTCCTCAAGCTCGCCCACCCGGTGAACAACCTCTTCGACCTCTTCGAATTCATGATCATCACTGACCGGCACAGCGTCGAGGACGCCGTCAGCGGCAAGAGGCTGAACGGCACCGGGCCGTTCCGGCTCACCAAGTGGAGCCCCGGAGCGGGGCTCGGCCTCACCCGCAACGAGACGTACTGGCAGCCCGGCCGTCCCTACCTCGACGCGGTCGAGTTCCGGGTCGTGCCCCAGGCCGACGCGCTGCTCTCCTCTCTCCGCAGCGGGCAGTCCCAGCTGTCCTTCAGCGTCCCCGGCAAGAACCTCGGGGTCGTCAAGTCCACCCCCGGGCTCGCCGTCAGCGAGTACTCCACCGGCGGCGGGGCCTACTACCTCGGCGTCAACACCACCGTCGCGCCGCTGGACGACAAGACCGTCCGGCAGGCCCTCGCCTGGGGCATCGACCGCGAGCGGATCCTCAAGCAGGTCCTCGGCGGCTACGGCCTCGCCTCCGCCACCCCGTGGCCCAAGTCCTCGCCGGCCTTCACCGAAGCGGGCCGCACCCACTACACGTACGACCCCGGCAAGGCCCGCGAGCTGCTCAAGTCCGCCGGGCACACCCGGCTCGACCTGCCGCTGCTCCACGTCAACCTGCCCGGCGAGACCGCGGTCGCCGAAGCCGTCCAGTACGACCTGAAGCAGATCGGCGTCCAGGCCACCCTCCAGCCCACCGACCCGGCCACCGCGCAGAAGCACCTCATCGCCCAGACCATGCCCGGCCTGTGGACCATGGGCCACGGCTTCGCCCAGGTCCAGCCCTCCACCCTCGCCGTCAGCGCCTACCCCTTCAACGAGGCCAAGAACACCTCCAGGTTCCGCTCCGCCGCCTACACGAAGGTCGTCCGGGAGGCCTGGACCGGACCCGCCACGGGAGCCGGCGCCAACACCCTGCGGCAGCGGATCACCGACACCCTGCTCGACGAGGCGTTCATCATCGACCTCGTCATCCGCGGCTCCGTCCAGGTCTCCTCCGTCAAGCTCCGCGGCGTCACGCTCAACAAGTTCTCCTACCTCAACCTCGACGACGCCCATCTGGTGGACTGACGTGCGCCGCTACCTGCTGCGGAGACTTCCCTCCGCCCTCCTCGTCCTCCTCGTCGCCTCCTTCCTCGCCTTCGCCCTCCTCCGCCTCGTCCCGGGCGACCCCGCCGCCGTCCTCGCCGGCCCCGACGCGAGCCCCGCCACCGAGGCCGCCATCCGAGCCCGGCTCGGCCTCGACGAGCCGCTGCCCGCCCAGTACCTGCGATGGATCGGCGGCCTCCTCACCGGAGACCTGGGCCCGTCCTACGCGATCGGCGGCCAGACCGCCGACCTGATCGCCGACGGGCTCGGCGCCACCGTCGAACTGACCCTCGGGGCCCTGCTGTTCGTCGTCGCCCTCGGAGCCGCCTTCGGCATCCTCGGCGCGACCTCCCGCAACCGCTGGATCCTCGGCACCGTACGAGTGCTCACCACCGGAGCCCTCGCCGTCCCGCCCTTCGTCACCGGCGTCCTCCTCGTCCTCGTCTTCGCCGTCCTCCTCGGCGTCCTGCCCCCGGGCGGCCGCGTGCCCCTCCTCACCGCACCCGACCTCGGCGTCCAGTACCTGCTGCTGCCCGCCCTCTGCCTCGCGCTGCCGAGCGCCGCCGTCCTCGGCCGCTACCTCAAGGACGGCATCGAACGGACCCTCGCCGAGGACCACATCCGCACCGCGACGGCCGCCGGCATCGCGCCCCGCCGCCTGCTCTGGCGGCATGCCCTGCCGAACGCCCTCCCGCCCGTCGTCACCCTCCTGGGCATGCAGACCGGTCACCTCCTCGGCGGCGCCGTCCTCGTCGAGGCGATCTTCGCCTGGCCCGGCCTCGGCTGGCTCGCCGAACAGGCCCTGGCCCGCCGCGACTACCCCGTCGTCCAGGACCTCCTGCTGCTCCTCGTCACCGTCTTCGTCCTCGTCCAGCTCGTCACCGACCTCGTCCACGCCTGGCTCGACCCCCGAATCAGGTGGGAGTGACCGCCATGACCACCCTCGCCGCCCGCAAGCAGGCCCCCGCCCGCGAACCGGCCCCCGCCCGCAAGCCACGCCACCCCTACCGGGCGGCCCTCGCCACGGCCCGTGGCCGGACCGGACTCGCCCTCGTCGGGCTCGTCGTCCTCGCCGGGTTCCTCGCCCCGCTCCTCGCCGGCCACGGGCCGACCGACCAGAGCGCCCTCGCGCTCGCCGGACCAGGCACGCCCGGCCATCCGCTCGGCACCGACGACCTCGGCCGCGACCTCCTCGCCCGGCTGCTGTACGGCATCCGCGCGGACCTCGGCATCATCGCCGTCGCCGTACCGCTCGGAGCCGCCCTCGGCTGCCTCCTCGCGCTGGCCGCGGCCACCCACCCGGTCGCCGACACCGTCGTCCAGCGTGCCTTCGACCTGATCCTCGCCTTCCCCGGGCTGATCCTCGCGCTCGCCGTCACCGCGGTCCTCGGACCCGGCCGGCTGCCCGTGATCCTCGTCATCGCGCTCGCCGAGATCCCCGCCTTCGGGCGGCTCCTGCGCACCGGCATCCTCGTCCAGAGCGGCCGGGAGTACGTGACCGCCGCCCGCGTCGGCGGCACCTCCGGACGCCGGATCCTCACCCGCCACATCCTCCCCAACGCCGCCGACCCGCTCGTCGTCCAGATCGCCGTCTCCCTCACCGTCGCCGTCTTCCTGGAAGGCGCCATGAGCTTCCTCGGCGTCGGCGTCCGGCCCCCCGAACCCACCCTGGGCGCCGTCCTCAGCCAGTCGATGCCCTACCTCGCCCAGGCCCCGCACTTCGCCGCCGGACCGCTCGTGACCGTGACCACGCTCGTCCTCGGCCTCTCCCTGACCGCCGAGGCGCTGAACCGGGAGATACGCCGATGACCGCCCCACTCCTCGAAGTACAGGGTCTGGACGTGGAGTTCACCACTCCCGGCGGCGGTACCCTGCACGCCGTCCGGGACGTGTCCTTCATCCTGCGCCGGGGCGAGACCCTCGCCGTCGTCGGCGAGTCCGGCTCCGGGAAGTCCACCACCGCCCTCGCGCTGCTGCACATGCTCCCCGGCACCGGACGGATCACCGGCGGCTCGGTCCGCCTCGACGGCGAGGAGCTGACCACGGCGGGGGAGGAGCGCCTGAGGGCCGTACGCGGCGCCCGCGTCGGCATGGTCTTCCAGGACCCGATGACCGCCCTCAACCCGGTCCTCACCGTGGGCCGCCACCTCGACGAGGTGCTGCGGGCGCACGGCGAGCGGAACGCGAGGACCCGTCGCGCCCGCGCCGTCGAACTGCTCCGGCTCGTCGGCATCCCCGACCCCGAGCGCCGCCTCGACGACCATCCCCACCGGTTCTCCGGCGGCCAGCGGCAGCGCGTCCTGATCGCCATGGCCCTCGCGGGCGAACCCGACGTCCTCCTCGCCGACGAACCCACCACCGCGCTCGACGCCACCGTCCAGGACCAGATCCTCACCCTTCTCGGAGAACTCACCCGCACCACCGGCACCGCGCTCGTCCTCATCACCCACAACATGGGCGTCGTCGCCCGCGCCTGCGACCGCGTCCTCGTCATGTACGGCGGCACGGTCGTCGAGGACGGCCCCACCGCCGACGTCCTCACCCGCCCACGCCACCCCTACACCGCGGGGCTCCTCGCCGCCGTCCCCCGCCTCTCCGCCCCCTCCGGCACCCGCCTCACCGGCATTCCCGGCACCCCGCCCGACCTCGCCCTCCCGCTCACCGGATGCGCCTTCGCCGCCCGCTGCGCCCTCGCCGAGGACCGCTGCCACACCACCGCCCCGCCGCTCGCCGCCGTCACCGACACCGTCCGCGCCGCCTGCCTCCCCGCCGCCGAACGCGGCGAACCGCTGCCCCCGCCCCCGCCGCCCGCGCGGATCGACCGCCCCGCCCCCGGCGCCGTCGTCCTGACCGCCGAAGGGCTCAGCAAGACGTACCGCGGCCGCGGCCGCCGTTCCTTCACCGCCCTCGACGGCGTCTCCCTCACCCTCGCCGCGGGGGAGACCCTCGGCATCGTCGGCGAGTCCGGCTCCGGCAAGTCGACCCTCGCCCGGGTCCTCGCCCACGCCCACCCGTCCGACGGCGGCCGGATCCTCCTCGACGGCGAGGACGTCACCCGCCCCGGCCGCAAGGAGCTGCACGCCGTACGCCGCCGCGTCCAGATGGTCTTCCAGGACCCGTACGCCTCCCTCAACCCCCGCATGACCGTGGGGGAGATCGTCGCCGAACCGCTGCGCGCCTTCGGCGTCGGCACACCCTCCGAGCGCGCCGAACGGGTCGCGGAGCTGCTGCGCCTCGTCGGCCTCGACCCGGCCGCCGCCGACCGCCACCCCCGTGCCTTCTCCGGCGGCCAGCGCCAGCGCGTCGGCATCGCGCGCGCCCTCGCCCCCGGACCGGACGTCCTCATCTGCGACGAACCCGTCTCCGCGCTCGACGTCTCCGTCCAGGCGCAGATCGTCGGCCTGCTCACCGACCTCCAGCGTGACCTGGGCCTCGCCCTCGTCTTCATCGCCCACGACCTGGCCGTCGTCCGTCAGGTCAGCCACCGCATCGCCGTCATGCACGAGGGCCGTGTCGTGGAGACCGGCGACGCCGACGACCTCTGCGAACACCCCCGCGACCCCTACACCCGCGCCCTCCTCGCCGCCGCGCCCGAACCCGTACCGCTGACGGCCGCACCCGAGGCGGTGTCCGCGTGACCGCCTGCTGCACCCCCGGCCGCGGCTGTACGGGCTCCGCCGGCCCCCCGGCGACACCGGAGCTCCTGCCGCCGCCGGCCGTACGCACCGCACCGGCGCCCCACCCCATGGTGGAGCTGCCGGGCGGCACGTTCCGGATGGGCGACGCCTTCGACGAGGGATACCGCGCCGACCGGGAGGGACCGGTGCGGGAGGTGACCGTCGCCCCCTTCGCGATCGACGCCACCGCCGTCACCAACGCCCGCTTCGCGCGGTTCGTGACGGCCACCGGGTACCGCACCGACGCGGAACGCCTCGGCTCCTCCTTCGTCTTCCACCTCCTGCTCCACCCTGCCGCCGAACGCCACGTCCTCGGCCGGGTCCCGCGGGCGCCGTGGTGGCTGGGTGTCACCGGTGCCTCCTGGCACGCGCCCGAAGGCCCCGGGTCCGACCTCGAAGAACGCGCCGACCACCCTGTCGTGCACGTCTCGCACGACGACGCCCTCGCCTACTGCGCCTGGGCGGGCGACCGGCTGCCGACCGAGGCCGAATGGGAGTACGCGGCCCGCGGAGGCCTCGACGGAGCGCGCTACCCGTGGGGCGACGACCTCACCCCCGGCGGCCGCGAGAGGTGCAACATCTGGACCGGCGACTTCCCGCACCGCTCCGACCGGCCCGGAGGCCGTACCGGAACCGTCCCCGTCACCGCGTACCCGCCCAACGGCCACGGTCTGCACAACACCTCGGGCAACGTCTGGGAGTGGTGCGCGGACGCCTTCGGCCCGGGAGAGCGCGTCATCCGCGGCGGCTCGTACCTGTGCCACGCCTCCTACTGCAACCGCTACCGGGTCGCCGCCCGTTCCCACAACACGCCCGACTCCTCGACCGGCCACGGCGGCTTCCGCACCGCCCGCACGCTCCCCCCGGAAGGACCCGCCTCCCCATGACCACCGGCACCCCGCCCCGCCCCACCGAGCCGGAGAACGCCCGGCGCGAGAACACCCGGCCCGAGAACGTCGGGGCCGAGAGCACCCGGCCCGAGAGCACCCGGCCCGTGGACACGCGACGCGACCCCTACGAGGGCTTCCCCGGCCGGATCGGTCGCACCTTCGCCGACTCCGAGCCCGCCTGGCCCACCCGTACCACCCCGCCGGCCAAGGCCCCCAACATCGTCGTGGTCCTCGTCGACGACATGGGGTTCAGCGACATCGGCCCCTTCGGTTCCGAGATCCCCACACCGGTCCTCGACGGCCTGGCCGACGCGGGCGTGCGGCTCACCAACTACCACACCATGCCGCTCTGCTCGCCGGCCCGCGCTGCCCTGCTCACCGGCCTCAACCCGCACCGCGTCGGCTACGCCATGGTCGCCAACGCCGATCCGGGGTTCCCCGGCTACGGCATGGAGATCGCCGACGACATCCCCACCCTCGCCGAACTCCTCCACGACGCCGGCTACGCCACCTACGCCGTCGGCAAATGGCACCTCGTCCGCGACTCCGCCTCCCACGCGGCCGACCACCGGGGCAACTGGCCGCTCCAGAAGGGCTTCGACCGCTACTACGGCGTCCTGGAAGGCCTGACCAGCCTCTTCCACCCGCACCAGCTCGTCCGGGACAACAGCCCGCTCGACGTCGACGATTTCCCCGACGACTACTACTACACCGACGACATCACCGACGAGGCGATCGCCATGGTGAAGTCGCTCCGCGCCCACGACCCGGACAAGCCCTTCTTCCTCTACCTCGCCCACAACGCCGTCCACGGCCCCCTCCAGGCCAAGGCCGAGGACATCGCCCGCCACCGGGGCCGCTACGACGACGGCTGGGACGCCCTGCGCGAGCGGCGGTTCGCCGCCCAGCTCGCCGCCGGACTCTTCCCGCCCGGCACCGAACTGCCCGAGCGCAACAGCGAGGCCGGACTCGACGTCCCCGCCTGGGACTCCCTCACGGACGGACAACAGCGGCTCTACGCCCGCTACATGGAGGTCTACGCGGCCCTCGTCGACAACATCGACCAGAACCTCGGCCGGCTCACCGACACCCTCGCCGCCCTCGGCGAACTCGACAACACCATCATCGTCTTCACCTCCGACAACGGCGGCACCGGCGAGGGCGGCCTCGAAGGCACCCGCTCCTACTTCAGCCGCTTCGTCCACCACCCCCGCCTCCCCGGCGACTGGAACCCCGACGTCGACCGCGACCCCGACCTCATCGGCGGGCCCCGCAGCCTCGTCCACTACCCGCGCGGCTGGGGCATGGCCTCCAACACCCCCTTCCGCCTCTACAAGGGCCACACCTACGCGGGCGGCGTCCGCGTGCCCTTCGTCCTGTCCTGGCCCGACGGAGTAAGGGACGGCCGGCTCGGCACCGGCCTGCGCCCCCAGTACCAGTACGTCACCGACATCGCCCCCACACTCCTCGGACTCGCCGGCCTCACCCGCCCCGGGACCCGCCGGGGCGTCCCCCTCCAGGAACCCGACGGCACCGACTTCGCACCCGTCCTCACCGACCCCGCCCACGCCTCCACCCACCCCGAGCAGTACTGCGAGATGACGGGCAACCGCAGCCACTACCGCGACGGCCACAAGCTCGTCACCCTCCACCGCCCCGGCACGCCGTACGACGACACCGAATGGGCCCTGTACGACATCCGGACCGACCCCACCGAGATCCACGACCTGGCCGCCGAGCGCCCCGAACTCGTCAAGGAGCTGTCGACGGCCTGGGAGGAGGCGGCCTGGCGCAACGGAGTCTTCCCGCTGCCCGACCACAGCGGCGCCCTCGCCCGCCGCGACCCCGCCGAACAGCGCCTCGGCCGCCCCCTCACCCTGCTGCCCGGCACCCCTGAACTGGAGCGCTACCGCTCCTCCCGGCTCGTCTCCCTGCGCTCCTTCGAGATCGCCGTGTCCGTCGACGAGACCGGTGACGGCGTCCTCGTCTCCCACGGCGACCAGGGCGGCGGCTACAGCCTGTACGTCGAGGACGGCCGCCTCGCCTTCGCCTACAACGAGTACGGCACCCTCCACGAGACCGACGCCGGCCCCCTCGCCGCCGGACCCCACGCGATCCTCCTCGCCGCCACCGCCGAGGAAGGGCTGCGCTGGCGGTTCACCGTCACCGTCGACGGCGAACTCCGCGCCGCACCCGACCCCGTCCACCAGCTCATCGGCATGGCCCCCTTCCAGGGCATCAGCGTCGGCATCGACCGCAAGTCCCCCGTCTCCTGGCCCCTCTTCGAACGCCACCGCTCCTTCCGCTTCACCGGTCGCCTCCACTCCGTCACCTACCGCCCCGGCGCCCCGGGGCCCGACGCACCCGAGACGATCGCCGCCGCGCTGAAGGAGGCCGCGGCCTCCTTCGAATGACGAGAGGGGCGCGGGACCTGCCGCCAGGGGGTGTCCTGCCGATCAGGCCAGGCCCCGCGAGCCGGGCCCGGTCGGCAGGACACCCCCAGGGGAAAACCCCAGGCCGAACGGCGCGCCCCCCAGGCACAATGCCCTCATGACGCACGATCTCCCGACCCCCGCGCACGACCACCGGCACCCCGACGTCGCCGAGGCCGTCGCGGGCGAACTCCGCCTCCTGGAACCGGTCGTGCGCGCCTCCCGCACCCTCTCCGCCGCGCTCCTCGCCCCCGACTTCGTCGAGGTCGGCTCCTCCGGCCGCCGCTGGACCCACGCGGAGATGCTCGCGGCCCTCCCCGACATGACCGGCAGCACCGACGGCGACCCGCGCATCGAACCCGGCCCCGTCACCGGCGTCCTCCTCGCCCCCGGCCTCGTCCACCTCACCTACGAGACCCTCCACGACGGCCGCCGTGCCCGACGCAGCTCCCTCTGGCGCCGCGACCCCGGCGCCGCCCCCGACGCGCCCCTGCGCATGTACTACCACCAGGCCACGCCCGTACCCGAGTCCGTGGTCTGAGGGGTGTCCGAAAGGACCGGGACGATGCCCGCCGATCACCTGTCGACCAGAGCCCGCGAGCTGTGGGAAGGCCTGGCCGGCGTACCGGTGTCCTTCCCGTCGGCCGGCGGTGTGCGTGTGGTCGTCTCCCCGGAGTCGGGGCTGTGCCCGCCGCGCTGGACCGGCGTGGTCGTCCTCGACGGCGCGGCGATCGCCACCGCCCCGAGCGAGGACACCGCCGCCGTGGTGCGCGCCGCGCTGAACGGACGGCGGGTGGACGTCGACGCGATCCGTGACGCCCTGCCCGCGACCACGGTCCTCGGCCCCGCCGTCCTGGCGTACCTGCCGGCGGAACGCTTCCGTCCGGCCGCCGACCCGGCGACGGTGGAGCGAATGACCTGCCGCCACGAAGCCCTGCGTGCCCTCGAAAGCCTGGCCGGCCGCGGCGACGCCGACGAAGCCGCCCTCGACGGCATCACCTCGCCCGCCTTCGTGGTCCGCGAACTCGGCGAGGTGGTGGCCGCGGCCGGCTACCAGGCCTGGCCGCACCGGACGGCCCACCTCGGCGTTCTGACCGCACCGGCCGCGCGCGGGCGCGGACTCGCCCGCCGCGCGGCGTCGGCGGCCGTGGCCCACGCGCTTGCCGCCGGCCTCCTGCCCCAGTGGAGGGCCCGTCCGCCGGCATCCCGGCGGGTGGCCGCCGCCCTGGGTTTCGAGGAGCGGGGGGCCCAGCTCTCCGTCGAGATCGTGCCGAAGAACCCCGGCTAGTGCTCTGACCGCACAGGTTCGCCGGGTGGGTGGTCGTGGCGGTCGGATGTGGGTGACGTTCGATCCGATCGCTGGAGGTGCGGTGGCCGAGCCTGTCCGTGTGCGCAGACAGACCGATCAGGAAGGACAGAAGCTGCAGCAGATCGTGCGCCGGGGCAGCACCAGTTCGGTGCGTTACCGGCGTGCGATGATGCTGCTGGCCTCGGCGGGCGGGAACCGGGTGCCGGTGATCGCCCAGCTGGTGCGGGCCGACGAGGACACCGTCCGGGATGTGATCCACCGGTTCAAAGAGATCGGCCTGGCCTGCTTGGACCCTCAGTGGGCGGGAGGCCGTCCCCGCCTGCTCAGCACTGACGACGAGGACTTCGTCGTCCAGACGGCCACCACCCGCCCCGCCAAGCTCGGCCAGCCCTTCACCCGCTGGTCACTGCGCAAACTCGCCGCTGGCCTGGCGCACGCAGGAGTCCGTGGTCATCGGGGAAGTCTCGCGCACCCTGATCGTTTCACGCTCCCGTTTCCCTGTGCAGTCCGCGCGGCGACTCAGCGGCCGTGACGGCAGAGGATCGCGGCGGACCGGCGACGGGACCTCTACAGTGGCCGCTTCCCGGATGGTCCAGCCTTCGTGCTCACCCCGGTTGCGCCTTTCGCCGGGTCGGAAACGTTTCGGCTTCGTCCCTTCGGGCGGAACCCGAGTCCGGGATGCGGACGGGCGGCCACACCTGCTGGCACGATGCGGCAGCGAATGATCCCTTGCTCCGTACTCGCCTGGTTGGCGCGCTAGTAGGGGATTCGCGTGCATGCGGGAGGCAGAATGCCGAATTCCACCCCACCATCCTCCACCCCACCTTCCACCAGCCTGGCCGCCCCAGCGGCCGCTCCGCCGTCACTCCGGCGGTGTCTCGGACGGCGCCTGGTCGCGGTCGCCACGGCGACCGCCCTGCTCCTGCCCGGCCTGTGGCTGATGCCCGGGCTACCGGCGCCGGCCGCGGCCGCCGACCCACCGCCGCTGGCCATGACTGTCACCGTCAGCCTGGACTGGTTCGAGCGCTTCGAGGTCCCGGACGACGGCATCGACGAGGAAGGCGAGTTCTACCCGGAGGTGAAGATCGGGGACAACGCGCTCCAGACGGGCCGGCTCGTCTCCGACGACGCCTTCCACGCCGGCACCATCCCGAACCCGTGGGTCTTCACGCAGCAGGTCACCCTTTCCGGCGACCGGACCACGTTCCCCGTCGGCGTCCAGATCAAGGACGAGGACGGTGGAGCGAACGTCGCGGACGACCGGATGGACATCAGCCCGCAGAACCAGGACATCGACCTCAACCTCACGTACAACGCCCTCAACGACACCTGGACCGGGGACTCGCTCGCGTACGGGTTCATCCCCCCGGACCCGCCGTGTGACGACCGCGACGGGAACCCGCAGGGCCAGGTGTGCGCCGTCGGTGAAGGCGACCCGAATTTCCCCAACGCCGGCGACGGCAAGCGGGCCGCGGTCGGCGTGACCATCACCACCAGCAACCACAGCGACGCCGACCAGGACGGCATCGCCGACCGCTACGAGCGCTTCGGCGTGCGCAACCCCGACGGTTCGATGGCCGTCGACCTGCCGTCCCTCCAGGCAAACCCGCTGCACAAGGACATCTTCGTCGAACTCGACTACTCGGCGGGATCGCAGCCGTCCCACGAGGCGGTCCAGGCGGTCGAGCACGCCTTCGCGGTGGCCCCACTGTCCAACCCGGACGGTGCGGACGGCATCACGCTGCACGTCGACTCCGGAGGCCTGCACGACAGGCAGGCCATGGAGGGCCCGCCCGAAGGCACCTGCACCGACGGACTGGACAACGATGGCTTCAGCGGTGCGGACGGCGCTGATCCGGACTGCAGCGACCGCGAACTCGGCGTCGAGGACTTCAGGGTGGCCACCTGCAGCAACGGCATCGACGACGACACGGACGGCAGGCCCGACGAGCAGGATCCGGACTGCATCGTCGGCGACGACCTGGGGGGCGGCAACCAGATCGCGTTCCCGCTGAACAACTGCGCCGACAGGGACTTCGACACGGAGTACTACAACACGAAGGCGCGCAACATGCAGCTGCTGCGTCGGAAGGTGTTCAACTACGTCCTCTTCACCACTCCGAGCGCCGGGTGCGCCGCAGGCGGTCTGGGCTCTATTGGCGGGACGGACATCATCCTCTACCGCGCCGACGCCGGGGGCCTCATGCACGAGCTCGGCCACAACCTCGGGCTCGGCCACGCGGGCACGGACGCGAGGCCCAACTGCAAGCCGAACTACGTGAGCGTGATGAGCTACTCCATGTCCGAGGGCATCCCGCGCGTGGGCGGTGGGCACGTCGTCGACTTCTCCCCGGCCCGGATCACCCTGTTCGGCCGGCCACCCGGCGACAACCTGCCGGGCCGGTCCCGGGAGGTGCTGCCCGACCTCAAGGAGGACGACCTCCACGAGAGCATCGTGCTCGACCCGCAGGACGGGGTGAACCAGTTCGTCTTCCTGGACGGTGCGGGTGCCGTGCGCACCGTTCCCCTGAACCGGAATCCGGACTGGAACGGCGACAACTGGCCGGGCTTCGGCGACGACGGCGACGCGAAGCAGATCGTCAACATCGACGCGATTACAGGCCAGGCGGACTGCGCCAACATGACCACTGACGAGTTGCTCAAGGGCCACAACGACTGGGCCCGAGTCAAGGAATTCATGCCGAACCGCCTCACCGGCGGAGCGGCGGCGGCGAACGAGGACCCGCCCCTGCCGACCGCTGAGGAGGCGGCTCGGATCCGCGGACTCCGCAACACCACCGACCTCACCCTGGCGCTCACCGACGCACCGGACCCGGTCGCCGCCGGCGAGCGCCTGACCTGGACGGTCGGCGTCACCAACAAGGGACCGAACTCCTCCACGTCCACCCAGATCACGACCGAGCTGCCGGCCGACATCACCGACCCCACCACTACCGGCCCCTGCGTGGTCTCCGGCCGGACGGTCACCTGCAACCTCAGCGAGGTGCCGCAGGGAACCCACCGGGAATACAAGATCAGCGCCCAGGTCCCGGCCGACCTGGTCTACCGCAACGGCGGTCCGAAGACGATCACGGCCACCTCCACCGTGGCCAACCTCGCCGGCCCGGACGCGCAGCCGGCCGACAACACCACTACCTCCGACACCAGGGTGATCGCGAAGGCGGACGTACGGATCACCGATGCCCGGGCCACCGGCCCCCTGGAGGTTCTCATCGGCGAGCCCGCCACCGCCTCGCTGGAAGTCACCGTCGCCAACGCCGGCCCGTCCAGCCCGATCGACACCCTGCTGACCACCACGGCCCCCGCGGACGCCGGCGTCACCGTCACCCCCGCGACGCAGACTGCACAGCAGACGGCGCTGCGCGTGGGCACGCCGCAGAAGGCCACGTACGCGGTGCAGCTCGCGTGCACCTCGCCGGGCCTGAAGCAGGTACGCCTGGACTCCCGCCTGGCGCTCAAGAACGCGGAGGACGTCGACCCGGACCCGAGCAACAACACCGCCTCCACCTCGTTCCGGATCGACTGCGTGGTGCCGATCGCGGTCAACGTCCGGCCGGGCGGCTTCCCGAACCCCGTCAACCTCAACACCGACGCCACCCTGGCCGCGCTGACCACCCGGGTCGGCGAGTACGGCCTGCCACTGGCCTTCAACGCGACGGCGATCGACGTGTCCCAGACGTACTGGGGCCTGCGGGAGCGGCTGTTCAACACCGCCACCCCCGCAGGCGCCCGGGAGGTCCACGGCAGGGGCCACCCCGGTGACTCCTACGAGCTGGACGAGCGCACCCGCGACGGCGACACCGACAACGTCATGCACTTCAAGCCCAGTGAATCGGGACTGACCCTTGCCTCCACCCGGGCCTGCCTGAAGGGCAAATACCGGGCCGCGGGCGGCCAGGTGTACACGTTCCTGGGCTGCGACTCCGTGAGGGTGGTGAACTGACGCCCGACGCGGAGACCTGAACGTGCCGCAGGGCCCCACCTCCGGGTGGGGCCCTGCGGCGGTCGGCGACGGGCACGGCCCTGCGGCGGCCGTCCGGCGCCCTGGTATCCGCCATCGGAGACCGTCACCCCGGCCCGGGTCGCCGGCCAGGCCTTGAACGCGTTCTGCTTGAACCGTGCCGACAGCAGCCGTTCGACCGGGCGGCTCACGGGTGTGCCCGGCAAGGGCAGCTCCGTGTGCGTGGCGGGCCGGGTCAGGTCATGGGCCGCTTTCGCCGCCGGGGACAGAGAACGGCTACTACGACAAGGACGCGGACGAGAACCTCGACTTGCTCGGCATGGTCCGCAGCGCGGAGCGGGGACCCCAAGATCCGCGAAGAGAAGGCCACCAAGTCGATCTCCAGGAGTTCCTCAACTACTTCACCGGTGCGAAAGCCCACGACGTGACCCGCTTAGACCCGGGCCGGTACGGCGGGGGTCTCGCCTGCGGCCTCTCCCAGGGCCTCGACGGCGACCAGGCGGTGTGCGCCTGGAGCGACGCCACCAGCTCCGGCGCGGTCCGGATCGTGCAGTCGACTACCCTCGCCGACGAAACACAAGCTCAAGTGCCTTGACCAGTGTCGACGGGGGCGGGTTCGGAGCTGAACGAGCCCTGGCGAGGGCACTGCTAACCAGAGGCCTAACTGATCGTTTCAGAATGAAACGCTTGGCCAGAGAGTTGCGCGCTGAGATGATGCGGACTCGGCTGCGTGGTGGGGGACGGGGACGCCAGATGACGCGATGGCAGCTCTTGCATGGAGACGTCCTGGTCGGTGAGCTCAGTGAGTACGGTTGTGATCAGCCGTTCTTCCTGGCGCGCTTCGCCCCGGGGCCGGGCTGGGAACGCGTGAGGTCGTTGTTCGAGGCATGGGCGGCCTATGAGGGCCCTGACCCTGATGGGCACAGGTTCGTCGCCCTGGCCAAGCCGTTGCAGGATCTGGGGCTCACGCTGGCTCCAGTTGAGGGTCGGCCTCCGTTGCAGCTCTTCAAGGACTGCATCGTGCGTATCAACGGGTCTGAGGCCCGTCTACGCTACTGACCGGGCGATTGGCCGCGCTGGAGCTGGCGGAGGCATATGAGGCTGCAGGCCAGTTCGAGCAGGCCCTGGTGGAGATCGGCGCGTCGTTCGTAGCGGGTGCGGAGCCGTTTGAACCGGTGCAGCCAGGCGAAGGTACGCTCGACCACCCAGCGCACTTTGCCCAGTCCGGAGCCGTGGGCGACGCCGCGTCGGGCGATCAGGGGTTTGATGCCGCGCTTCCACAGCAGGCGGCGGTACTTGTCGTAGACGTAGCCCCGGTCGGCATACAGACGCCGGGGCTTGCGGCGGGGACGTCCCCGTCGGCCCCGGATCGCCGGGACAGCGTCGAGCAGCGGCAGGAGCTGGGTGACGTCGTGCCGGTTCCCGCCGGTCAGCGTGACAGCGAGCGGGGTTCCGTGCCGGTCGACGATCAGGTGGTGCTTGGAGCCGGGGCGGGCACGGTCGACGGGCGAGGGGCCGACATGATCCCCCCTTTCGAGGGCCCGGACATGCGAGCCGTCCACGGAGCAGTCGTCCAGGTCCAGCAGGCCGGCGCGGCGCAGCTCGCTCGACAGGGCAGCGTGCAGGCGCGGCCAGACGCCGGCCTCGGTCCCATCCCGCAGCTCAACTCATTCAGGACGTCCAGCGTCTCGTCGACGTACCGCCAGGCGGTGGCCTCGGACATCCCGGCGGCGGCTCGGTTTCGCGCATGCGGACAGCGGTCATTCCTGCTCGGTAGCATGCATACCATTGCATGAACGGCATCCAGGCCGGGCTTTCAGACCGCCCACCAGCGGAGATGCCGCCAGGTCGTCTGGTTCCGCGAGGACGCGGAGCCGTCGGGTGCTGGGGAGGTACAGAGAAACGGGGGGTGCGGCATGCATCGGCGGGTGCTACTGGGTCGCGATACGGAGCGTCGCACGCTGGCTGCCCTGGTGGAGCAGGGGGCCGCCGGTTCGGGCGGCGCTACGGTGATCACCGGGGCGCCGGGGATCGGCAAGTCGACGCTGGTCGCGGAGGCCGCGGCCGCGGCAGCACGCGGCGGGACCCGTGTGATCACCGCTGTGGGGGTCCAGTCGGAGGAAGACCTGCCCTGTGCCGGCCTGCACCAGTTGGTGCACCAACTACGCGACGGAATCGACGACTTGCCGGGACGTCAGCGCACCGCGCTGCTCGCGGCCGTCGGGCTCGTCGACGAGGCCGTACCCGATCTGTACCTCGTCGGCTTGGCCGCGCTGACCCTGCTGACGGACGCGGCGGCGAAGGCGCCCCTGCTGGTGGTCGTCGAGGACGCCCACTGGATGGACCGTGCCAGCCTCGATGTGCTCGGGTTCGTGGCGCGGCGGATCGAATCCGACCCCCTCGTTCTGGTCGCCGTCACCCGGCGCCTCGACGACCGCCTCAGCAGTGCCGGCCTGTCTGTGCTGCACCTGGGCCCGCTGACGGACGAGGTGTCGGGTGAGGTGCTGGACGCGGTGGCCCCCGGACTGGGACAGCAGGTCAGACGGCGGCTGTTGGAGGAGGCCGCCGGGAACCCGCTGGCACTGACCGAGCTGCCGGTTGCGCTGCAGTCGGTCGGCGGGGCGTACGCGCTCAATCCGGGTCCGCTGCCGCTGACCGCGCGGCTGGAGCGGACGTTCACGGCACGGGTCTCCCGCCTGCCGGCCGACACCCGTGCGGTCCTGCTCCTCTCGGCCCTCAACGGTGACGGGACGATGGACGAATGCCTCGCCGCGGCGACCCGGATGCTCGGGACGGCGGTCGGCGTCGGTGCTTTCGAGGCGGCGATCGACGCGGGCCTGGTGGAGGCCCAGGGGCTGGCCTTCAGGCACCCCCTCATCCGCTCGGCGATGCACCACGCCGCCACCGCCGTGGAACGCCAGGCCGCGCACGCCGCGCTGGCCGCCTCGCTCCAGGGGCAGCCCGATCGGCAGGCATGGCACCGTGCCGCCGCCACCGCCGGTCTCGACGAGAGAGTGGCACGGGATCTGGACTCCACTGCCGGCAGAGCCCTGCGGCGAGGCGGTGTCGCCGCAGCTCTCGCTGCGCTGAGACGGGCGGCGGAGCTGACGAAGGACCCCTCCGCGCGGGCGGACCGGCTGCTCCGGGCGGCGGAGCTCGCACTGGAGTCGGGCCAAGGAGACGTCGCGACGCATCTGCTGACCCAGGCGCGCTCACTGGACCTTTCGGCACGGGACCAAGGCCGCGCGGCCTGGGTCAGCATCGCTCTGGCCGAGGGGACGCGGGGCGAGGGCGCCGCGGCCGCCGAGCTGGCCGAGCTGGCGGTCGAGATCGCCGCCGGCGGCGAGTCGACACTGGGGCTGCGCATGCTGTGGAGCGCGGTCCTGCAGTGCTTCTGGGGAGAGCCGGGCCCGGCCGCCCGCGAGCGGGTCGCCGCCGCTGCCGACCGGATGCCCGTGCCCGCCGACAACGCCGATCTGGTCGCTCTGCGGGCGTACTCGGCGCCGGTCGAGCGTGGGGAAGGGGCCATGGAGGGCTTGGCGAGTCAGCTGGAGCGCTCATCGGAGAACGCGGAGGGGGACCAGCTCCTGGGCGCCGCCGCCGTGACGGTGGGCGCTCCCGCCCTGGCGAGACGGTTGACGGCGAGGTCGCTGGACGCCCTGCGAGCGCAGGGCAGGCTGTCGATGCTGGCCCGCGCCCTCTGCGTCCAGGCGGGGAGCGCCGCACGGCTGGGTGACGTGCGCGCTGGTTCCCTCGCCGCGGAGGAGGCCGCGTCGCTCGCCCGCGAGACCGGTCAGCCTCTTGTGCACGCGATGGTGAATGCCATCCGCGCGCAGCTGGCCGCCGTCAACGGCGACCCGGCGGCAGAGGCATGGGCGGCGGAAGCCGAACGCGAGGCCCTTCCCAGCGGAGGGCGCCCGGTACTGGCCATCATGCAAATGGCCCGCGGGCAGGCGGCCCTCTGCCAGGGCCGCTACGGCGACGCGTTCGGCCACCTGCACCGCGTCTTCGACCCGACCGACCCCGCCTTCCACCCCTGGCTGCGCTTCTACGCGGTCGCGGAGCTGGTCGAGGCGGCGGTGCGCAGCGAATCCGCGGGGGTGGCACGCGACATCGTGCGGGAGCTGACCCCGCTCGGGGAATCGACGTCTTCGCCCGCCCTGCTCTGCGGGTTGCGACTGGGCCGGGCCCTGCTGAGCCCGCAGGATGCCGCCGAGCCGCTGTACAGGGCGGCCCTCGACGCCGTCCCCACGGACTGGCCGTTCGAGGGGGCGCGGGCGCGCCTCGCCCTGGGCGAGTGGCTGCGGCGTCACCGGCGGCCCGCGGAGTCCCGCGTCGCCCTGCAGGCCGCACGCGAGATCTTCGACGCCCTCGGCGCGTCGGCATGGGCGGAGCGGGCACGGCAGGAGCTGCGCGCCGCGGGCGCGTCGTCCCCGCGCCAGGATCCGGCCGCGGTCGACCGACTGACCTCGACCGAGCTGCATGTCGCCCAGCTCGCCGCGCAGGGTCTGACGAACCGGGAGATCGGCGAGCGGCTGTACGTCTCGCCCCGGACGGTGAGCACCCATCTCCAGCGGATGTTCCCCAAACTGGGGGTCACGTCCCGCGGCGAACTCGCCGCGGTGCTCGGCGGCACGACGACGTACCCCGAAAGCGCAGCGTCATGACGTACGCGAAAGACGCAGCACCATGACGTACGTCGAAGCCGTAGTCCGACGGACGCGGTCCGGCCTGCTTGATTCCTAGGTTTGTGCCATGCCCGGTGCGCACACGGCGGACGGGCGGGAAGGCACACCATGGGAACCATCACCGTCGGCACCGAGGGCTCGACCGGCATCGACCTCTACTACGAGGACCACGGGACGGGGCAGCCGGTCGTCCTGATCCACGGCTACCCGCTGGACGGGCAGTCGTGGGAGAAGCAGACCGATGCGCTGGTCAAGGCCGGCTACCGCGTCATCACCTACGACCGCCGTGGCTTCGGCCGGTCGAGCAAGACCATGACGGGCTACGACTACGACACCTTCGCCGCCGACCTGGACACCGTACTGACGCAGCTGGACCTGCGTGACGTGGTTCTCGTCGGGTTCTCGATGGGCTCGGGCGAGGTCGCCCGCTACCTCAGCGTCCACGGCTCGGAGCGGGTGGCGAAGGCGGCGTTCCTCGGTTCGCTCCAGCCGTTCCTGCTGCAGACGCCGGACAACCCCACCGGTGTGCCGCAGAGCGTCTTCGACGGCATCGCGGAGCAGGCGGAGGCCGACCGCTACGCCTGGTACGAGAGCTTCTTCGTCGACTTCTTCAACACCGACGAGACGCTCGGGTCGCGGCTCAGCGAGGCCGCGCTGCGGGCGAACTGGGCCACCGCCATCGACTCGGCGCCCATGGCGGCGTACGCGTGCGTCCCGGCGTGGCTGACGGACTTCCGGGCCGACGTGGAGCGCATCGACGTGCCGTCGCTGATCCTGCACGGGACCGCCGACCGCATCCTGCCGATCGACGCCACGGCCCGCGAGTTCCGCCGCCGCCTGCCCGAAGCGCGGTACGTCGAGATCGACGGCGCTCCGCACGGGCTGCTGCTCACCCACGCGGCCGAGGTCAACGCCGCCCTGCTCGACTTCCTCGCCGCCTGAGAGCCGGCGCCTGTCACGAAAGGACCGCACTCCTGTGCCGGTTGTCAACAACCCTCTGCCCGAGCGCGACCGCGAGACCGCGGGTGCAGCGCTGCAGGCGACCCTGGCCGACCTTCTCGACCTGTCCCTGGTGGCCAAGCAGGCCCACTGGAATGTGTACGGCCCGCGCTTCCGCTCGGTCCACCTCCAGCTCGACGAGGCCGCCACCGTCGCCCGGAACCACGCCGACACGGTGGCCGAGCGCGCGGCCGCCCTGGGCGTCAGTCCGGACGGACGGGCCGGGACCGTTGCGGGAACCAGTGGCGTGCCCGCCCTTCCGCCGGGCTGGACCAAGGACAGCGACGCCGTCGAGGCCTTGGTGTACGCGCTCTCCGCCGTGACCGAAAGGCTGCGTGAGCGCATCGTCGCGATGGGCCCGGTGGATGTCGTCACCGAGGACCTCCTCGTCGGACTCACGGCCGATCTCGAGAAGCAGAGCTGGATGTTCCAGGCGGAGAACCGGGTCTGATGGGGGAGAAGAGCATGGGTGTCGAGGGCACGAGCACCGACCGGTTCGAGCCGGTACGGGCGGCGCTGGTGGCACACCTCGAAGCCGGCGAGGAGCTGGGGGCGTCGATCGCCGTCGATGTGGACGGGGTCGTGGAAGTCGATCTCTGGGGTGGCCACGCGGACGCGGCGCGGACCGTTCCGTGGCACCGGGACACGTTGGTGAGCATGTGGTCGACCACGAAGACCCTCACCAATCTCGCGGCTCTCATCCTCGTCGACCGGGGCGCGCTGGATCTGCACCGCCCGGTCGCGCACTACTGGCCCGAGTTCGCCGCCCAGGGAAAGGAGCACATCGAGGTGCGGCACGTTCTGGCCCACACCTCGGGACTCTCCGGCTGGGAGCAGCCCTTCTCCATGGAGGATCTCTATGACCGGCCCACCGCGAGTGCCCGGCTGGCCGCGCAGGCACCCTGGTGGGAGCCGGGCTCCGCGTCCGGCTACCACGTCCAGACCCAGGGGCAGTTGGTGGGAGAGCTCGTCCGGCGGGTCAGCGGCCGCAGCCTGACAGAGTTCGTCGCCACCGAGATCGCCGAACCGACGCAGGCCGATGTCCAGATCGGCGCGCGACGGGCCGACTGGCCGCGTATCGCCGATCTGGTGGCCCCCTCGCAGCCGGGCGGTATACCCACGGGTCTTGATCCCGAGGGGATCTTCACCAGGACGCTGCTCGGAAGCCCCGCGCGCGACGAGCACGTCGACACCCCGCAGTGGCGCTCCGCCGAACTCGGAGCCGTCAACGGACACGGCAACGCACGAGGCCTGGCCCGAGCGCTCTCCGTCATCTCGCGGCGCGGCCAGGTCAACGGCCGCCGACTTCTCTCCGAGGAGACGGTGGACAAGGTGTTCGACGTCCAGGCCGACGGAGTCGACCTGTTCCTGGGCGTCCCCGTCCGCTGGGGCATCGGCTACGCACTCGCCGATCCGAGGACGATGCCGCACATGCCCACCGGGAAAATCTGCTTCTGGGTCGGCAGGGGCGGGTCGATCGTCATGATGGACCTCGACCGGCGCGTCACGTTCTCGTACACGATGAACCGGGTGGGCGACGGGATCCTCGGCTCGGAGCGCACGCACATCTACCTCAGGCGCGTCTACGAAGTCCTGGAGGGTACCGGCTGAGGTGTGGCCGTAGGCTCCGCGCGGGGGAGCCTACGACACACCGCCGAACGTGCCGTCAACCGCCTCAAGCTCTTTCGCGCGGTTGCCACACGCTGCGGGAAACGGCTCCGTATCCACCTCGACACCGTCGCACTCGCAGCACTCATGATCTGGCGCCGCACATGGACCATGGTCCGGGAAACATTGCGCAGGAACGCGAGTGAGCGGCCGTCATCCGGCTGAAGGGGAGCTCGCTCCCCCATCCGGTCGAGGCTTCCGCGCCCACCATGCGACGCGGCAATCGTCACGAAGAGCGAGGGCTACGGCACCACCTCGGCCCTGGGCTCGATCACGTGGAAAAACCGCTGCCCGTGGCACGTCGCACCGCCCTCCATGTCCGCGAACCAGCAGTCCGCCAGCGGCTGAATCGGTCCGGTCGCCCCAGGAGGACGGCGCTCCTCGCCCGGTGGAAGGGCGAGGGCGAAGCCTCAGGACCACCCTCGGGCCGCAGCCCGGCAGCCGCTTTCCTGGCCGCTGCCCACCAGGGCTCCGATCCGCGCTGCTCACGCGGTGTAGACGGACACCCGTCAATTACGTACCGGCGAAACGACCCGGGCCCCGTTCCTCGACGCACCCAGCTGCCTCGCCTTTCGGTCCGTCGAGCACCATTCATCGAACAAGAGGGATTTCACCCATGCGCAAGACCCACCCCGTCCGTCCGGGCAGCAGATCCGTACTGCTCGGTGTCACCGCGGCCGTCGGACTGTCCGTCGCCGCCGTCACCCTGCCCGCTGCGGCAGACGCCACGCCCCACCACCCCGTACGTCCGACGATCGTGCTGGAACACGGAGCGTTCGCCGACGCCGCGAGCTGGGACAGTGTCGTCGCCCGGCTGCAGCGCGCGGGCTACCCGGTGGTGTCCGCCGCCAACCCGCTGCGTGGTCCGGCGAGCGATGCCGCTTACCTGCGCAGCGTCCTCGACCACATCGACGGGCCCGTAGTCCTGGTCGGCCACTCCTACGGCGGCACCGTCATCAGCCAGGCCGCTGCGGGCCTCGAAGGCAAGGTGAAGGCGCTGGTCTACATCGCGGCGTTCCTGCCGGACGAGGGCGAAAGCTCGATCGGACTGACGGACAAGTTCCCCGGCAGCACCCTCGGCCAAGCCGTCGAGTCCGTCCACTACGTCCTGCCTGACGGTGATCAGGGCGCGGACGTGTACATCAAGCCGGAGAAGTTCCGCAGCCAGTTCGCCGCAGACGTGCCGAAGGACAAGGCCAGGCTCATGGCTGCGGGGCAACGTCCGATCGCTGCCGCCGCTCTGGAGGAGAAGTCCACCCAGGCCGCCTGGAAGACGATCCCCTCCTGGTCACTGGTGACCACGGAGGACCGCAACATCCCAGTGGCTGCCCAGCGCTTCATGTCGGCCCGCGCCCATGCCCGCACGACGACCATCGACGCGTCACACGCGGTATCCGTATCCCGCCCCGAGACCGTCACCCGCATCGTCGAGCAGGCGGCCCGCACGGTCCGATGACCGAGGGCCCCGCCCTGTCGCTCACCGCACGTCCCCGCACAGCGGGTCTGATACGGGTTCGGGTGACAGGCTGACCTGCCCCACCAACGCGGTTCCAGTTCTGGTGACCGAACCTCTTTCATCCTGTGCTGGAGGGCGAAATGGGCCGGTCAGCGGGCGTGGTGACGAGACAGAGCCCCTGGTCGTCGGCGTGGTGATTCCGCTCACCACGCCAACGACCGAAGGGGCCCTGAAGGTTTTCGTATCCTGCCGTGCTCGGCGGACGGCTCGCATGTCCGGGCCCTCGAAAAAGACTTCACTCCCGTAGGCCGCAAAGTCCACATCGACCTCAATGCCGTTGTCGCACACGAGGCGCCACCCTGCCCCATGAACGGTGCAGGAGTAGGCGCCGACCTGCCCGCTTCGGCTGATCCGGCGCGAACGGGCGAGGCCGAGGACATCTGCCAGTCGCTCAAGCGACGGGATCGCCACCCTCATGGCCTCGTCAATCGTGTTCAGAGCGTGGACGTAACCGAGCACGAGGTCCCGTGCAGCCCCAACACGTTCCATACGACGCCATCCCCCTTGAGCCCGTGAGTGAAGGGATCCTTCCACGGGCCGCCGGCGTCTCCGCAGGACAGCATTCTGAAACGATCAGTAGTTGGGGGTGACGCTGCCGTCGTACACGTGGTCCGGGGTGATGATCCGGGTGACCGCACGGGCGAGCAGGGTCGACGGCTCCTGGTTGTCGACGCGGCGGATGTCCGTGTTCATCATCAGGACCAGGGTGGCCTTCTGCGACGGCAGGTAGACGGTGACGGTCTCGTAGCCGGGGATGGAGCCGTTGTGTCCGATCCATCCGTCGGTGTCGAGGATGCCGAGGCCGTAGCCGGTGCCGGGGAAGCCCGTCGGGAGGGTCTTCATGCGCTGCGCCTGGGTCGCGGGGCTCAGCAGCTCACCGGTGGCGAGGATCTTCGCCCAGCGGCGCAGGTCCTCGAGGTCGGAGATCATCGCGCCGGCCGCCCACGCCCAACTGGGGTTCCAGTCCGTGGCGTCCGCGACGGCGCCGCTCAGTGTCTGGTCGGTGTAGCCGCGCGGGTGCGGCTCGGGGAACTCGGAGCCCGGCGGGAACAGCGTGTGCCGCAGGTGGGACGGGCGCAGCACCCGGTGGTGGATGACGTCGGCGAGCCGGTGACCGGTGACCTTCTCGATCACGAGGCCCAGCAGGACGAGGTTGGAGTTCGAGTACTCGAACTCCGCGCCCGGCTCGAAGGTGTTCTTGTGCTTCATGCCGTACGCGAGGGCCTCCTCCGGCGTGAAGGAGCGCTGCGGGTCGCTCAGCAGGTCGTGGATGAAGTCGGGATCGGAGGTGTACGGGAACAGCCCGCTGCGCATCTCCGCCAGGTGGCGCAGGGTGATGTGCCCGCCGTTGCGCACGCCCTTGACGTACTTGGCGATCGGGTCGTCCAGACCGACCTTGCCGTCGTCCACGAGCTGGAGCAGCGCGGTGACCGTGAACGTCTTGGTCTCGCTGCCGATCCGTACGACCGAGTCCTCCCTCATCGGCTCCCCCGTCGCCGTGTTCGCGACCCCGGTCGCCCGGACGTACTTCCCCTTCCCCGGCATCCACACCCCGACGACCACACCGGGAATCCCCGCCTGCTTCCGCACGTCCTCGATCGCCTTGTCCAGCCGCGCCTCCATCTCGGGGCCCAGACCGCCCGGCGGGCAGTCCCCCTGCCCGTGGCGGTCGGCGACCGCCGCGTGCACCACGGGGGCCGGAGCCACCGCCATCGGGGCGAGTACGGACGCCACGAGCAGCGTCGCGGCGAACAGACGTCGGGTGGGGATACGTCGCATCTCGGGCGCCTTCTCCTGATCGGGAAACGGACGGCCACATCACCATCCCGCCCCCGGCCCCGCGTTCCCCTCCCGCCCACATCGCCCCGAGTCCACTCGTTCGGAGCCGCGGAGCCCGTCCCGGCCGCCGCACGGTCCTCAGCCCCGCGCCATGTGCTGTGCGAGCGCCTCCAGCCCCGCGCGGTGGCCGTACGGCGCCGGCGGCCTGCGCGGCGGCCCGCGCGAGGGGGCCGGGGTCCCTAACCGAACGCGTCCGTCACGCAGTCGGCGGCGCAGTGCCGGTGTGCGAAGCGCCGGCGCAGGGCGGCCGCCGCGTGGCGGGGTTCGACGGTGTCGTAGCCGTAGTGCTCGCGGGCGAGGCGGACGACGGCCTCGACGGTGACGATCGCGGGCTCGCCGTCGCCAGCGGAACGGCGGGCCGCGGCGATGGCCTGGTCGGCGGCGCGCTGGAGGGCACGGACGTAGTCGCGGTGGGCGATCCGGCGCGCCCGGGAGGCGGCGAAGGGCCGTACGGCCCGGCCCTTCCACAACAGGCCCGCCAGGATGAGCCCGACGCCCACGACGCCGACGAGCACGCCCACGAGGGTGTCGAGGTTCCACCGCATGGCCGGCCCCCTCCTGATTTCACGGCTCGGCCCGAGTCTAGGGGGTGCCCTGCCGGTCGGGCCGGACTCCCGGGGCCTGCATGGCACCCCTTAGGGGTGCCGGTGGCGCGGGCGCGCCCAGGCGGGTGCCCAGACGTCGGTGGCCGGGGGGAGACCGTGCGGGGTGGCGGCGAGGTGGTCGCGGAGGACGACGAGGGCGGGGTGGGGGTTGTCGACGGCCCAGAGGAGGGAGTGGGGGTAGACGAGGGTGGGGCCGTGGACGGCGATGCGGCGGAGGTCGTGGGTCTCGGGCCAGACGAGGCGGGTCCGGGCGCCGACGAAGGTGGCGAGGTCGGGGGAGTCCGCCACGGTGTCGAGGAGGGGTTCGGTGCCGAAGTCGGGGCCGGTCACCTCGATGGCGAGCCCGAACTCGGCGGCGAGGTCGGCGTAGTACGCGGCCCACTCCGTGCCGCTGACGATGCCGGGCACCCAGATGCGGTGTCCGGCGAGCCGCGCGGGCGCGACCTCACGGGCGCCCGCGAGGGCGTGCGCCGGTCCGGTGAGGAGCTGGAGCGGTTCGTCGAGGACCGGGAGGGCCTCGATCCCCTCGGGGAGGCGGCTGCCGGGCATGGTCACGGCCCGGAAGGAGGCGTCGATGGTGCCGGCCCGGAGGGCGGCGACCGCGGCCTCGGCGTCGAAGAGCGTCACGACGTCGAGCTCGATCCGGGGGTGGGCCCGGTGGAAGTCGCGGAGCAGGCCCGCCGGGGCGAGGCGCCGTCCGAGCACGTCCACCCGGAGCGCGCGTCGGCCTGGTCGCACGGACGCGACCGCGCGTGCCTCGGCCCGGAGGAGGGCGCGCGCGTGCGGCAGGAAGGCCTGCCCGTCGATCGTGACCCGGGCCCCGCCCGCGGTGCGGGTCAGCAGGCGGACGCCGAGGTCCTTCTCCAGCGCGGCGACGCGCTTGGACACGGCCTGCTGAGTGATCGACAGCTCGTCGGCGGCCTGGCGGAACCGGCCCGAGTCCACGACCGCGAGGAAGGTGCGCACCGCTTCGAGATCCACGGACGGCACTGTACGCCGACAACCCGGGGTTGTGGCGTGACCGGCTCGCGGTTGTTTGATCCCGGTCTCCTCGGCCGGATTTGATGGTGGTGGTCGACGCGTGGTTGTCGGACCGGTCGGCGAGAGGGGTGGGCGAATGGCGGGCGGGGTGTCCCTCGGGAGGGACTTCGGGTGGCTCTGGGGGGCGTACGCGGCGAGCACCCTGGGCACCTGGGTGGCGTTCAACGCCTTCCCGCTCCTCGCGATCACCGTCCTGCACAAGGGTTCCGCGGAGGTCGCGGCGCTCGCCGCGGTCGGCGCCGCGGTGGGCGCGGCGGTCGCGGTGCCGCTCGGTCCGTGGGTGGAGTTCCGCCGCAAGCGACCGGTGATGGTCGCGATGGACCTCGTGCGGTGCGCCGCGCTGCTCGGTGTCGCCGTCGCGTACGCGCTCGGCCGGCTGGGGTTCGGCCACCTCCTGGTCGTCTCCGTCGTCGTCGCCGGGGCCGACATCACGTTCGGGGCCGCCTCGGGTGCCTGCCTCAAGGGGCTCCTCCGCCCCGAGGACCTGCTGCGCGCCCAGGTCCGGCTCGAATCCACCACCTGGACGGCGACTGTCCTCGGACCCCCGCTCGGCGGTGCTCTGCTAGCGCTGTTCGGTCCTGTGGCGACGGTGCTGGCGGACGCCGTGAGCTATCTGTTCTCGGCGGCCGGCATCCGCGCGATCGGGGCGGCCGAGGCGCCTCCCGAGCGACCCGCGCGCGTACGGAACCGACCGAGGCTCCGCGACCTGGCCGTCGGGTGGCGCCACATCCTCGGTCACCCGCTGCTGCGTCCGCTCTTCCTCAACGCGGTGCTCGTCAACGGGCTGATCATGGCGACCGCGCCGCTGCTGGCCGTCCTGATGCTGGGGCCGCTGGGCTTCGCGCCGTGGCAGTACGGCCTCGCCTTCGCCGTCCCCTGCCTGGGCGGGCTCGTCGGCTCGCGACTGGCACGGCCCCTCGCCGCGCGGTACGGGGGGCACCGGGTGCTGCGGGTCGCCGGTGTGCTGCGCGTGTGCTGGCCGGTCGGCCTGGCCTTCGTGCACCCCGGCGTCACGGGGTTGCTGCTCGTGATGGGTGTGGAGTTCGCGCTGATCGCCTGCGCGGCCGTGTTCAACCCGCTGCTGGCGGCCCGCCGCCTCGAGCTGACGGCGACCGACCGGGTCGCCCGGACGCTGACCGCCTGGTCGGTCACCGCGAAGGCTTCGGTGGCGGCGCTGACCGCGTCGTGGGGCCTCCTCGCCGGCCTCGTCGGCCCACGGGCCGCGATCGCCCTGGCGGGCGTCCTGCTCCTGGCCACCCCGCTGCTGCTCCCGCGCGGCGACCGCCTCCCGGCGGCGGGGAGCGAGGCGGGGCGGCGGAAGGAGGAAGAGGCGGGGCGACGGAAGGAAGGAGGGGCGGGGTGGCGGGATTGACACGTGTAAGTGAGCGGTGACACGCTCCTTGCCCGGCCCCCGGCCCTTCCCGGTCCCGCGGCGCCCCGTGCAGAAGGAGCAGCACCCCATGAGCACCACCGTCACCACCGCCCGAGGGCCCGTACGCGGCGAGCGCCGTGCCGACGGCAGCCTCCGCTTCCTGGGCATCCCGTACGCGCAGCCGCCGGTGGGCGACCTGCGGTTCGCCGCGCCCGTACCGCCGGAGCCCTGGTCGGAGCCGCTCGACGCCACCGCGTACGGGCCGACGGCGCAGCGCCGCCCGTTCGCCGAGGTGACGACGATCCCCGAACCCTCGATCCCCGGCGCCGGCGTCCTGAACCTGAACGTCTTCACGCCCGACGCCGCCCCCGCGGCGGGCCTGCCGGTCCTCGTGTGGATCCACGGCGGCGGGTACGTGGCCGGCTCGGCCGCCAGCCCCTGGTACGACGGTGCCGCGTTCAACCGCGACGGCGTCGTCGTGGTCTCGTTCGGCTACCGGCTCGGCATCGAGGGCTTCCTCCACCTGGAGGGTGCTCCCGACAACCGGGGCGTCCGGGACTGGATCGCCGCCCTCGAATGGGTGCGGGACAACATCGCGGCCTTCGGCGGCGACCCGGCCAAGGTGACGATCGCCGGCCAGTCGGCGGGCGGCGGCGCCGTCCAGACGCTGCTCGCCGTCCCGGCCGCCAAGGGCCTGTTCCGGGGCGGTATCTCCGTCTCCGGCGCCGTCCTGACCCCCGACGGTCCCGAGGTGGCCCGCGCCGCGGCCCGCCTCTTCACCGCGCGCACCGGGATGCCGGCCGGCGCCGAGGCGCTGCGGGACCTGACCGACGAGGAACTCCTCGACCTCCAGGACCGCCTGGCGGAGCCCGGACCGGACCGCGAGGGCCTGCCGCCGATGCTGGCCCTCGCCCCCTTCGCGGACGGCGAGCTGATCCCCGTACCCGTGCGCGACGCCCTGACGGCGGGGGACGCGGGCGCCGACGTCCCGCTGCTGCTCGGCTTCACCGAGCACGAGTTCACGATGGTTCCCGCGCCCGGCCCCGACGGTCCGCCGCTCCCCGTCCTGCTCGGCGGCCTCGGTCTCGACCCCGCCCGCACCGGCGCGTTCGCCGAGGCCTACGCGGCCGACGGCGAGGCCCTGCTGTTCGGCCAGGCACTGACCGACGCCACCTTCCGCGCCCCGAACCTCGCCGTCGCGGACGCCCGCGCCGCCCGCGAACGGCCCACCTGGTTCTACGAGTTCACCTGGCGCTCCCCGGTCACCGGCCTGGCCTTCCACTGCCTCGACCTGCCCTTCGCCTTCGACGTCCTCGACTCCGAAGGCGTACGCGAGGCGGCCGGTGACGCGCCGCCCCGTACCCTCGCCGACGCCCTGCACCGCGCCTGGGTCTCCTTCGTCACCGACCAGGACCCCGGCGACGACTGGCCGCGCTACACCGCCGACACGCGCGCCACGATGGTCTGGGACGCGGAGCCGCGGATCGTCGCCGACCCGCTCCGCCGCGTCCGCGAGCTCTGGCTCGACTGAGGCGGGGCGCCCGGTTCGCCCGAGGGGGCGGGCCCGGACCGTGTCACACGTTCTTCACACGCCGTGCATGGTCCGCCGGGCCGGGCGCCACGATGATCGATCGTGCGCCGGGTCCCGGACCGTACGCCAGGGCGGTCCGGGACCCGGCGTGCGCCCCGTCAGCCGTCGCCGCCGCCGGGGCCGCGAGGCGTGCGCGCCCGTGTAGGGCCCGGGCACCACCGACGCCCGCCGAGGCATGACCACCCCCCGCACGGGGCATTCCCAGCATCGGGCCCAGCCCACCGCACCCGCCACGGACGGACAGGACCGCCAGATGCCCATGGACTTCGCCGACCTCCCCACGCCACTGATCGCCGATGCCTGCGTGCGCCTCGGGGAACCGCTGCGGGCCGCGCCCGCCGGGATCTCGTCCGTCGTGCCGGGGCAGCGGGTCTCCGGACGGGCGTTGCCCGTGCGGCACTACGGAAGCGTCGACGTCTTCCTGGAGGTCCTGGCGCGTGCCGAGGCGGGGGACGTCCTGGTGATCGACAACGGCGGGCGGCGGGACGAGGCGTGCATCGGAGACCTCGCCGTGCTGGAGGCGGAGGCGGCGGGTGTCGCCGGGGTCGTGGTGTGGGGTCTGCACCGCGACACCCCGGACCTGGTGGAGATCGGGGTGCCCGTGTTCTCGTACGGCCGGCACGCGCCCGGTCCCGTGCGGCTGGACGAGCGGGACGCGGACGCGCTGACGGCCGCGCGGTTCGGAGGGTTCGCGGTGAGCGGGGACGACTTCGTCTTCGCCGACGACGACGGGGTGCTCTTCGTCGCGGGCGCCCGGCTTGAGGCCGTGTCGGCGACCGCGCGGAACATCTTCCGGACGGAACGCGAACAGGCACGCCGCATCAGGGCCGGCGAGACACTGAGGGAGCAGACCCGGTTCGACGCGTACCTGAAGGGGCGGGAGGAGGACGCCTCGTACACCTTCCGGCGGCATCTGCGCCGGATCGGCGGGGCGATCGAGGAGTGAGCCCGGACGGGCGCGGCGCGGGCCGGGCGCGGCCGGGCGTCAGCCCTCGAAGCCGACGGTGCCGTCCGGGAGGACGGCCTCGACGCGCGCGCCGTGCTCGACGGTTCGGCTGACGGTGCAGAACTTCTCGTGGGTCAGGCGGACGCCGCGGGCGAACACCTCCGCGGCCTTGGGGTTGTTGTCCGGCAGGTCGAACTCGTAGCTGACCCTGATGCGACCGATCCGGCCGTCGTCGTCGGGGCCGGACACCGACTCCACGACGATGCGCAGGTCGTCGTGGTCGACGGCTCGCGCGGTCCGGTCGACGACGAGACCGCCGCAGCCGCCCATGGCGGCGAGCAGCAACTCGACCGGGGTGAAGGAGGGCTGGGCGTCGGCGTCGTCCGCGGTGGCCATGCGCACCTCGGCCCCCCGGTCGTTGCGGGCGGTCCAGTTCCGGTAACCGGTGCGGACGGTCTCGATGCGGTAGTCGGCCATGACGGGGGTGCTCCTCGCTCGTACGGTACGGTCGCCGCCACGCAACCCCACCGTCCGCGCCCGGCCAAGCGGACGCGCCGGGCGCACGCGGCGGCACCGGGTCAGTATCCGTGCCGACGACCGGGAGCCGTACCGGCGCGGGCCCGGACGACCGTGCCCCAGGCCTCGGCGACCGCGCCCCAGACCGTGCGGAGCGCGGGTTCCGCACGCCGTACGGACGCCACCGCGGCCTCCGGGGAGCCGCCCGAGGCGCGGACGTCGTCGCCGTCGCCCGCCGCCCACTCCGCGACGGTCCCGGCGTCGACCTCCGGATGGAACTGCACGCCCCACGCCGCCGTTCCGGCGCGGAAGGCCTGGACCGGGCAGTCGTCGCCGGTGAGGAGCGGTACGGCGCCGGGCGGGAGGCGGTCTATCTCGTCCCAGTGCCACTGCGCGGCGAGGGCGCCGTCCGGTACGCCGCCCAGTACGGGGTCCGTCGTGGCGGCGGGCAGCCGGCGCACGGGTACGGCGCCGACTTCGGGGCCCTGGGGCCGTCGTGTGACGGTACCGCCGAGGGCGTGGGCGAGGACCTGGCCGCCGAGGCATATCCCGAGCAGGGGCACCTCGTCGGCCACGGCCTCGCGGACGAGGGCGCGGACCCGCGGGAGCCATGGCGCGGCCCCGTCGTCCTCGCAGTTGGCCGAACCGCCGAGGACCAGCAACCCGGCGTGGCCGCGCAGCGTTCGCGGCAGCGCCTCGCCCCGCCAGGCCCGCACCACGTCGAGCCGGAGTCCGGTGCGCAGGAGGTGTTCGCCGACGAGGCCGGGCCCGGCCTCCCGCTCGTGCTCCACCACGAGGACGGCGGGCACCGCGCCCCCCGCCGGCCGGACCGTCGCGCTCGTTCCGGTCGTCACGGTCGCCTCGATCGTCATCGTCGTGCCCCTCCGCCCGTCGTCCCCCGGGATTCCGTCGTCCCCTGGGATTCCGTCGTACGTCCGACCTTCCGAGGATCTCCGATGAACCGCCGCGGCGGGACCCCTCGTCGCCCACTTCGTGCGGAGGAGCCGCCCCTTCGTGCGGAGGAGCCGCCTCTGCGTGCGGAGGAGCCGTCCCTTCGCGCGGAGGAGTCGTCCCGCCCACCGCGTCTGAGTAGCCGGATGCGCGCGCCTGAGTACGCCGACCGATACGCCGCCGGCCGCCCCCTGGTGGACTGTGGGCATGACTTCCGAAGCCCGGCGCAGCCGCCCCCTCCAGCACGTCACCGCCACCGGTGCGGCTCTCGCGGTGGCCCTCGGCCCGCTGGTGATCGGTGCGCTGATCGCCCGCTCGGTGGGCGGTGACCCGATGGTCTCCGTCAACGCCTTGATCGCGGGCGGCGGCCAGCGGGCGCGGGTCTCCCGGGCGCAGCTCCGCTCGGGCGCCGGGCGGGCGCTGGGGGCCCGGCGCGGGCCGCGGATCCGGCGGGCGTCGGGCGGCCCGGGCGACGGCGGGCCCCTGCGACGGCGTCGTCCGCGCCGAACGGCTCCCGGAGGTACGCCGGATGAGCGATGATCGTCGCCCTGAGGATACCCGGCGGTAGCAAGCCGGGGTCATGGCGAAAGGGCACACCGAATGGCGAGGCGGCACCCCGGGCGGGACGACCACACGAGCGGCACCGGGGACGGGGGCGCGAGTCCGGCGGACGGGGACCGGCCCGGCATCGACCGGCGCCGGTTCCTCGGTTACGTGCTCGCCGCGCCCACCCTCACGGTGGCGGCGCAGATCGGCGCCGAGGCGCTCGTGCCCCGGCAGGCACAGGCCGCGGCGCCGGCGCTGGTGCCGTCGCTGCCGGGACCGGCCGAACTCCTCGACCTGAACGAGCTGCTGACGCTCGCCGCGCTGCCCACCAGCAACCTCATCACGATCCGCATCGACGCCGAGGGCACGGCCCACTTCGCGCTGCCCCGCGCCGAGGTCGGCCAGGGCGTCACCACCTCCAGCGCCATGATCGTCGCCGAGGAGCTCGACCTTCCCCTGGACAGGGTGAAGGTCACCCTCGCCGACGCGCGGCCCGAGCTGCTCTTCAACCAGCTGACGGGCGGCTCCAACACGACGTACTCCACCTACACGCCGATCCGGGTCGCCGCCGCGGTCGCGCGCGGTCGTCTGCTCCAGGCCGCCTCCCTGGTCCTCGGCGAGGCCGTCACCACCCTCACCACGAAGGCGGGTGCCGTCCTCTCCCCGACCGGGGCGCTGCTCGGATACGGCGAACTCGCCGCCAGGGCCGCCGCCGTCACCGACTCCGCGGTGGAGGTCACCCTCAAGGATCCGGCCCGCTTCCGGGTCGTCGGCACCGGTCAGCGACGGGTGGACGCGCTCGACGCGGTCACCGGGCGCAAGAAGTTCGCCATGGACCTCCAGGTTCCCGACGCCCTGCCGACCATGGTGTGCCGCCCGCCCACCATCAACGGCACGGTCCGATCGGTGGCCAACCTCGCCGAGGTCCGGGCCATGCCCGGGGTCACCGACGTCGTCACCGTCTCCACCGGCGTGGCGGTCCGCGCCCGCACCTTCGGCCAGTGCGTCGACGCCGTACGGGCCCTGGTCGTCACCTGGGGGCCCGGCACCGCCGAGGGCGCCTCCGACGCCACCGTCCTCGAGGAGCTCCGCCGCGCCGAACTGCCGCTGGTGGTTCCGGCCCTGCCGCTCCTCACCAAGGCCGTCGACGCCCGCTTCACCTTCCACTTCGCCAGCAACGCGGCCCTGGAGACCAACTGCGCCATCGCCGACGTGCGCCGGGACTCGGCGGAGATCTGGGCCTCGCTGAAGGCGCCGATCGTCGCCCAGGAACAGATCGCCCTCAAGCTAGGCCTGCCGCCCGGCGCCGTCCGCGTACACGTCACCGAGGGCGGCGGCTCCTTCGGCCGCAAGCTGTTCGCCGACGCCGCCCACGAGGCCGTCGAGGTCTCCCGGGCCATGGGCAAGCCCGTCAAGCTGATGTGGCACCGCACCGACGACTTCCGGCAGGGCCGTACGCACCCGATGTCGACCTCACGGGTACGGGCCACGTACGCGCTCGGCGAGGTCCTCACGTACGAGCAGCGCCACACCTCCGTCGCCACCGACTTCGGCCACGGCGTCGGCGAGGTCCTCACGGCGGAGGCGGCCAGACTGCCGGTCGGGGACGCCGCCTTCTCCCAGACGATGTTCCAGCTCACCCAGATCAGCCCCTACCACCTCGGGGTCACCACCCAGCTGCTCTCCGAGACGGACGAGGGCTTCAACACGGGCTCGATGCGGAACATCTACTCGCCCAACGTCCGCTGCGCCCAGGAACTCGTCATGGACGAACTGGCCAGGAGGATGGGCCAGGACGGGTACGCGCTGCGCCGCCGGCTCGTCAAGGACGCGCGGGCCCGCGCCGTCCTCGACAAGGTCGCCGAGGTGGGGGAGTGGGGCCGGACCATGGCGGCCGGCACGGCCCAGGGCATCGCCGTCCACACCGAGTACCACTCCGCGGTCGCGGTCCTCGCGGAGATCGACTGCCGGCCCGGGACCACCGGCCGGAAGATCCCGAACGCGTACACCGGACCGCGGGTGACCAAGGTGGTCTGCGCCGTCGACGTCGGTCTCGCGGTCAACCCGCGGGGTCTGGAGGCCCAGATGATGGGCGGGATCGCCGACGGCATCGCGATCACCCTGACGTCCGGACTCCACCTGCGTGACGGGCACTTCCTCGAAGGCAGCTGGGACCAGTACTTCTACACCCGCCAGTGGAACACCCCGCCCGAGCTGGAGATCATCGTGATGCCCCCGACCGGCGACAAGCCGGGCGGCGCGGGCGAGCTGGCGGTCGCCGGCGCGATGGCCGCCGTCGCCTGCGCCTACGGCCGGGCGACCGGCACGATGCCGACGGTCTTCCCCGTCAACCACGCGGAGCCGCTCGCCTTCACCCCCCTGCCGACCGTCCCGCCCGTCCCGGCCTCGCCCACCGACGGCCGCGACCGCACCATCTGAGAGCTGGAGTCCCCGTGCCGCAGCACACCTTCATCCTGAACGGCAAGGCCGTCACCGCCGACGTCGAGGGCGACGTCCGGCTCCTGTGGGTCCTGCGTGACGTCCTCGGCGTCACCGGCCCCAAGTACGGCTGCGGGGTCGGCGTCTGCCGGGCCTGTACGAGCCACCTCAACGGCAAGGCGTTCACACCGTGCGCCGTGCCGGTCGAGGACCTCGCCCCCACCGACGAGGTCACCACCATCGAGGGCCTCGCCGACACCGTCGACGGCGAGCTCCACCCGATGCAGGACGCCTGGCTCGACCTGGACGTCGCCCAGTGCGGCTACTGCCAGCCCGGCCAGATCATGACCGCCGTGGCGACCGTGCGCCGCGCGCGCGAGGCCGGCCGGGAGGTCACCGAGGCCGACCTCGACGCCATCCGGAACATCTGCCGGTGCGGCACCTACCACCGGATCCGGCAGGCCGTCCTCGAAGGCGCCCGCAGGATGGAATGACCGGTAGTTCGTACCGCGAAGACCATCCGTTGGTGTCGCGAAGGCATTCCGTTCGCATGGCGAAGGACGATGGCGGAACGACGAGCGCGGTGACCGCGCCGGCGCGCGGCGCCTTTCCGGTGAACGCGGTCTACGCGGACGCGGGCCGAGCGTACGGGCCGACGCCGCAGCAGGGGCAGTTGCTCTGCGTGCTGATGCCCGGCCCCTCCGGGACGGGCGGGCCCGGCGCCACGCTGGGGCTCGCCGGGTCCAGCCTGACGGGGCCTGGTGGACCGCACCTCCCGCCTCGGCTTCGTCCACCGCGAGCCCGGCCCCGACGACCGCAGGGCCGTGCGGGTGGCGCCACCGCAAGGTCCGGGAGGTGTCCCCCTACGACGAAGGGGCCGAGCGCTTCTCCCGTACCGCGTCCAGGTACTCCGCCACGGCGTCCCGGTTCCGGGTCAGGCAGCGGATCCGGTCGGTCATCCGGTCGCGTTCGTCCTCCAGCGTCGCCAGCATCTCCGGGGTCGCGTCGGGGAAGTGGATGATCCTCGGCTTGTTCAGACAGGGAAGGATCTGCTTGATGATGCGGGTCGGCAGCCCGGCGTCGAGGAGCCCCCTGATCTGCAGGACCCGGTCGACGTTCGGCTCGTCGTAGACGCGGTAGCCGTTCGGCAGCCGGTCCGCGACGATGAGGCCCTGCTCCTCGTAGTAGCGCAGCAGTCTGCGCGGTGTTCCGGTGCGCTCCGACAGCTCGCCGATCCGCATGGAAGCCCCCTCCGGGCGATCGCTTGACCTTCACATCGATGTGAGGGTTCGAGCATACGGAGCATGAGCCACGACACGTCAGGGGCGGCCGGTCCGGTGACCCGCGCGCCCGAACCCGGCGAACACCGCGCGACCACAGGCCGGTTGCCGCTCCCCGCCCTGCTCGCCCTCGCCACCGCCGTCTTCGTCACCGGCCTCACCGAGACCCTCCCGGCCGGCCTGCTGCCCGCGATGAGCGCCGGGCTCGGCGTCGGCGAGGCCGCGACGGGCCAGTCGGTGACCGTCTACGCCCTCGGCACCGCCCTCACCGCGATCCCCCTGGCCGCCCGGACCGCCGCGTGGCGCCGCAAGCGCCTGCTGCTCACCTCGGTCGCCGGATTCGCCGCCGCCAACACCGTCACCGCCGCCTCCTCCTCGTACGCCCTCACCATGGGCGCCCGGTTCCTCGCCGGAGTCGCGGCGGGCGTCGCCTGGGCCCTGCTCGCCGGATACGCCCGCCGACTCGCCCCCGCGCACCTCCAGGGCCGCGCGGTCGCCGTCGCGATGACCGGCATCCCGCTCGCGCTCTCCCTGGGGGTGCCCGCAGGCACCTTCCTCGGCGAGGCCGCGGGCTGGCGGACGTCCTTCGCCGCGATGACCGCGATCGCCGCCGGACTCCTCGGCTGGATCGCGCTCGCCGTCCCCGACCTTCCCGGCGAACCACGCGGCGCCCGCGCCCCGGCGGTCCGGACCCTCCGGGTCCCCGGCGTCCTCCCGGTCCTCACCGTCACCTTCGTCCTCGTCCTGGCCCACACCGTGCTCTACGCCTACGTCGCCGCCTACCTGGGCCACGTCGGCCTGGGCGGCTCCACCGGACTCGTCCTGCTGGTCTTCGGCGCCGCCTCGCTCGCCGGCATCGGGGTGACCGGCCGTCACATCGACCGCGGGCTGCGTGCCCTGACGCTGGCCGGGACGCTCCTCGTCGCCGTCGCGGCCGCCGCTCTCGCCGTGCCGGCCGGGAGCACCGCCCTCGTCCTGGTGGCCGCCGCCCTGTGGGGGCTCGGCTGGGGCGGGGCGCCCACCCTGCTGCAGACGGCCGTCGCCGAGGCGGGCGGGGACGCCGCCGACACCGCCCAGACGATGCTGGTCAGCCTCTGGAACGCGGCCATGGCGGCCGGCGGCCTGGCCGGCGGTCTTCTCCTCGACCTGCTCGGCGCGGGCGCCCTGCCCTGGAGCGTGCTCCTCCTGCTCGTCCCGGTCGTGGCCGTCGTGGTGGGAGCCCGCGCCCACGGCTTCCCCGTCCGGCGCCGTGACGGCTGAACCGCGGACCCGACGCGACGGACGCGGGCCCCCACCGAGGACGGTGGGGGCCCGCGTCGCGAGGGGGACCGGTCAGACGGCGGGCGGAACGCGGGGCGCGCGGCCCGTGCCACGCGTCAGCACGTACCCGCCGATGCCGGCGAGCGCGGCGAGGATGCCGCCCGCCGCCGTCCAGAGCCAGCGGTCGGACCACCAGCCGGAGGACCAGCCGTCCTCCGGGGCCGCGGCCTCGACGGCGGTGCGCCGGCCCGCCTCCTCGTCGGCCTCCGCCTGGTCGGCGGTGGTGGCGCCGGGCACCAGCGGCGCGCCGAGCGACCCGTCGGTGGCGTAGGCGCCGCCCTTGTCGACGGTGTCGACCCCGATCCGGGCCGTGAACGGCTGTCCGAGGTCCTCCTCCGGCAGGCCGGTGACGGTGAGGCGGACGTAGTAGCTGCCGGGCAGCGGGTCGTTCGCCCAGGCGTCGGCCGACGCGCGGACCGGCCGCAGCACACAGGCCAGCTCTGCGGTCGCGGCCTCCTGCGCGGCGGTACGGGACTGCATCCCGTACATGCACGGCTGCCGCCTCCGCAGGCCGTCGTACACGTCGATCCGCCAGGTGGCGGGCCCGTGCCGCAGGGCGGCCTCGGGCAGCGTCACCGTCGCCCTGACGGTCGGCCGCTGTCCGGTGTCCGCGGGGAACACCCAGTACAGGTAGTCACCCGTGGCGGCCTGCGCGGTGGCCTGCTGCCCCGGCAGGAACCGGGCGGCGGTGCGGAACGTGGTTCCGGCCTCCGTCGGGCCCGACCCCGTGCCCGCGCTCGCGCTCGGGTCCGCGGTGGCGGAAGGGGAGTCGGCCAGAGCGCCGGGCGCCGCGAGACCGAGCAGGGCGGCGCCCGCGAGCGCGGCCGTGGCGAGCATGCGTACGGTACGCATCAGTGGGTCCTCCAGACAGCGACGCGCCAGCGGGACAGCCAGCCCCAGACCAGACCGGCCAGGAATCCGACGAGCACGAGCGCGCCGAGCAGCCACCAACCGCGGCCGAGGCCGAACGAGGCCACGTCGGAGGCGGTCGAGGGACCGTCGACGACGTCCACCGTCAGCTCGATGGGCATGCCCGGCGTCGTCTTCACCGACGGCGGCGCGGAGAAGGAGTTGCTCACCTGGAGGCAGACGGTCTCGGCCGCCGGCTTGGCGTCCCCGGGCCCGTCGTCGAGGTCCGGCTTGGGGTAGCGCAGACCGGTCGAGATCACGTCCGTGCGCCCGTCGCCCGCCTCGGAGCCGCGGACGATCTCCCGGCCGTGCAGCGTGACGGCCCGCAGCAGCACGCCGTAGTCGTCGTTGACGGCCCGGTCGGCCGACACGCTGACGGAGGCGCGCAGTTCCTGACCGGGCAGCAGGTCCACCCGGTACCAGCGGTGCTCGCCGAAGGACTCGCGGTCCGTGTACAGGCCGGGCTTCAGCTGCGGGGCCTTGTCGCACCGCGCCGCGCCCTCCGTGGCCACGGGGGTGACGACCGGGTCGGCCGCGCGGTCGACCAGCTGACGGACGCGCCGGGAGAGGTCCTCGGTGCGGTGGATGGAGGTGTACGTGCCTCCGGTCGCCTCCGCGATGCAGGTGAGCTGCTGCCTCGTCTTGGCGTCGGGCACCAGGCCCAGGGTGTCGATGACGAGGTGGATGCCCTTGGCCGCGATCTCCCGCGCCACCTGGCAGGGATCGAGCGGAGCGCAGGTGTCCTCGCCGTCCGTGATGAGCACGATCCGCTTGGTCGCCCCGTCGTCGCCGAGGTCGTCGGCCGCGCCGAGCAGCGCCGGCCCGATCGGCGTCCAGCCCGTCGGGGCCAGGGTGGCCACCGCGGTCTTGGCCTCGGTCCGGTCCAGCGGCCCGACCGGGTACAGCTGCCGGGTGTCCTTGCAGCCGCGCTTGCGGTCCTGGCCGGGGTAGTCGGCGCCCAGGGTGCGGATGCCGAGCCGGACCTCCTCGGGCACCGCGTCCAGGACCTCGTTGAAGGCCTGTTTGGCCGCCGCCATCCGGGACTTGCCGTCGATGTCCTTGGCCCGCATGGAGCCGCTGACGTCGAGTACCAGCTCGACCTTGGGGGATTCCTTGGCCGGCTCGTCGGCGGCCGCGCCCGTCGGCAGGAGCGCGACGCTCAGGGCGGCGAGCAGCGCGCAGGCCCCGGTCGCCAAGCGTTTTCTCGTGATCATCGCCGGATCGTATTGATGATTCTCCGACAAACCCAAATCAGGTCTGTCTGTTGGAGAACCCGACGAGGCGGCCGCCTCGCCGACCGGTCGCGACCCAGGGGCGTCCGCCCAGGTCGCCGCAGGTCAGCCGCCGGTCAGCGGTGCTCGGGGTTCGGGAACTCCGGCTTGCGGCCGGCCTCCCAGGCCGTGCGCTGGTCGCCGTGGGCCGGGATCCCGCCCGCCCGCGTGAGCACGACGGCCGAAGCTTTCTGGAGCGTTCCCGTCCCTCCGGGGTCACGGGTGAACGGCTGGGACCCGGTGGCGGCCCGCTCCGGCGGCGACTTCCGCCTCGGGACGGACGCGTGTTCGAAGGCGGGTGCTTGATAATGATCGCGGCGCGGTTGGGGTGAAGCACGGCGGTGCGACAACCCGGCAGGGGCTGGTGCGCTGCTGAATCGAAGTACGGGGGATCGCATGGAATTGCCGGTTGCGTCAGGTGCTGTCGCGGCGCGTGAGGACAGGTTCGACTGGTTTTGTGAAACGGTGTCCACCGAAGTGATGCCCATCATGCTCAGTACCCGGCATGCGGCCGGCTTCCGGGCGGGCATCACCTACCTGGATCTCGGCGTGGTGCGCCTGGCAGCTGTGGCTTCCTCGCCGGTGCTCTCGCGCCGCACCTCGGCTCACGTCCGGCGTGGCGATCCCGAGCACCTGCAGCTGGCCCTCATCACGCAAGGTGGCTTGCGCATCTCCCAGCGACGCAACGAATCGGTCGTCGCGGGAGGACTCGTGCTGACCGACACCTCACGGCCGAGCGAGGGGGAGTGCACCGGCGAGCAGATCGAGTCGGTGGTCCTGCAGATTCCCCGTCAGGCCCTGGCGCTGCGGTCGGATCGTCTGGACCGCCTCCTCGCGCAGAGCCTGGCCGCGCACGAGGGGTCCGGGGCGATCCTCGCCGACTTCCTGAAGACGCTGCTCTCGTACGGCCCGGGCTGTCGTCCGGAGGAGCTGAACGGGATGGGTTCCGTCGCTCTCGAACTGGCCACCGCGTTCCTCGCGCGGCAGCTCGGTGACCCCGGCGAGGCGCCCGCCGAGGCCCGTGCCCAGGAGACACTGCAGCGGATCCACCGCTTCATCGAGAACAATCTCGGCGACCCCGGGCTGACTCCCCGGATGATCGCCGACCGGCACAACATGTCCCTGCGGCATCTGTACAACCTCTACGCCGACCAGCCTCTGACCATCGCGGCCCGCATCCGCCGAAGCCGGCTGGAGCGCGCCCATGCCGACCTCGCATGCGGAGAACTGAGCAGCCGGCCCGTTCAGGTGATCGCGGCCCGCTGGGGTTTCCCCAGCCCCACCGGTTTCAGCCGGGCATTCCGCGAGGTCTACGGGATCACCCCTACCGAACACCGAACGTTCTCCCTGGGGAGCAGCGGCACGCAGGGGACGGAAACCCTGCACGCCACGCACACCACCACGGACTGCGCGGACCTACATTCTCCGCTGGAGACAGCGTCACGGTGTGAACGGAGCCACGGGACGACAGTCCGGCGAGGCGCGTCGATTTCTCCGCGTGCCACCGACAGTGGCAGCGGCCTGTGACAGCCGAGTCTCCCTGCCTCTCGCTTTCCGCGAGGAGGTATCCGAGATCCGTCCTAATGGGGGATGCATGAGCTTGCGCAAAAAGGTCGCCACCACCGTCGGGGCCGCTGCCCTGGCCGTCGCGGGGGTGTTGGGTTCTGCAGGTCAGTCGGTCGCCGGATCGAACGGTCAGCAGATCCACTTCCACGACACCAGCACCGTCGTCTACTCCATCCGCATCGAGGGCTACAACCAGAACGGCGAATCGGTGTCGGGCTGCTTCGTCACGCCGAGCCGGGACACCTGGATCAGCGGCTGGTGGTGGAGGGGAGAGGCCAGGGTCACCTTCTACCGGAACAACTCCTGCTCCTTCGCCACGTATTACGGTGACACGATCGTGTCGGTGCCCACGCAGCAGAGCGGAGACTGGACGAGCGTCTACTCCTGACCGCCCCGTTGTGCGGCCGCGCCGAGCGGGTGGGCACGGGGGAGGCCCCGGGGCCCCCGGGCCCGCCCCCGCCCCCGCGCCCGGGCCGCCGGCCGCCGCACAGGTCTCGCGGTACTCGTCCGGCTCGAAGCCCAGCGGACCGGCCGCCCAGGCGAGTTCGAGACGCGGTCGCGTGCGGTCACGAGCGTGTAGTGGGTGCCGGGTCACGTGAGGCGGTCCATGGTCTGGAGGAAGCCGCCGGCCGGCCGTATGAGGCCCGGCGCAGGCGGGCGGCCCGGCTGCCGGTTTCGCCGGGTCGGCGTGCGGCACACCCCGTACCAGCGCAGGGGGTCGTGGACGGGTCCGTTGCTCACGGGCCCTGTCCGCGGCGACCCTGTCGGACTTCCGGGGGGCCTGCGCGGCCCGAGATCCCCTGTGAACGCGGGTACGCACCGGGTGGAGAACCTCGTCGACCGATCTGCCGGTGGTGACGCTCCATCTGTCACCCCACCCGCTGAATCGGTCAGGCAGAAGCGTTCCGCGGCGGCTTGAGGCTGCTGAACGCGGCCCCGGCGACCAGGACCACGACGCCGGCCAGGAGGGCGGCCGTGCTGGCTGCCGGGTGCAGGACGACAGCCCACGGTTGCGCGATGCCGCCGCCGCTCTTCCATCCTCCGACGGCGAGGACCAGCGGTACAGCGGTGAGGACCGGGGCTGCGATCCGCGCGCCGGTGAGCGGGTTGAGGGCGAGTGCCAGGCCGAGGTAGAAGGCGGTGTTCCGGCCGATCGACAGGGCCACCGGCTCGGCGCCCGCGAAGTGTCCGAGGACGGCCATGCTCAGGGCGAGGGTCGCGCAGCCGACGGCGAGGAAGGTGTCGAAGCGGTGGACCGCCCGCACGGCGACCGCTTCGCCGGCGCCCCGGGCACGGCCGGTGAAGGCGAGCCATGTCACGGCGGGGACGACGGTGATCAGTGCCGCGAGAAGGAAGTGCCCTGCCCCGCCCACCATCGCGGGTACAGGGAGGACGCTCTGTCCGAATGCCAGGCCTGCGCCGGCCGTCACGGCGGTGACGGCGGCGAGGGTGGGCACGTCACGGGATACGGCCCACCAGTTCACCGGCCTGCTCCTTCAGGGTTCAGGGCCGGCTTCTGGTCGCAGCCGGCGAGTGCGGCCCGGTTCGTGTCGTACCAGGCACGCTGACGATCGGAGGGCAGCGTGAGGACCCTCCCGGCGAGCCTGGCGTCGTCGGGGGAGACCCGGCCCGGGACCGGTGCCGGAGGGGCGTGGGTGGCGATGCCGGTCAGCCATGCGGTGAGCGGTCCCCGTGCGGGGAACGCCGGGTACCTGTGACTGATTCGGGCGCACGTGGGGATGGGGGGCAGCAGGGTGTTGGCGAGGTTGACGGTGATGTCCTGCTCGCGTACCTGACCCCTGCCTCCGAAGCCGGCCTGTCCGGGCCTGAGGACGCGGTTCTGGGTGAGGGAGGACGGCACGGGAAGGCCGGCGTCCTTCAGGCGTCCGCTGTAGGCGCGGGTGGTCGCGGCGATCCGGGCGCGTTCCGGAGTCTCGGGCCACAGGCACACTTCCGGGACGCCGGCGCCGTCGCAGACCAAAGCGTCGGGGTTCCGGTCGAGGACCGGGTCGTAGTCCATGTGCGCGACCAGGAAGCCCGAGGCCACGGACGCGGCGACCAGGACGGTCACAGGCTTCCAGAGGCTGGACCGGGCGATCGCGAGGAGGCACGCGGTGACGATCCCGCCGGCGAACAGGAGCGGGGCCCACACGGCCATGGGGTCGATGACCGAGCCGACCGAGCAGCAGCTGTCGTAGGCGCCGGCCACGAGGTGGCGGGGCCACGGGGTGTCCCAGGATCCGGGGAACGCGGTCAGGCAGAACCCGGCGACCATCGCCAGCGGCGCAGCCGCGAGCTGCGGAAGGCGCCCGCCCAGGAGGTACCCGGCCAGCGTGGCGGCCGCCATCAGCAGCGCGTACACCACGAACATGCCCAGGTGGGAGAACGAGGGAAGCGTTCCCGCGGCCGAGACCGCGACACCGACCGCGATGAGCATCCCCACCACGCCCATGGCCCACACCGGGACCAGGAGCGGCAGCGCGATGGCGAGGCGACCGCGGGAGGGAGCCTGCCCGAAGATGTTGCCCCGGCGGAGGCGTGCGCTCTCCCACGCGCCGCTTGCCGCGCACGCGGCCGCGGCGAACGGGATCGTGTAGGAGGCGTTGCCGAGGACGGACGGCCCGTAACCGGGGACGGTGCCCAGGGTGATCGGCTCCGACAGGAGCAGCAGGACGTAGGCGGCGAGGAAGACGAGCATGAGTCCGGCGGAGGACGACCGCAGGAGGGTGGTGGTACGCATCGGTCAGATCTCCCGTCCGACGAGTGTCGCGTAGGCGGCTTCGGCCTGCCCGCGCCCGCCTGCGGCGGTCGGTGCGAGGGCGTGGAAGTCGGCGGGGCTGCCCTGGAAGGAGATCTCGCCGTGGGCGAGGACGACCACCTGCGTATACAGGTCGGCGAGGTCTTCGGTCTGGTGCGTGGAGACGATCACCTGCACGCTGCCGGCGAGGTCGTCGACGAGCTTTCGGAACACCAGGCGCTGCGTGGGGTCGAGGCCGGCGGTCGGCTCGTCCATCAGGATCAGTTCACTGCGGTGGGTCAGTGCCCCCGCGATTCCCATGCGGCGGAGCTGCCCGCCGGACACCTGGTTGCTCTTTCGCTCGGCGAGACGGGTGAGGTCGACGCGGCGCAGCGCGTCCTCGGACGCTCTCCACGCCGCGTCTTTCGGCATGCCTTTGAGCCAACCCGCGTAGGCGACCTGCTCGCGCACGGTCAGCCCGGGCATGGGATCGATCCGTTGGGGGATCCACGCCACGCGTTCGCGATAGGCGGCCTGGTGACGGCCCTTCGCCGTGGCTCCGTCGAAGGTGACCGACCCGGAGGCGGGGGTCAGGTGCGAGGCGGCGATGCCCATCAGCGTGGACTTGCCGGCTCCGTTCGGCCCGAGGAGGACCGTGGCCTGCTCATCGATCCGGAGACTGAACTCGTGGAGAACGGGTGTCTTGCGCCGGTATCGGAACGAAACATGGTCAAAAACCAGAGTCATGGACGGACGCGCAATCCGCCACCCCCCTGCCGGCGGGATGGCTTTGGTCGTGGGACAGTGGACGGGAGAGGGTCCCGGTGCTGAATCCACCGGGACCCTCGTACTGCTAGTTCGACGACCGCACTACCAGGCGACCTTCACGTAGTCGACGGAGATGAACGTGCCGCTGGACACGTCCGTCAGCGCGAAGTAGTAGTTGCCCGCATCGTCCGGGTCGCCGTAGTCGACCCACCCGCAGTAGTTCGTCCTGGTTCCCTTGGAACGGTCCGGGGCGCCGGAGACGTCCTTCCACAGGCGCAGCCCGGCGTAGTTGAACCCGTCGCCGCCGTCCGCCTCGCAGCCCTGGAAGTAGATGCCGGTGTAGTCCCAGGTGTCGTTGTTGTCCCACCAGCGACGCGACTCGTTACCGGCCCGCCACGAGTTGATGTACGACTCGAACTGACCCTCTGCCGCGTGCGCCGGAACCACCGACACCGTACCCAGCAGCGCGGCGCCTGCCATCGCGCCGGCCCATGCCTTCAAACCGATCTTCACTTGATCCCTCTTTCGTGTGTGGTGCCGCCCCCACCGGGCGGCACTCTCGTGGGTCGGAAGCCGACCCCTGATCCGGCCCGCGACTACCAGGCGACCTTGACGTAGTCGATGTTGATGTAGTCGCCGTTGCCGACGTCCGCCAGCGCGAAGTAGTAGTTGCCCGGGTCATCCGGGTCGCCGTAGTCGACCCACCCGCAGTAGTTGTCGCGGGTGCCCTTGCTGCGGTCCGGAGCGCCGGAGATGTCCTTCCACAGGCGCAGCGACGCGTAGTTGTAGCCCCGGTAGTCGTCGTCCGACCGGCAGCCCTGGAAGTAGATGCCGGTGTAGTCCCAGGTGTCGTTGTTGTCCCACCAGCGGCGGGACTCCGTCGGAGCCGTCCACCACGAGATGTGGGACTCGAACTGGCCTTCCGCGGTGACGCCCGCGTTCGCCGGCGTGATGCCGCCGATCCCGAGGAGCGCGACACCTGCCATCAGGCCGGCCGCTTTCTTGCGTCGGGTGCTCATCAGATTCTCCTTTCCCTGCTCGTTCGGCCCGGGTGAGGGCACGCCGGAGGGCGGAGACGTGGTGCGTTGCCTCCCCCCTGAGGCGCCCCGAACGCTAACTGTCGAGCACCCCGTTTTGTAAAGGGGGATTCTTCTGTGGCTCAAATGAAACCCTCTCCTTCTCTCCCCGCTCGAGGCAGGTCTTTTCCACAGCCCACCGCCCGGTTCACCGCTCGCCGACTCGTCACAGTGTTGGCCGAGAACCGTCGCTTCACAGGGGAGAGCCCGCAATCGGCGGCGCTTGCACCGAATGGATGCGTGACGGACGCAGAGCGGCTTTGACCAGCGGATAGGCGGGAAACTGGACAGCTGGTACAGCGCGCAAGGGAGAGCCGTACGGAGGGGTGGGACGAACCCTGCACGGAATGTGGAGTGGCCGTGCATTGATCGCACATTGCGGCCGCCCCCCGAAAGTGTCTAATCGAGTGCTGGCCCGTCAGTAGCGGTGCGCCACGCCCAGGATCGCATTCCCGCGATCCGGTCTGCTTCCGGTCCGCGCAATCGGCGCTTTGGCGACGCGATTGACATCTCGCCCATGCGCCCGATGTGGGCGAAAAGCAAGTTCGATCGTCCATGTGAGGAGAACCTTCGTGCACCTGAACCCCATCAGAACCGTCCGCCGCGTGCTGAGTGCCGCCGGCGGCGCCCTGCTCATCTCGATGGCCCTGCCCGCCTCACCCGCCTCCGCCGCCGACCTGTCCGAGTGGTACTGGCTGGCCAACTGGAACAGCGCCAAGTGCCTGGAGGTGGGCGGCTGGTCCACCGCCAACGGAGCCGGCGTCAACCAGTGGGCCTGCCACGACGGAAACAACCAGAAGTGGCTCGGGGTCCCCCACGGCGAGGGAAGACTGATCTACAACGCGCACAGCGGCAAGTGCCTCGAGGTCAAGGGCTGGTCCACCGCCAACGGAGCCCAGATCGGTCAGTGGGACTGCCACGGCGGCGCCAACCAGCAGTGGAAGACCGAGGTCCTGGGCGAAGGCGTCCTGCGCCTGATCAACGTGAACAGTGGCAAGTGCCTGGAGATCGGTGGCTGGCGCACCGACGACGGCGCCCCGGCCGCCCAGTGGGACTGCCACGGCGGCGACAACCAGGTCTGGGCCTAGTCCACCACCAGCCTCCAGGAGAACACCATGCGACTCATCACAGCCAAGAACCCCCGCCGTGTCCTGGGCGCCGCCGGCGGCGCCCTGCTCATCTCCCTCGCCCTGCCCGCGTCCCCCGCCTCCGCCGTCGACCTGTCCCAGTGGGGCAGGATGGTCAACCTCAACAGCAACGCGTGCCTGGAAGTGGGTGGCTGGTCCACCGACAACGGAGCCGGCGTCAACCAGTGGGCCTGCCACGACGGAAACAACCAACTGTGGGCCGCGGTCCCGTACGGTGCGGGGAACCTCGTCTACAACGCGCACAGCGGCAAGTGCCTCGAGGTCAAGGGCTGGTCCACCGCCAACGGAGCCCAGATCGGTCAGTGGGACTGCCACGGTGGCGCCAACCAGCAGTGGACCGTGTCCACGAGCAACCACCACTTCTCCCTGGTCAACGTGAACAGTGGCAAGTGCCTGGAGATCGGTGGCTGGCGCACCGACAACGGCGCCCCGGCCACCCAGTGGGACTGCCACTGGGGCGAGAACCAGCGCTGGTCCTAGTTGTATTGACCCGCAGCGTTGTTGACGCGGGTGATGGGCGGGTGTCCGTCGAGGGCGGTGTGGCAGCGGTGGTGGTTGTAGGTGTGGAGGAAGTCT